>NZ_LT671675.1:1709984-2009306 GCF_900143685.1 Parolsenella massiliensis | reverse complement strand
TGAAAATAGTGCTGTCTGTAACTGGTCCGATCTCTTCGATCGCGGTATCCGGTTCTCAAGGTTCGCCCTGGTCGCGGGCCCGGCCGGTCGGCTGGGTGCGCGGCGCGAGGAAGTAATATACGCTCCCCCCGCCGCCCCCGCAAGGCGCGGGGAGGGGCTCCACGGTTTGCACACAAGTGGCCGACGACACGAAGAGAGGGGCCCGCGATTGCGGAGCCCCTCTCTTCGCTCATCCATCTCTATAGAGTTCTTATTGCTCGCCACTCGTCAGCGGTGCATGCGCAAGCGCCGCTGCCGCGCTGAGCAAGTCGTCTCGCATTGCCCTTGTCGGAGCCTCGGCCGCCAGCAGGGCCGTGGGGCCCGACGGCGAAGGAGCCACAAGCACCCAGGCCCCTTTGGGAAGCGCAAGCCTCAGGCACCTCGACGGGTGCGACACACCCTCGACCTTAAGACCGGCGATCGTTGGCGGGTTTATCCCCGGAAGCGCGACCCTCAGCATCTGGGCCTCGCCCGCACCAAGGGACAGCTCGCGGCGGCCATACTCCATATGTCCCAGGCACTCATCAAGCTCTGCGACCATGGCAGAGAGGGGGCGCCCGTCTCGCGCAATGTGGTCCACGAGCAAGACGGCGGCGCCAAGAGCGTCTCTGTCGAGGCCCAGGTCAGGAATCCCTACGCCTCCAACGGCATCGCCGGCGCACAGGGCATCACCCAACGCCAGCTCCTCGCGCATCCAGGCATAGCCGATAGGCGTAACGGTGAGAGGAAGCCCCAGTCTCTCGGCCTGCCTCCGCACGATGGAGCTCACGAAGATGGGGGCAACCATCCTTCCGCCCCGTCCGCGGGAATTCACGAGGTAGTCCATGAGCAAGGCGAGCGTCTTGTGCGGGCTCACATAGTTGCCCCGCTCGTCGATGAGCGCAATTCGCTCGCCCGCGCCATCGATTGCGATGCCATAGGAGGCCCCGTTGTCCAGAACCTCCTGCTCGCAGTCATCAATCCAGGGCTCCGCGGCCTCCGGGTGAAGGCCTGCGAAGTCATCGGCATCGTCGTTGTGGAGCTCGATCACGCGAGCGCCGAGGGAGGAGAACACCCTGCAGGCATGCGAGACCTGCGCCCCATACATTGGGTCGCAGACCACGATGGGCGCGGTCTCCGCAATCGCCGAGCCATCCACGAGGGATGAGACGCGCTCGAGATAGGGCGTCATGAGGTCAACGAACTCGACCTCTCCCCTTCTCGAGGGAAGCTCGGGAACGATATAGGACTCGATGCGATCGGTGTCCTCGGTGGTCGCCGCCGAGCCATCGGCCGAGCAAATGCGGATGCCAAAGTAGTCGGCGGGCTTGTTGCCAGCCGTAAGCATGACTCCGGCAACGGCCTCCTGGTTCCTGCGAACCGCCTCGGTAAGCACGCAGGAGGGACAGTGCGCATTGCTCACCTGCACCTTGATGTCATACGAGGCGATGACCTCGCCCATCTCCCTGGCAATGGCGGCAGAGAGCGGACGCGTGTCATAGCCGATGACTATGGTCGACTCGGGAAAGCGCTCCCTCGAAAGCTGGCCGAGGGCATTTGCGATCCGCAGCGCGTCCTCGTGGGGCTCGCCCTCGTCGACACGCACGCACCAGGCGTCGCCAAGGAAGTTAATGACGCTCATGAAAGCATCCTCCACAAAAAGGCATGAAAACGCCCCGCCGACACTGGGTGCCGCGGGGCGTCCAACAATCAGAGGCTTGGCTTAGCGAACAAACTGGGCGGCGCCGCCCAGGGCCTCGATGAAGGCGTCTCGCGTGCTGGGATCCTCAAGCGCTGCACGGGCGCAGACGCCGGCCCAGGCCGCAGGGGTACCCGTGTCACGACCCTCGTCAACATCGACAACGAGGGCATACATCTCCTCGGTGTCGAGCAGACGGACCATGGCGTCGGTCAGCTGGATCTCGTTGCCAGCGCCCGGCTCCTGCGTGGAGAGCAGCTCCATGATGCGCGGCGAGAGCAGGTAGCGGCCCACGATGAACAGGTGGCTCGGGGCGTCCTCGGGCTGGGGCTTCTCGACAAGGCCGCTGATGCGCCATACGGCGCCCGGCTCCTCGGCGTTCTCGCCCGAGATGCACTCGCCGGCGATGATGCCGTAGCGGGAGACCTGGTCCTCGGGCACGGCGGCCACGGCGATGACGGAGGCGCCATTGTGCGCGTCGGAGACCGCCTTCATGCGACGGCACATGTCATGGCCGGGCACGAAGTAGTCACCGAGAAGGACGAGGAACGGCTCGCCATCCATCTCGGGCTCGGCCTGGAGCACGGCGTGGCCAAGGCCAAGGGCCTCGTCCTGGTAGACGAAGGAGACGGGAAGCTCGGCCGCACGCTTCACGGACGTGGCAAGGGCGTCCTTGCCACGCGACTCGAGCGTCTGCTCGAGCGCGGAATCCTTGGCGAAGTGCTGCTCAATCGCCGGCTTCTCGTGGGAGTTGACGATGACAACCCCATTGACGCCATCGACGGCCAGGGCCTCCTCGACGACCTGCTGGATGACAGGAAGACCCTGAACGGGGAGGAGCTCCTTGGGGACGGCCTTTGTCGCGGGAAGAAAACGCGTACCGAGGCCGGCGGCGGGAATGACTGCCTTCACGATGGCTCCATTCAATCTTGCACCCTTGTCGCTGCGCGGACGGGGTGCTTGTGCATTCGTAGGTGTACAACCTTGGAAATAGTACCCGCCCGCGTAAAAAACGGCACGTCCTACATAGAAACAGCGCCGTGCGGCTACGAATTGCGCACGGCGCCGACTGGCTCACCTATATGTGCATCTAGGCCCTGACGCGGAGGCTATTCCGCCTCCACCGAGACGCCCTGGCGCTTGAGGTACTCGAACAGGCGCTTCGACGTGTCGTGCGAGAGCGCGTGCTCCATGATGCACGCCTCCTCGTCTGCGACCTCCTCGTCCACGCCGAGCTCAACCACAAGGAAGGTGCGGAGCATGCGGTGACGGCTCCACACCTCGGCGGCATAGCCCTTGCCCTCCTCGGTGAGCTCGACCCTCCCGTAGCGCGTCTGCTCTACGTAGCCTCCGTCCTTGAGCGCCGAGAGCGCCTTGTTGACGCTGGCCTTCGTGACCCCAAGGCGCTCGGAGACGTCAACGGAACGCACCGAGTCGTCGCCGGGGTGCTCGAGCAGGATGCAGTAGATTGCCTCGAGGTAGTCCTCGCCCGCGCTGGTGAGCGCATGTCCCTCGTTCTTTACCTTCATATGAAGGACCTCCGATGCCTGGACGCCTGGCCCAGATAAAAGTTAACTATGGCTTACACAGTACATCAATGCCTGAGCGCCAGGAAGGCACAGGCAAGGGTCATCACGACCGCGAGAACGACGGCAACGGCGGCTATCGACCTGGCGCGAGTCCTCCGCCTGACCATGCGCTCGTGGTAGCTCGACCCGGAGCTAGTTCTGTCGTAGTCGAAGAAGCCCGTTGTCGAGGGGTCGCGGAATTCACGAGAGAACATGGCTAGTCCTCGTCGACGGCATCGGGAATGGTGTCCCTCCACACGTGCGCCCCGAGCGCGCAGAGCTTGTCGACAAAGTGCTCGTAGCCACGCTCGATGTGGTGGATGGCCGAGACCGTGGTCTCGCCCTCCGCAACGAGGCCGCTCAGCACGAGCGCGGCACCTCCGCGCAGGTCAGGCGACTCAACCTGGGCGCCGGAGAGACCCTCGACGCCGTGCACGATGGCATGGTGCCCCTCGATGCGGATGTTGGCGCCCATGCGCGCGATCTCGCTCGCGAACATGAAGCGGTTCTCGAAGATGTTCTCCGTGATGACGCACTGACCGTCTGCCAGGGCA
This sequence comes from Parolsenella massiliensis, assembly GCF_900143685.1. Classification (NCBI taxonomy): domain Bacteria; kingdom Bacillati; phylum Actinomycetota; class Coriobacteriia; order Coriobacteriales; family Atopobiaceae; genus Parolsenella; species Parolsenella massiliensis. Next base: position 2,005,467 of record NZ_LT671675.1, on the reverse strand, counting down.
AGCATCGCCATGGTCTGGGCCTGCATGTCCGTGGGGAATCCCGGGAAGGGAAGCGTCTGGATGTCCACAGACCTGAGGCGGCCATCCGCGCTGGCAGTGACGCCGTCTTCCTCGCGCTCGATCTTGACGCCCATGGCCTCGTACTTTTTGAGGACAAGGCCAAGGTGCTCGGGCTTGAAGCCCACAACGCGGATGGGGCCGCCCGTCATGGCAGCGGCCGCGATGAACGTGCCCGCCTCGATGCGGTCTCCCACGACGGCATGGGTGACGGGATGAAGCTCGGACACGCCCTCGATCTCGATGACGGGGGTGCCGGCGCCGCGGATCTTTGCGCCCATCTCGTTGAGCATGTTCGCAAGGTCCACGATCTCTGGCTCGCGGGCCGCGTTGTCGATGGTCGTGGTGCCCTTGGCGTGGACCGAGGCCATGATGAGGTTCTCAGTGGCGCCAACGCTCGCGAACTCGAGCGTCACGTTGGCTCCGATGATGCCGTTGGGCGCGCTGGCGTGGATGTTGCCGTGGGCCGTCTCGAACTGGACGCCCAGGGCCTCGAGGCCAAGAATGTGCATGTCGATCTTGCGCGCACCCAGGTTGCAGCCACCCGGCATGGCGACAACGGCCTTGCCGAAGCGCGCGAGCAGCGGCCCGAGAACCGCTGTGGAGGCGCGCATCTTGACAACGAGGTCATAGGGCGCCTCCCACTTGCTGACGTTGGTGGTGTCGATGATGAGGGTGTGCTCGTCCACGACGTCGATGGTGGCACCAAGGCGTTTGAGCACCTTGCCCATCACGTGCACGTCGGAGATGTTGGGCACGTTCGTGAGCGTGTTGACGCCAGGTGCCATGATTGTGGCGGCCATGAGCTTGAGGGCGGAGTTCTTGGCACCCTCCACGCGGACCTCTCCGCTGACGGGTAGCCCTCCCTCGACCTTGATGACGTCCATGTTCCTCCCGGTTTTGTATGCATATGCGAAGATGGGCGCCCGTTGCCGGACGCCCATCAGGTCTATCCAATGCTCAATTGTAGACGAGCCGCTACTCGGATGCCGACGCCGCCCCGGCCTTCTCGAGAAGCAGATCGCACCAGGCCATCTTGTTCTCGTAGTAGGCGCGCTGGTGATCGTCCTCGGGGAGGGCATCGCGCTTGGCCTGTGCCTTGTCGTGCGTGCGGCGAACCGTGTCGACGTCGATGTCATCCGTGGCGCGGGCGTGGTCGGCGATGATGACGACGACGTTGTTGCGGATCTCGGCGTAGCCGCCGGAGACCACGACGTCACGCTCGTCTCCGCCGTCCTCGTCGAGGTTCTTGATGCGCACGACGCCGTCGCCCAGGGCGCAGATCTCCGAGGCATGCCCCGGAAGGATGCCAAGCTCGCCCGAGTAGGTGACAAGCGTCATCGAGGCGCACTTGCCCTCGAACAGCTGTTTGTCTGGCCTCACGAACTTGCAGGTTAGATACGCCATCCGTGCCTTCCCTACTCGGCCTTGGCCTCATCGGCCGCCATCTTGGCGGCGCGCTGGCGCACGTCGTCGATGGTGCCGGCAAAGCGGAACGCCTGCTCGGGGATGTCGTCGCACTCACCGTCGATGATGGCAGCAAACGAGCGGACCGTGTCCTCGATGCGCACGTAGCAGCCGGGGTTGCCGGTGAACTTCTCGGCCACGTGGAACGACTGGGACAGGAACTGCTGGACCTTGCGGGCGCGGTCAACGACGAGGCGCTGCTCCTCGGAGAGCTCGTCCATGCCGAGAATCGCGATGATGTCCTGAAGGTCGGTGTACTCCTGCAGAAGCTCCTGGACCGCCGTGGCGACGCGGTAGTGCTCCTCGCCGACGACGCTCGGGTCGAGGGCGTCAGACGAGCTGGCCAGCGGGTCGACTGCCGGGTAGATGCCCAGCGAGGCGATGTTACGGGACAGAACCGTCGTGGCGTCCAGGTGCGTGAACGTGGTGGCAGGCGCCGGGTCAGTCAGGTCGTCTGCGGGGACGTAGACGGCCTGGACGGACGTGATGGAGCCCTCGCGGGTCGACGTGATGCGCTCCTGCAGGTCGCCCATCTCGGTTGCCAGCGTGGGCTGGTAGCCAACGGCGGACGGCATGCGGCCGAGAAGTGCGGAGACCTCGGAGCCGGCCTGGGAGAAGCGGAAGATGTTGTCGATGAACAGCAGCACGTCCTGGCCCTGGTCACGGAAGTACTCGGCCGTGGTGAGGCCGGCGAGGCCCACGCGCAGACGGGCTCCGGGCGGCTCGTTCATCTGGCCGTAGACCAGGCAGGTCTTGTTGATGACGCCAGACTCGCTCATCTCGAGGTACAGGTCGGTGCCCTCACGGGTGCGCTCGCCCACGCCGGTGAACACGGACGTACCACCGTGCTCCTGGGCCAGGTTGTTGATGAGCTCCTGGATCAGCACCGTCTTGCCCACGCCAGCGCCGCCGAACAGGCCGGTCTTGCCACCACGGACGTAGGGCTCGAGAAGGTCGATGGCCTTGATGCCGGTCTCGAAGATCTCGGTCTGCGTCGTGATGTCCTGGAACTGGGGCGCCGGACGGTGAATCGGGTAGTACTGGATGCTCTCGGGGAGCGGCTTGCCGTCGACGGGCTTGCCGGCCACGTTCCACACGCGGCCAAGGGTGGCCTCGCCGACCGGCATCATCATGGGAGCGCCGGTGTCGTGCACGCGCAGGCCACGCTGCAGGCCGTCGGTGGACTCCATGGCGACGCAGCGGACGACGTTGCCGGGAAGCTCGCTCTCGACCTCGAGCGTGACGTTGATCGCGCCAATGGGCGTCTCGCCCTTGACGACCAGCGCGTTGTAGATCGCGGGCACGCCCTCGTCGAACTTGACGTCGACGATGGAGCCCACGATGCGGATGACGGTGCCATCGCCAGCGCCGCGCCTCATGTAGTCGAGGGCGGCCTCCTCAAGCACCGTGCGCTTTTCAGTGGTTTCTGCCATCAGTTGTCCTCCAATGCGGACGCGCCGCCGATGATCTCGTTCAGCTCCGTGGTGATGGAGCCCTGCCTCACGCGGTTGTACGTGCGGCTCAGGTTGGTGATGACGTCCTCGGCGTTCTCGGTCGCTGAGTGCATGGCGCGACGGCGTGCGCCATGCTCGGCCGCCGCAGAGTCAAGCATCGCATGGAAGATGACGGTGCGGACGTACGCCGGGATGAGGTAGCCGAGCACCTCGGAGGCCGACGGCTCGAACTCGAACGGACTGTTGAGGTCGTGCTCGAGGGTCGTCAGGGCCTCGGGGTTGCGGGGCTCGTTGGGCATCTTGAACGCGTCCGGGTTGATCGGAAGCAGCTGCTCGTTCACGAGCGTCTGCTCAACGCGGTTCTTGGCGTGCCAGTAGACGAGCTCGACGCGGTCGATGGAGCCCTTGGCGTAGGAGTCCATCACGAAGGTGGCAATCTGGTCGGCCTGGTCCATCGTGGGCTCCGAGGAGGTCCCGGTGAACGAGATGACCGGCTCTACGCCGCGGTACGTGAAGTAGTCCGTGGGCTTGCGGCCGCTCGTGATGAGCTGGCTCGCGATGCCCTTCGCCTTGAGCGCGTCCATCTTGCGCTGGACGTCTCGTTGGGGCTGCACATTGAAGCCGCCAGCCAGGCCGCGGTCGGAAGCGATGACGATGAAGAGGACGTTCTTCTCCTCGGCATGCTTGGCGAGCAGCGGCTGGCGCTCGTCGAGGCTCGCGCCCACGACGGCGCCCATCATGCGGCTGATGGCGTCCTTGTACGGCTCGGCTTCCTCGGCACGCTCAAGCGCCTTGCGGATCTTCGCCGTGGAGACCATCTCCATGGTGCGCGTGATCTGCGAGGTCGCCTTGACCGAGGAGATACGCCTCTGTATTTCGCGGAGATTCGACATAAGCCGATGCCTTACGCCTTCCCCTGATCGTCGGCGGAAGCGGCCACGGCAGCCTCGGCCTCAAGGTCAGCCTTCCTCGGGTGCTGGAGGAGGAACTGCTTCTTGAAGCTGGCGATGTGACCCTTCAGACGCTCAGCGGTGTTGTCAGAAATCTTGCTCGTACGAACCTCGCGGCGAAGCGCGTCGTGACGCTCCTGCATGTAGGAGGCGAGGCCATCACGGAACGGGCAGACCTGGTCGACGTCGAGGTCATCCAGGTAGCCCTCCTTGCCCGCGAACAGGGCGATGATCTGGTCTGCCACGTCAAGCGCGGAGTAGCGGCCCTGCTTGAGCAGCTCGGTCATACGGGCGCCGTGCGACAGCTGGTACTGCGTGGAGGCGTCGAGGTCGGAACCGAACTGGGCGAAGGCCTGCTTCTCGGCATAGCTGGCGAGGTCCAGGCGCAGCGTACCCGCGACCTGCTTCATGGCCTTGAGCTGAGCGGCGCCGCCGACTCGAGACACCGAGATGCCCACGTCGACAGCCGGGCGCTGACCCTGGAAGAACAGGTTCGACTGCAGGTAGATCTGGCCGTCCGTGATCGAAATCACGTTCGTCGGAATGTAGGCGGAAACGTCGCCCTCCTGCGTCTCGATGATCGGGAGTGCCGTGAGCGAGCCGCCGCCGTTGGCGTCGGAGAGCTTGCAGGCACGCTCGAGCAGACGAGAGTGCAGGTAGAAGATGTCGCCAGGGTAGGCCTCGCGTCCAGGCGGACGGTGCAGCGTAAGCGACATCTGACGGTAGGCCACGGCCTGCTTCGACAGGTCGTCGTAGATGACGAGGGCGTGTCCGCCGGGATGCGTGGCGTCCGCGGGGTTGCCGTTGGCGTCGTTGTACATGAAGTACTCGCCGATGGCGGCACCGGCCATGGGCGCGATGTACTGCATCGGCGCGGAGTCGGCGGCCGTGGCGGCAACGATGATCGTCTTGTCGAGGACGCCGTGAGCCTTGAGCGTGCCCTTGATGGCGGCGACCGTCGAGGCCTTCTGGCCGATGGCGACGTAGACGCAGACCATGTCGGTCTTGGCCTGGTTGACGATGGCGTCGATGGCGATGGCCGTCTTGCCCGTCTTGCGGTCGCCGATGATGAGCTCACGCTGGCCACGTCCGATGGGGACCATGGCGTCGACGGCGAGCAGGCCCGTCTGGACGGGCTCGCAGACCGGCTGGCGCTCCATGATGCCAGGGGCCTTGAACTCGATGGGGCGACGCGCCGTCGTGTTGATGGGGCCGCGGCCGTCGATGGGCTGGCCGAGCGGGTTCACGACGCGGCCGAGCATGGCCGGGCCAACGGGGATGTCCATGACGCGGCCCGTGGTGCGGACCTCGTCACCCTCCTTGATGGCGTCGACGTCACCGAACAGAACGGCGCCGACCTCGGCCTCGTCGAGGTTCTGGGCCAGGCCGTAGACGCTCTTGCCAGACGTGGAGCTGGTGAACTGGAGCAGCTCGCCGGCCATGGCGGTCTTGAGGCCGGAGATGTGCGCGATGCCGTCTCCCACCTCGGTGACGACAGACGCCTCCTGCTCGTCAACCGTGGCGTTGATCTGCGATAGCTGCTCGCGCAGCGTGCGCATGATCACCTCGGAGCTGATCTTGTCTGCCATTAGTCATCACTTCCAATAAAGGTCGAGGAGAGCGTCTTGCGGATGTTGGCAAGCTGCGCTCGGACCGAGGCGTCGTAGCGATTGCCGCGAGCCTCGAGCACGACACCGCCGATGATGGACGGATCGACGCGCTCTACCAGGTACACCGGGGCGTTCAGGTCCTTCTCGGCCTTGGCAATGACCTTCTCGCGAAGGTCGTCGTCCAGCGGGACGGCAGTCGTCACCGTGACGGAGACGGTCTTGTCCTCGCTGTCGAGAATCTCCTTGTACGTGCGAGCGACGTCACCGACGAGGTTGAGGTCGTCCTCGGTGCGCATGGCAGCGAGGGTCTCGAGGACCTCGGGCGAGAACTTGAGGGCGTGGTTCCACTGGACCAGGTCCTTGTTGGCCCTGCCCTCCTGACGCGCGGCGTCGATGAGCGCGCGAGCGTACTTCTCGGACTTCTCCTGATCGCTACGCTTCGTTGTCATGACCGGTGCCCACTTCCGCGAGATACTTCTCGGCCAGCTTGCGCTGGTCCTCCTCGCTGAGGTCGTTGCCAATGATCTTGCTGGCAATCTCGACGGACAGGTCGACGACGGAGCTCGAGAGCTCGATCATGGCCTTGCGACGCTCGGAGCTGACGGCGTCGTGCGCCTTGGCGACCGTGGCGGCCGCGTCCTCCTGCGCCTTGGCAAGGATGCGAGAGCGCTCGGCCTCGGCCTCACGCTTGGCCTTGGCGACGATCTCGTCGGCCTCGTGACGGGCCTCGGCGATCTGCGCCTGGTACTCGCGGTGCTCCTTCTCGGCGGCAACCTTCTCGTTGGCCGCGGCGTCCAGGTCCTCCTGGATCTTCTGCTGGCGCTTCTCCATCATGCCCAGGATCGAGGGCCAAGCGAGCTTGGCGAGCACGAACCAGATGACGAGGAAGGCGATGAGGGCGGGGATGAACTCCGCCATCTTGGGAAGCAGAAGGTCGGCACCGCTCGGCGCCTCCGCGAATGCGGGCGTCGGGACGAGGGCAGCAAGGGCGGCGATGCCACCTGCGAACCCAAGCCTCTTAGTGTTGCTGTTCATTCGTGCCTCCACTCAGCTGTTCGACGTCTACGTGACCTTAGGCGATCAGCGTAACGACGAAGCCGATGAGTGCGAGGGCCTCGACGAATGCGGAGCCCAGGATGAAGACCGTGAACAGACGGCTCTGCATCTCAGGCTGGCGCGCGATGGCCGACGTGGCGCCATAAGCCGCAAGACCAATGCCGATGCCGGCGCCGATAACACCAAGACCATAACCGATAGCTCCCACGATTCCTCCTTTGTTAGTCGCCCGACATCTTGTTCCTCGGGCGATTCGTGAGCCATATCTATGCACAGGCGGGCAAGCCCGCTCGATGCCAAACGAATGCGGCACGTGGCCGCGACCGTCCTAGTCGCCGTTTTCGGCGAGCTGGATGTAGACGGCGGAGAGCAGCGTGAAGACGTAGGCCTGAATGATGCCGACCATGATCTCCACGAGGTAGATGACGATGAGGATGGCCACCCAGAACACCGAGGCGCCAGCCTGGCCGAGCGCCACGACCGAGAAGCCCTGCAGCAGCGGCTCGAAGAACAGCGACGCGAGGATGGCGAAGGCACCCATGACCACGTGGCCGGCGAACATGTTGCAGAAGAGTCGGACGGCGAGCGTGATGAGTCGCAGGAACGTCGAGAACAGCTCGATGACCCACACGAGGATGTTGATGGGGAACGCGACGCCCTCCGGCGCGAGGCTCTTGATGTAGCCGATGGGGCCCAGGCGCTTGCAGCCCACCACGATGAAGTAGATGAACGAGCACAGGGCGAGAGCCGCGGTGACGCCGATGGTGCCGGTGCCGGGGTGGCAGCCGGGGATGACGCCGATGATGGAGTTGGCGCAGATGAAGAAGAACAGCGCGGCAAGGAACGGGAAGTGCTTCTTCCAGGTCTTCTCGCCCACGATGGACTTCACCATGTCATCGCGCACGAACTCGACGACGTACTCGACGCCGTTCACGAACAGGCCCTGCGGCACGAGGCTCGCAGACTGCTTCTTCTTGAACGCGAAGAGCACGACGAGCATCAGGATGAGCGCGACCGCCAGCCAGAACGTGTACGTGGTGAGGCCGACCGTGGTGTTGCCCACGATGGCGTGGGACATGAAGCTGTCGAGAAGAGAGTCAATCTCCTCGGGAAGCTTGTCTAGTGGAGACATGCATCGTCCTTTCGCTTGCCCCGCGGCGGCCGGGGATCGGCCGCTCGTTTCCGCGCCGACCCGGATGAGGCCGCTGCGGCGTCAGGGATTCTACCCCTTTGTGGGAGGTTTCTACCCCGAGTTCGAGGGCGCTAGTCCGGCCTGGATTTGCGCCCTTCTTCTAAATCCGAATGGCGATACTAGCACTTCCGGATTCGAGGAGTAAGAACTCTTTTCTATCCTTTGACCTGTTTATTTCCATAACCTGTAAAGTGCGAGCTACCGCGCATGCGCACGCTTGCCGAAATTTTTGTTGCGTCCGCGGAATTGCCGGAGCGACCCGTCAAACGACTAGGAAAGCCTGTGCCACGTCACGAGCACCAGCGCTGTGACCGCCGCGAGCATGGCGAGCACCGCCGAGACGGATACGGGCACGAACGCCTCTGCCCACAGACGATGGACGAGCGCCATCCCCACGAGAACGATGAGCGCCGAGACCACGATGCAGACGAGCCCGCTGCGAACCCCGGGGCCCTTCGGGCCGCGCGCCACCGTACGGGCGAGGGCGACGGAGAAGGGCGCCGCCCCGGCAAGGCCGAGGACGACGCCCAACAGGATTTGCGCGGCCATGCTATCTCGTGCCAAAGATGCGGTCGCCGGCGTCGCCGAGGCCGGGCAGGATGTAGGCGTGATCGTTGAGCTCGCGGTCGAGCGCGCACGTATACAGGCGAACGTCGCGGTCGTACTCGAGCACGGCACGCACGCCCTCGGGCGCCGCCACGAGCACGAGCAGGCGGATGTCGCGGACGCCGGCATCACGAAGATACTGGATGGCCGCGGTGGCAGAGCCGCCGGTGGCAAGCATCGGGTCGACGATGAGGCAGGTGCGCTGCTCCACGTCGGGCGGGAGCTTGCAGTAGTACTCGTGCGGCTCGTGGGTCTTGGGGTCGCGCTCCATGCCCACGTGGCCCACGCGGGCGGCCGGGATGAGGTCAAGGATTCCGTCCACCATGCCGAGGCCGGCGCGGAGGATGGGCACGATGGCAACCTTCTTGCCGGCGAGACGCTGGCAGGTGCACTCCTCGAGGGGCGTCTTGACCTGCATCGGCTCGAGCTCGAAGTCACGCGTGGCCTCGTAGCCCTCAAACAGCGCGAGCTCGCGAACGAGGTCGCGGAACTGCTTTGTGCCGGTCTGCTCGTCTCGCATGATAGAGAGCTTGTGCTGCACGAGCGGGTGGTCGACCACCGTGAGGCGGGCGAGCTGCTCGGGCGTCAGCCCTAGGTTGTTGGCGTTTGCCATCGCTGCTCCTCTATGAGTGGGGCCGCCACCTGCGGCAGCGGCCCCGGCATTTCATGGTTGGCGAGGGCCTCCTCGCCTGACGCAACTACTTGCGCTCGTCCTCGGCCATGATCTTGGCGACGCGCTGCGTGTGGCGGCCACCGCCGAACTCCGTGGTGAGGAACGTCTTCACGAACTCGCAGTTGTCCATCGGGGCTGTGAAGCGGCCGGACAGGCAGATGACATTGCAGTCGTTGTGCTCGCGGCACAGCTCGGCGAACTTGTTCGTCTGCACGACGGTGGCACGCACGCCGGGCACCTTGTCGGCCGTCATGGCCATGCCGATGCCCGTGCCGCAGATGAGGATGCCGCGGTCCGCGGTGCCCTCGGAGACGCGGCGGGCGACCTTGTCGGCGAAGTCGGGGTAGTCGACGCGGCCGGCCGTCTCGGGACCGAGGTCCTCGACCTCGTGGCCGAGGCCACGGACGAAGTCGCAGATGACGTCCTTCTGGCAGAAGCCAGCGTGATCGGAAGCGACGACGATGCGCATGTGAGCTCCTTTGCTATAAGCGAATCAGACGGCAGAAGCGTACCACGGAGCGCGGCAGGCGCGCACCGGTGATGCGGCCTGGCAGAAGCGCAGGAAAATGCCGGACAGGCGCCTACGCAAGCGTGCGACGCACAGCCTCGTGCCAGCCCTCGAGAAGCGCGGCGGCGCGCTCGGGGCTCATGTTGGGCGCGTAGGTCTTCTCGTCCTCCGCGAGGCCGGCGAGCTCGTCCCTGTCTGCCCAGAAGCCGCAGGCAAGGCCTGCCAGGTACGCCGCGCCCAGCGCCGTGGTCTCGGCCGACGCCGCCCGAACGACGTTCATGCCGAGAAGGTCTGCCTGGAACTGCATGATGAAGGGGTTGTTGGCCGCCCCGCCGTCGACGTTGAGCGAGGAGAGGCTCCTGCCAGAGTCCGCCTCCATGGCTTTGAGGACGTCGTAGGTCTGGTAGGCCATGGACTCGCAGGCGGCGCGGACGAGACGGGCGCGGTCGGTACCGCGCGTGATGCCGGCGATGACGCCACGCGCGTCCGAGCGCCACCAGGGCGCGCCCAGGCCCGTGAAGGCGGGGACCACGTAGCAGCCGTCCGTGTCTGGCACCGAGCTCGCGATCTTTGCGGTCTGGGCCGCGTCGTCGATGAGTCGCAGGCCGTCGCGAAGCCACTGGATGACCGAGCCGGCCTGGAAGACGGAGCCCTCGAGCGCGTAGTCCACGCGCCCGCCCTCGGCAATGCCGATGGTGGTGACGAGGCCGTTGCTCGACATGACGGGCTTGGGCCCCAGGTTCATGAGCATGAAGCAGCCGGTGCCGTACGTGTTCTTGACGCTTCCCGGCGCAAAGCAGCAGTGGCCGATCAAGGAGGCCTGTTGGTCTCCCGCCACGCCCGTGATGCGCGGGTGGTTGCGCATGATGTCGGGGCTCACCTCGCCAAAGGAGCCCGACGATGGCCTGGCCTCGGGAAGCATGGAGCGCGGCACGCGGAATATCTCGCACAGGTCGTCGTCCCAGTCGAGCCGATGGATGTCGAAGAGCATGGTGCGACTTGCGTTCGTGTAGTCCGTGGCGTGCACCTTGCCGCGCGTGAGGTTGTAGATGAGCCACGTGTCGACCGTGCCGCACATGAGCTCGCCGGCGTTTGCCATCTCTCGGGCGCCCTCGACGTTGTCGAGAATCCAGGCGATCTTCGTGGCCGAGAAGTACGCGTCGGGCACGAGGCCCGTCCGCTCGCGGATGAGGTCGCCGTAGCCGTCCTCGACGATTTCGGCGACAGCGTCAGCCGTGCGGCGGCACTGCCAGACGACCGCGTCGTAGATGGGCTGGCCGGTCTGGCGGTCCCACACGATGACCGTCTCACGCTGGTTGGTGATGCCGATGGCGTGGATGCGGTCCGAGTGGATGCCGCTCTTGAACTGGACCTCGATCATGCAGGCCACCTGCGCCGAGAGAATCTCGACCGGGTCCTGCTCAACCCACCCGGGATGCGGGTAGCGCATGGTGAGCGGGCGCTGAGCCACGGCGACCTTGTGGCCGTACTCGTCAAAGAGAATGGCGCGAACGCTCGTCGTGCCGGCGTCGAGGGCCATGATGCAACCCTCCAGCGCCTCCCGCGCTCCCATCGCGTCGTCCTTGGCCGAGCTCATGACGCTGTCCATGATCGTTGCCATGCGTGCCTCCCATCCGTCGCTTCGCACCAGTGTAGGAAGCGGGAGCGGCGACGGGGCGAGGCTCTCGGCGGGCGGCGGGGCGTCCGCCAAGGGATGGGAGCAACGGGCGCTGGCGGGGAGCTCGGCTCGCGACAGCTAGTGGGCGAGCGTGGCGATGACCTCCTCGGGGATGGGACCCTGGCGCACGATGCGCGGCTCGCCCGAGGTGGTGTCGACGATGGTCGACGCGGCACCGGCGGACGTGGGGCCGGCCGCAAGCGTGAGGTCGGCGGCGTCTGCGATGCGGCGCTCGATGTCATCGGAGGTCGCGGGCGCGGGCATGCCGTGCGTGTTAGCGCTCGTCACGGCAAGCGGCCCCACCTCGCGGGCAAGCTCGCGGACGAGCGCGGAGTTGGGAACGCGCAGGGCAACGGTGCCGTTCTCGCGCTGGAACTCACGCGGGACGGCCTCGCTCGCGTGAACGACGAGCGTGAGTGCGCCGGGCCACAGGCGCTCCGCGAGCGTGTGCGCCCACGCGGGCACATCGACCGCGAGACGGTCGAGCTCGGAGGCGTCGGAGATGAGAAGCGGCAGCGTCTGTGCGAGGTCGCGGCGCTTGATGTCGAAGATTCGGCGGTGGCCGGGATTGTCCGGGGTCGCCGCGGCGCCGATGCCGTAGACGGAGTCCGTGGGCATCACGACGACGCCGCCGGCGCGCAGCACGGAGGCCGCGTCGGCGATGACCTCGGACGACGGCTCGTCCTGGTTGCAGGGGACGATGCGCCCCTCGGGCTCGTGGACGGGCGCGGCAGCAGGCAGTTCCCCGGCGAGACGCGCAACGATAAAGCGTGTGCGGCCCGTAAGGTCACGGCGAATCTCGATCGACTTCCAGCAGCCCTGCTCGCGCGCGAGGTCTGTCGCGGCGTCGAGCGCGTCCTCGTGCAGCTCGACGGCGAGCATGCCGCCGGGGACGAGCGCGCGGGGCGCCGCGTCGAGCAGGCGACGGTACACGTCGAGGCCGTCCGCGCCGCCCGCGAGGGCGAGCTCAGGCTCGAAGTTGGCGACCTCATCGGGCAGCTTGCGCATGACGTCGTCCGGGATGTAGGGAGGGTTCGAGACAAGCACGGCAAACGTCCCCATGAGCTCGGGAGAGACGCCCGAGACGAGGTCGCACTCGATGATGTCGACGGAGCTGGCGAGGCCAAGCGCGTCGCGATTCTCGCGCGCAAGGGCGGCGGCGGTGGGCGAGATGTCCGTTGCCGTCACGAGAGTGCCCGGGCGCTCGCTGGCGATGGCGCAGCTCACGCAGCCCGTGCCGCAGCCAACCTCGAGCACGTGGACGGGGCTCATTGCACTCGCGGCGTCGATGCCCTCGAGGGCGGCGTCCACGAGAAGCTCCGTCTCAGGGCGCGGGATGAGCACGCCCGGGGCGCAGGCGACTTCGATGAAGCGGAAGCTCGTCTTGCCCGTGATGTACTGAAGTGGTTCGCCCTTGGCGCGGCGCTCGATGAAGCCGTGCATGCGGGAGAGCTCGTCCGGAGAGAGCGGCTCGTCGAAGGCCATGTAGAGACCTGTACGGCCCTTGCCCGTCGCGGCGCTTAGCAGCCACTCGGCCGAGAGGCGCGCGTGCTCGTCCCCCTTGCGCGCAAGGTAGTCACGCGTCCAGGTGAGACAGCGGTTTATCGTCCAGACGTTCTCTTCTACCATGGGGCCTCCGGAAGTTGCGCGCCACGGGCGCGGCGCATCTTGCTCCCACACATAGTAGCGGGCGAGCCGGCAAAGCGGCGTTCGTCATCGGCTCTCAGCCTTACAATTCAACCTGTGTAATTGAAGGACGCAGAGGAGGACGTGTATGTTCTGCACGAAATGCGGGGCTCAGCTCCCAGATGGATCGAAGTTCTGCACAAAGTGCGGATCGCGCATCGAGGGAACGGACGAGACGACCGTCATGCCCGTCGCAAACGAGACGCGCGTCATGACCGGCCAGCCCACGCGGGTTGCTCCGAAGGCGCCCGAGCAGGCCACGCAGTACCAGGCACCGCAGCCCACGCAATACCAGCCGGCCCCTCAACAGCCCATCTACCAGAGCGTTCCCCAGCAGCCTGCCTATCAAGAGGCACCCAGCAAGGGTGGGGCAAGCCGCGGGGCCATCATCGCGGCCGTCGTCGCCATCATCGTCGTGGCTGCGGCAGCCGTGGCATTCATTCTTCTCGATCCGATGAATCTGTTCGGCATCAAGCAGGCGGCACCGGCACAGGCAGCCACGAGCGAGGAGGCCGCCACGGAGCAGAGCGCCACCTCCGAGCCCGCTACCACGTCGGAGCCCGCAGCCACAACCGAGCCCGCCACCACAAGCACGCCGGCAACCGCATCCACGCCTGCCCCGCGAGGCGCAAGCAGCGATTACGTCATCCCCGACAGCGACACCGTAAGCTACTCGGCCGATGACATCAGGGGCATGAACCTCTCCGTGGACGAGCTCTGGTACGCAAGAAACGAGATCTACGCCCGCCACGGCCGCATGTTCAGGGACCAGACGCTGCAGGCCTACTTCAGCGCAAAGCCCTGGTACACACCCCTCTACTCGCCCGACGAGTTTGACGACAGCGTCCAGCTGAGCTCCGTGGAGCGCTCCAACGCCGAGGCGATCAAGAGCGTGGAGCAGAGCTTGGGCTCGAACCACCTGTAGGGGCTCGCCATGCCCAGCCCCAACAAGCGATCGCAACCCGTAACGCGCCGGACCGCCATCGGCATCATCGGCGGTACCGCACTCGCCGGGATTGGCGGCGTGGTCGCAGCGTTGGCAATAAAGCGGCAGCCGAACGCGCAGGAGACGCAGACGGCACCCGCAAGTACGGAACCCGAGAAGGACGAGGCGCAGACCATCAACTCGTCCACGCCGGCAGGCCCTACAGCCATCGAGCTTCTCGCACGCCTTGACGTGGCAAGCGACTTTCATGACGAGTTGTCGCACGGGCCCAAGGGCGTCGAATATCAGCGCTACATCGTGCTGCACGACACGGAGGGCGACGGCGAGCCCGAGGACATCGTGAGCTACTGGGTTGGCAACGGGAACCTCGTTGCGGCCCAGTTCGTCGTGGGCAAGGACGGCCACATTGCGCAGTGCGTGCCCGTGGACCAGATTGCCCATCACGCTGGGTACGGAGACGCCGGGCACAACGAGCTGTACGGCGTCACGGACGAGAGCCGAGACGACAAGCGCGGCACAACGCCCGTCGGCTCGTCGTGCCCGGACTACGGGATGAACTCGTACTCGATAGGCATCGAGATGGTCCACGTTGGCGGCGAGAGCGACTACCCACAGGCACAGCTCGAGGCGCTCGATGGGCTCATCGCCTACATCGACGCCTGGTGCGCCGAGCAGGGCGGCGAGCCGAGCGCCATCATCGACCACAAGGCGTGGCGCACGGGCAACTCGGACACCTCGGCGGAATTCGCCGGGTATCTCGCGAACTACCAGGACCATCGCACGCATCTGAACGCATAGAGAGCCACACAAGAAAAGGGCCGGCAAAAGGAACTGTCCCCCTTGCCGGCCCTTGCTTTCTATCGGCGGAAATTACACCTGCTGGGCGAGCTTCTCGGCACGGTCGGCCGCGGCGAGGGCGTCGATGACGGAGGCAAGGCCATCGCCGAGCAGCACGGAGTTGTACGTGCTGTTGAAGCCAATGCGGTGATCGGTCACGCGGTCCTGCGGCTGGTTGTACGTGCGGATCTTCTCGGAACGGTTGCCGTGGCCAATCTGGCTCTGACGCTCGGCGCCAAGCTCGGCCTGCTGGCGCTCGAGCTCCTTCTCGAAGAGGCGGGCGCGCAGCATCTGCATGCAGACCTCACGGTTCTGGATCTGCGAGCGCTGGTCCTGCGACTGCACGACGGTATTCGTGGGAAGGTGCGTGATGCGCACGGCGGAATACGTCGTGTTGACGCACTGGCCGCCGGGGCCAGAGGCGCAGTAGGTGTCGATGCGCAGGTCGGTGGGGTCGATCTGGATGTCGATCTCATCGGCCTCGGGCAGCACGGCAACCGTGGCCGTGGAGGTCTGGATGCGGCCCTGGCTCTCGGTCTTGGGGATGCGCTGGACGCGGTGGACGCCGCTCTCGTACTTCATGACGGAGTAGACGCGGTCGCCCGTGACCTTGAACTCGATGGTCTTGAAGCCGCCGGAATCGGACGGGCTGCTCGAGAGGACCTCGGACTTCCAGCCCTTCAAGGAGATGAAGCGCTCGTACATCTTGAACAGGTCGCCCGCGAAGATGCCGGCCTCGTCGCCGCCCACGCCGGCGCGGATCTCGACGATGGTGTCCTTCTCGTCCGCCGGGTCGGCCGGGATGAGCATGAACTTGATGTCTTCCTCGAGCTGGGGGAGCTTCTCCTCGTTCTCGGCGATGTCGGCCTGGAGCAGCTCCTTCTCCTCGGCGTCGGACGCCTCGTGGAGCATCTCCTTGGCGGCCTCGATGTCGTCGAGCGCGGAGAGGTACTCGCGCGCAGCGTTCACGAGGTCGGTCTGGTGCGCGTACTCCTTGTTGAGGCGCGTGAACTCCTTGATGTCGCTGGCAACGGCCGGGTCGGAGAGCTTCTTCTCGAGCTCCTCGTAGGCATAGATAAGTTTTTCGAGCTTGTCTCGCATGGGGACTCCTTGTGATATGCGGCCGGCGAGCGTGCGGCGGCCGCGCAAAACGATGGGGACGAGGAGGGCGCTGCGTTGTGGCAGCGTCGTTGGCGGCAAGGTAGCTAGAGCTTGTCGTTCCTCAGATACATGATGCGGTCCCCTTTCGCATAGGCGCACGTATCATACCCCGAGACGGGCGAGGTGCGCATCGGCAGCAGAAGCGGGCACGAGCTCTGCACGAGGGCGATCTCGGCAACAGAATCATCGAACGCTGCAAATCGGTCACTATGGGTGGCCGTCGGCGACGTTTAGCGTCTTATTTGCAGCGCTCGCGAGTGTAGACATCTGGTCAGATGGCGCGAGAAAACGGGTCGCAACTGACGAAATTGCTGCGCTCGCGAGGACGCGGGGCCGCGAGACGCCCGCAAGGCTGCCGTCTACTCCAGGCCGGCGACCTGCTCGGTGGCGTAGACGCGCTGCATGGCGGCGATGGCGCACTCGAGCATGTCGTGGTCGGGGACGCGCGTTGTGAGACGCTGCATCTGAAGCCCTGGCCACAGCACGAGCTTCACGAGCCACAGGTCGGGATGCGAGCCCGCCCACTTCACCGTGACCTCATACGAGACGCCAGCCACGAGCGGCAGCAGCACAAGGCGGCTCACCAGCACGAACGCCGCGCGGCCAAGCCCCGCGATTCCCAGCGTGTCCGCCCAGTTCGCCACCGGGACAAGCGTGTTCACGAGAATGGCCACGATCATCGTCATGATGAGAAACGCCGTGCCGCACCTCACGTGCAGGCGGCTGAACCGCGACGCGTTCTCCGGCGTGAGTGGCAGCCCATGCTCGAAGCAGTGGATCGTGAGGTGCTCGGCGCCGTGATAGCCAAACACGCGGCGCATGTCGGGCACGAGGCCAACCACCCATATGTAGGCCACGAAGATCACGATGCGCAGCAGCGCCTCAACGAGGTTCCACCGCATCGCGTTCGCAGGCGTATAGTCTCCCACCAGCAGGTTTGCTACGCCCACGGGAATCGCCATGAAGAGCACCACGCCAAGGACGAGGCCAAGCGCCATCGACAGGCCAAATGCCGCGGCAGACATGGACTCGGACTCGGCGGGCCCGTCGGCGCCCGCGGCGACACCCGCGTCCACGTCCACCGCGCCCGCAGGCGCGTGGCCGTTCTCGGCGGCATCGCCCGAAGCAGCCGCACGCCGCCCGCGCCCGGCAGCCAGCAGGCTCGCGTACGTCTCGCCCTCCTCGTCATAGGCGTGATCGCTCGCCACGCACATCGCCTTGTACGAGAGCAACATCGACTCCACGAACGACACGCAGCCGCGAATGATGGGCAGACGCTGCCAGGCAGGCCTCGCGTCGACCGGCGCCAGCTCGTGCTCCTCAACATAGATGCGGCCGCTTGGCTCGCGCACCGCCGCGGCCCAGCTGAGCTTTCCTCGCATCATGACGCCCTCGGGAAGGGCGGAGCCGCCAATGTGCGTGGCGAAGAGCTCGCCCTCCTCGGCAATGCCGTCGTTGCGCTTCTTCATGCGTCTCCTGTGGTTGCGTCATTGATGCGCGCGGCCGCGGCATCTCCCGTATGCTTATGGGTACCCTACTACGCACGGGGCCAGCCGCAAAGCCAAGCCCATCGTCACGCCCGCCCATCAGGAGGACCCATGCCCAACAAGCCCGAGCCGCTGTTCATCGACGGCCACTACCACTACACGCTGAGCACCTACGAGCCCGTCGAGGTCACGCTCACCATCCCCCACCTCACGGACGAGGAGGTTGGCTACGGCATCGCCGGCATCGTGGCCGAGCGTGGTTGGAACGATGACGACCTGCCCACGGACGCCTGGATCGCCGAGAACGTCGAGGGCATCAACACGCTCGCCGAGCTCCAGCAGGCCGTGCGCGAGGAGCTCGAGCAGATCAACGCCCGCTACGTGGAGTCCACGAAGGCGGGGCTGTGCGCCGAGGAGCTCGCCCGCCGCGTTGAGCAGCGCATTCCCGCGGAGAGCATCGAGCGTGCTCGCGACACCGTTCGCCAGGGCTTCGAGATGCAGGCCATGCAGAACGGCGTCGACCTGGCACAGCTGCTCGCCGCGTCCGGCATGAGCGAGCACGACTTCGAGCACGCCGTCAGCGAGGAGGCCCAGGCGCTTGCCGAGCAGGACGCCGCGCTTGACGCCATCGTGGACGAGTACGCCATCTACGTGGACGAGACGGAGCTCCCCGGCATCCTGGGGATGTCGCCCAAGGACGCCAAGGCCCTCATCGAGGAGACGCGCAAGCACGGCGACTACGAGGACATGATGGCCTTCGCCAGGCGCCGTCGCGCGCTCGAGTCCGTCATCCGCGACGCTTCGTTTGCCGAGGAGCACGAGACGGCCGAGCAGGCCGCCCGGCGCGTGGCCGAGATGCGCGCCCAGATGCAGACCGAGGTCCCCGGCGACGACGCCGATGAGGGCAAGGGCGAGGAGCCGCGCTTCAAGCTCGTATAATCGGCGAGACAAGACGGTGGCGTCCCCATCCCGCGCCACAAGAAAGGGCCCGCGACGCACGTGACGTCGCGGGCCCTTTGCTTGCTATGGGCGAGTGCTACTCGGCAGCGGCCTCGGTCTCGGCGGCCTCGGCGGGAGCCTCGGTGGCCTCCTCGGCAGGAGCCTCAGCGGCAGCCTTGGCGGCCTCGGCAGCGGCCTTGGCCTCGTACTCGGCGGCACGCTTGGCCTTAGCGGCGGCCTTGGCCTCGCGCTCGGCCTTCTTGGCGGCGGCGAGCTCGGCAGCCTTGGCCTCACGGGCGGCCTTGGCAGCAGCAGCCTTCTCGAGCTGGGCGGCAGCGGCGCCACCGAACTTGTCAGCGAAGCGCTGGACGCGTCCACCGGTGTCGACGAGCTTCTGCTGGCCGGTGTAGAACGGGTGGCACTTGTCGCACAGGTCAACCGTCATGGAAGAGACGGTCGAACGGGTGACCCAGGTGTTGCCGCAGCTGCAACGGACGTTGCACTCGACGTAATTCGGGTGGATACCATTCTTCATAGCAGGACTCCTTCTTGCTTCGTGCCTGGTTCCGACCAGGCTCTGGATGCTCCCCGGCGCATGCGTCAGGGATGCTCTGGTTCCGACCAGAGCGAACAAGCTTTTGAATGGTAGCATGGTCGAGGTAGGACTGTCACGAATTTTCTGCCGTTTACCCTGCATTTGTAGCTGCGTTCACGGCATCACCATCGAGCATTGGAGTCGTCATGTTCCTCGCGATTGACGTTGGCAACAGCCAGACGACGATTGGCATCCTCGAGGACGGTGTGGTTGGCCGGCGCTGGAGGCTCAAGACGGACCGGCTCGACACGTCAGACGAACTCGACGCCGCGCTTCGCTCGTTTCTCGCGCTTGACGGAATCGCGCTCGCGGGCATCGAGGCGGCGGCCGTGGCCAGCGTGGTCCCCGTGCTCACGGACATGTGGCGCGCCGCGCTTAGGCATGCGCTGGGCGAGGAGCCCTTCATCGTGAGCGCCGCCAAGGTGCGTGGCATCGAGATCGCCATGCCCTACCCCACCCAGATTGGCGCCGACCGCATCGCCGACGCAGTGGAGGCGCGGGCGACGTACGGCTCGCCCGCCATCGTCGTGGACTTTGGCACGGCGACCAACATCGACGTCGTGGACGGACGGGGACGCTACCGCGGCGGGTGCATCGCCCCGGGGCTCATGCTGTCTGCGGCCGCCCTGTTCGAGAAGGCCGCCAAGCTCGCGAGCATTCCCATCGAGGTTCCGCCCGCCGCCATCGGCGACACGACGGAGCACGCGCTACAGGCCGGTCTCGTGCTGGGCGTGGCCGCACAGGCCGAGGGGCTCGTGGCGCGCATAAAGTCCCAGCTTGCGGCCGAGGAGGGCGTCTGGGCCATAGAGTGCCCTGTCATCGCGACGGGCGGGCTCTCCCACGTCATCGAGCAGGCCACCGACGTGTTCGACGCCATCGATGTGGACCTCACGCTGCGCGGCATCTGGCGCATCTGGCAGGCACGCTAGGCTTGCGCGGAAAGCCCGCAAAAGGGACCGTCCCTTTTGCGGGTCAGCGAAGACTCGCCTGCTCGGGAGAAATCACGAGCTCGCGGCCATCGGCCAGGCGCACCGTGGCGCGGCCCCAGACATCGACGGCCGTGAGCGTTCCCCTCGCGGCCACGCGGCCGTTGGGATAGACGACGTCCGTCTCGTGGCCCATGAGCGCCAGGGCGTCGAAGTAGTCTGACAGCACGGGAGCAACCGGACCGGCGGCGCCGCGGCCGGCGGCGACGTCTGCCGCCCAGGCATCGACGCGCGAGACGACTGCCGAGCAGACGCCGTGCGTCAGCGCGTTGGCCGAGGCGCCCTCAAACCAGCCAAGCAAGACGTTGGCCGAGCAGACCACGAACATGCCCGCCTCGCCCGTTCCCGCATGGACGTCGAGCGTACAGGCCGCATGCACCGCATGCCCGTCCTCGCCGGGCACCACCACGTCGCCAGGCCAGGCGAGCGCAAGATCGGAGCGCAGAGGCCGCAGCCCATCGAGAGCGCCCAAGGCGCAGACGGGGCGTATCCCCATGTAGTGGCTCATCGGCACGGACGGGCAAAGCACCACGGCGAGCTCCAGCTCGTCGTCCTCGGCCGCGACGGCGCACTCGCCCGCAGGCGCACCGGCACGGGCCTTCTCGACGAGTTCCTCGGCTACTCCCATGCGAGCTCCCCCAGATCGGCGCGAACAAGGCCAACGCGCTGCTCGCGCGGCAGCACGGAGATGCCGGCATGCGCAAGGAAGCGCTCGGGATCGTGCATGAGGTCCTCCATGGGGACGATCACGAAGTCTCGCTCGCCAAGACGCGGGTGCGGAAGCGCCAGCTTGCGACCGGCGTGGGACTCGCCCTCCATCCAGAGCAGGTCGCAGTCGATGGTGCGGGGCCCATGGCCCTCCTGGCCGGCAGGGCGCGTGCGGCCAAGCTTCTTCTCGACGTCGAGAAGGGCGTTAATGAGGACGAGCGGGGCAAGCTCGGTGCGAATTTCGGCCACGGCATTGGCGACGGGCATCGCGATGCCATAGGCCGGGTCGGTCTCGTAGGCGCGGCTCACGGCCGTGACGCACGTGAGCGGTATGGCGTTGATGAGCGCGGTGGCGCGCTTGAGGTACTCGAGGCGATCGCCCACGTTGGAGCCGAGGGCTACGAAGGCGCGGCGCGGGTCTGGGTGGGCCACGGACCAGTAGGAGTTGAGCGCCTGGGCAACGCCGGCGACGTCATGGACGCGCAGCAGGCGAACGCCAGACTCAACGGCCGCGATGCACACGCCCGCCGTGGCGGCATCGCGGGCGGCGGCATCCGTAACGCCGGACACGGCGCCCACGAAGCGCTTGCGCGAGACGGCGCACATCACGGGATATCCCATGGACACCATCTTTGCGTTGGCGCGCTGGATGACGACGTCCTCGTCGGCAAGCTTGCCAAAGCCCGGGCCCGGGTCGATGCAGATGCGCTCGCGGGAGACGCCGGCGCGCATGAGCTCGCGGGCCTGGTCGCCAAGAAAGCCCATGACGTGGCGCATGATGGGCGCCGACTCGGGCAGCGTGAAGCGACGGCTACCGCCGGCGAGCGTCACCGTGGGGCTCGTGACCCCGCGAGCGCTGCGGCGCATGACCTCATCGAGGCGCTCCGACGCCGCGGCGTCGGCGACCTCGGCGGACGAGGGCTCGGCGGGCTTCTCGGGCTCGTCGGCATCCTTTGCGGGAGCGGCATCCTTGGCATGAGCGGCCGCGGCGCGGGCGGCGGCCGAGGAGTCGAGCGTCACGGAGCGACGCGCTGTTCGGCCGGAGACCTCGCCGGCATGCATGACGACGCATCCGCAGTCGCTCTCCACGGCGACGCGGACCATCTCGGGGTTCGTGAAGCCCGTGACGTCGTTCACGATGGAGGCGCCCAGCTTCACGGCAAGGCGCGCAACCTCGGGGTGGCGGGTGTCAATCGAGACCACCGCGCCGGCATCGACAAGCGCCCTGATAACGGGAATAACGCGCTTGGCCTCCTCGTCAGGAGAGACGGGGCGGAAGCCCGGACGGGTCGACTCTCCCCCAATGTCGATGATGTCCGCACCATCATCGAGGAGCTTGAGGCCCCACTCGATGGCCGCGTCCGTATCGGCATGGGCGCCGCCGTCCGAGAATGAGTCGGGCGTCACGTTGAGCACGCCCATGATGCGCGGACGCGCCAGGGAGATGTTGTGCTTTCCGCAGTGCCAGGTTGCGAGGTCTTCTCGAAGCATTCGAGCCCTTTCGTCTTCAAAGCGTCTCTTCGATTGTAGCGGCCATCCGGGACATGCAGGACGAACACCCCAGCGCGAGCTTCCGTGATGGAAGACGCAACTGATTTGGCCAAAAACGTGATGGAAAACGCAACTGAGACGGCCGAATTCGTGATGGAAAACGCTGCGATACTGCTAGTATTTGTGATGGAAAACGCGAGAAACAGCAGTTGGGATGGTGAATGATGCTACAGAGACTTGCCATGCAAGATTTGCTCACATGGAAACAGACAAAGACGCAACAGGCCCTCATGGTCATGGGCGCGCGCCAGGTTGGCAAGACGACGCTCGTCCGTAGCTTCGCCAAGGGCAGATACGACACGTTCGCCGAGCTCAACTTCCTCGGCAACACGCAAGCCGTCCAGACACTCAAGGCGGCAACCAATGCAGATGACCTGCTTCTGCGCATCTCCGCCCTGACGGGAAAGACCCTGAGTCCGGGACGGACGCTGCTCTTCCTTGACGAAATCCAGGAATGCAAGGACCTGCTGACCTGGACGAAGTTCCTCACCGAGCGCATGGACATCGACATCATCCTTTCCGGCTCACTCCTAGGGCTCGACGCCTACGTTCAGGCAAGGTCGTTTCCCGTAGGGTTCCTGCGGAAACTCACTCTCTACCCGCTCACGTTCGAGGAGTTTGCCAGGGCTTGCGACGTATCGGAAGATGTCTGGCAAGCCATGGAGAACGCGTTGCTCGCGCACGAGAAGGTTCCCGACTTCATCCACGACAAGCTTTCGTCGCTCTTCCGGACGTATCTGCTCGTCGGAGGGATGCCAGACGTCGTTCAGGCATTCGTCAGTCTGTCCCAGCTAACGCCCGTCCGGGGAATTCAGAATGACATCGTCGACCTCTACGAAAGCGACATCGTGAAGTACGTGGCAGACGTTGTTGAGGCCCGACAAATCAAGATGGTGTACGAGTCAATTCCCGCCCAGCTCAACACGCCTGCGAAACGCTTCAAGTACGCGAGACTCGGCAAGAACCTCCGTTTCGCCAACCTCGAGACCGCCTTTGACTGGCTCACAAGCGCCGGGATTGCACTCGAGGCAACCAAGGTGGGGCAGGTCTCCTATCCACTCGGTCTCTCGGAGGACAGGTCGGCGTTCAAATTCTTCCTCAACGACATCGGCCTCCTCACGTCAAGAATCATGGGAGCCGTCGACCTCGATGTCATCAACGGAAAGACGAGCATAAACTACGGGTCCCTTTTTGAGGCGGTCGTTGCGCAGGAACTCGTCGCCCGTGGCTTCACGCCGCACTACTACTCCTCAAAGAAGCGCGGTGAGGTCGATTTTGTCATCGAGAATAGCTTGGGAAGAACCCGGGCAATCGAGGTCAAGTCAGGGAAGGACTACAGGCGCCACAGCGCGCTGACGGCGCTCCTCGCATCAGGTGAGACAGACGATGCCGTGGTTCTGCACGATGGAAATCTTGAGCTCGAGAAAGATCGTCTCTACCTCCCCGTTTATGCGGCGCACCTCGTCATGGATGT
This sequence comes from Parolsenella massiliensis, assembly GCF_900143685.1. Taxonomy (NCBI): domain Bacteria; kingdom Bacillati; phylum Actinomycetota; class Coriobacteriia; order Coriobacteriales; family Atopobiaceae; genus Parolsenella; species Parolsenella massiliensis. Next base: position 1,981,846 of record NZ_LT671675.1, on the reverse strand, counting down.
CTAGGGAGAGGAGGCCGTGAGTCGCCGCCCCCTGATTCGAAGGGGCGGCGACTCGGCAAGCGAAACCCGCTCTAGAAGTCGAACGCCTTCGCGATGTCGGCCTGGATCACGAGGCTGGCGCGCGAGTCTGCCGGGGTGGCGTCGCGGTTGACGACCACAAGGTCACCGCTGCTGCGGAAGTAGTCGATAAGGCCGGCGGCCGGGTAGACCACGAGGCTCGTACCGCCCACGATGAGCATGTCGGCGAGCGCGATCTGGTGAAGCGCCTCGGTCACCACATCGTCATCGAGCGACTCGCCGTAAAGCACGACGTCGGGCTTGATGGGGCCGCCGCACTCGGGGCACACGGGAACGCCGTTGCCATCCTCGTGCTCGCGGGCCATGATCCACTCGGCGGAGTAGACGTGGCCGCAGCGCTGGCAGATGTTGCGATGCACCGAGCCATGGAGCTCGAGCACGTTCTTGGAGCCGGCGGCCTGATGGAGGCCATCGATGTTTTGCGTCACCACGGCGGTGAGCTTGCCTTCGCGCTCGAGCTCGGCGAGCTTGAGGTGGGCCTGGTTCGGCTTGGCGTCAAGCGCGATCATCTTCGTGCGGTAGAACTCGTAGAACTCCGCCGTGTGGGTCTCGTAGAAGTCGTGGGAGAGCATCGTCTCGGGCGGATAGGCGAACTTCTGGTGATACAGGCCATCCACGCTGCGGAAATCCGGAATGCCGCTTGCGGTGGAGACGCCGGCGCCGCCGAAGAACACGACGCGCTTGGCACGCCCGATGCGAGCCGCAAGTTCCTCTGCCGCCTGGGCGGGATCAGTGATGGTCTGGGACATACTTCCTCGATTCGCCAAGCGTCGCCCGCGGGTCGTGGGCGCGCAGCCACAAGTAAGGGGGACGCCGCCAACGCGACGTCCCCCTCAGCATAGACCGTTGTCGCCCGCCTCTGCCAGGCGCGAATTCACGGGCGCGAGAATCGCTTGCAGCACCGAAGCCGGCGTGGCGCGTTGCTCAACTCAGCCTTCCGCCGCCTTCTCGCAGCCCTGGAGCCCCAGCCGCAGGGCACGCTCCCCCAGCGGCGTGAGCTCGTACTCGTTCTCGAGGCAGGCGCCGTTCTTTAGGTAGCGGGCGTAGATCACAATGAGCCCCTGGCCCTCCAGGGCCTTGAGGGAGTTGCGGGTCGTCGCCTCACTTTTGCCCACGGCGTCTCCCAGCTGCTGGACGGAGCAGGCGCAACGGCCGTCGTTTGCCTTGGACAGCCAATGGAGGATAGCCAGCTCGCTCTCGTTGATCCTCACACCGAGGACCTCGCAGGCTCGGACGCGCTTCGCCATCCCCAGCTCCTAGGAGTCCCGACGGGCGCGCACGAGCACGCCCGCTCCAACCAGCGCGATGGCGGCGACCGCAAGCGCGACGGGCGCGACGGCCGAGTTCGCGTCGCCCGTCTGCGGAAGCTCCTTGGCCTGGACCGAGTTGCCCGAGGAGGGCTTGGAGCCCTGCGCGGGCGTGGAAGGAGTCGACGGGGTCGTGGGGGTCGACGGCGTCTCGGGGTTCTCAGGGGCCCCCTTCTTCCACTGGGCATAGAGCTTCACGGGAGCGCCAGAGATGGTGAGCTCATCGTGAGGCATATACGTGGCGCCCGAGCCGTCCGGCTCGGTGTTCCAGCCCACGAACACGTAACCGGCGCGAACGGGAGCACCCTTGAGCGCGACGGCGGACCCGTCTGGGTTCTGCGTCTGGGAAGAGTAATCCTCATCCCGGGCGTCCGTGGAGCCGTTCAGGTCATAGCTCACGTCGAAGGCCTTGAGCTCGGCGTCGCCCGTGTAGCCGCAGTACTCGCACGTCTTCGTGACTTCCCTCGTCCACGTGCCAGAGCCGTCAGTGCTCCAGTCGCCATAGACGACGTTGTAGGCCTGGTTGTGCTCGCCATCCGTGTAGGAGTGCGTCTGCATCTTGCCGCCGAACCAGGCAAGCACGCCATCGATGGTCACGTCCGTGCGGCCGGTGTTGTTCGTGGCAGCCTTGCCTCCAAAGCCGAAGAGCTGCGAGCACGTCACCTCGTCGCGCGCGGCCGTTGCAGTCGAGCCCTTGATGTCGATGATGTACTTGTAGCTACCCATGTTGAAGTCGTTGATGTTCAGGGCCTGCTTGTAGAGGCCGAAGAATGACATCGAGTTGAACTTGCAGCCACGGACGTTGACCTTGATGTCTTGCTTTCCGGCACCGTAGTCCGTGTAGACGTTGATGACCTTGCCAGAGGCGTTGAACGTGCAGCCGTCAAACGTCATGACGGGCGAGCTGTACGTCCAGATCGCATAGTCGCAGCTCGGGGCGTTGAACGTCGTGTTCGTGAACGTCGCGGTCTTGTAACCCCAGTAGAACGTCTTGCCATCGATGACGCAGTTGTCCACGACCGTGTTGTCGATTCTCGTGAAGCCCAGGTAGTCGACCTTGCCGGAGCGGAGCTTCATGTTCTTGAACGTCACGGTACCGGCACCGTCAAAGCTGTAGTCGCTGTTGTACTCGATCCCGTAGTTGGCGGGATCGGGGACCTCGGCACCGATGTTTCACGAGGTCTTGTCGGCACCAGCGCCCTCAAACGTGAGGTCCTTGCCCTCCGTGTGGCCCTCGGAGCTCACGCCATAGAGCGTGTAGTTGCCCTCGCCGAGCCTGATGGTGTCGCCGGACTGCGCCGCGGCCACGGCGGTGGCGAGATCGTCGTAGGTGGCACCCGTGCGCGCGTTGGTGATGCTGGCGGCGCTCGTCTCGGCCGTTGTGACAACGGCGTCATCGACCACGGCCACGTTCGGCGCGAGGCCGGCGCCCAGAAGGACAACGAGCAGAGCAGGCAGAACCCGCCATCCTCGCACGGCCCAATGCCCTCTTCGATCTGGAACTCTCATTGCGTCTCCTCTCTCCCGCAACGGAATGGGTGTTCCGTTGCGGGAGAGAGGTCAACCAGGACGTCGTGACACAAGCCATGAAACCATGCCTTTACAAGCAGTTAAGGGGTATCGTCACATATCAATGGACAAGGTGATAAAGTGTAGGGAGTGAGCAACGGTTTTTTGCCCAGCCCTTTCAGATGGGCAGAAAATCGCAGCTACTTTTTAAGGCTTGGCAACGGAACACCCATTCCGTTGCGGCGCTCCTTTCAGGGATCTCAAGCCGTCACTTCCCACGAACAGGCCCAGGCTGTTTACCTGAGCACTTCGCTCGCGGCCCGTCGTGGCAACGTAGATTCGCGTCGTCTCCACCCGGGCATGGCCCAGCATCTCGGAGAGAGCGTCAAGGTCACGATACCTGCCATAGTGGACGAGGGCAAACAGGTGGCGCAGGTTATGCGGGTAGGCCTTGCTTGGCAGCACACCGGCTACCATCACCAGCCGCTTCATGCCTCGCCATATGGTCGTTCTCGAGATTGGCCCTCCGCTTCGGGTCACAAAGACCGGCCCCTCCCGGATGCCGCGTCGAAGAGCATACGCACGCAGCGTCTCGCACAGCACGTCGGGCAGTATCACACGTCGGACCTTGCCCTTGTTGTTCACCCTCGCCTCCTGTATCTCGACCGCCGCAACGGTTACGCACCCCAGCTCGTTCACGCGCAGGCCGCACGAGCACAGCGTCTGGATCGCAAGGGCCATCCGCTCGTCCCCCAGCTCATAGGCTGTGCAAACCATCCGCCGGTACTCGTCGAGCGTGAGGTCGTGCTCCATACTCCGATACGACACGGGCTGCACCCGCAGGTTCCGCAGCCTGAGCCCACGCCCACCGCAGAACGCGAGAAGGTCGTTGACGGCGGCAAGCGCCGCGTTCACCGTCGACGGGGCATAGCGCGAGGCAAGCCACAACTTGTACTCAAGCGTCCGGAGACGATCGACAGCCCCATCGCCTCCCAACCAGGCGCGAAGCCTCCTACCCTCCCGAACGTACTTTTCGACGGTCGAGGGCGCCAGCTCCCGCTCCACCAACTCACCTCCCCACAGCTCCACAAGCTCGTCCGTCAGCAAAATCGACGTCACCTCTGCCACTTCCACGGCGCTCTCCTCTCGCCTTGCCAGCAGGGCCAAATTGCGTCCGCCCTGCGTGATAAAGTCATTCCCGAGAAGAAACGAGGGATGCACTATGAAGAACTGCGAGATAAACGTGCCTGGTACGGCACTCGTCCTCGAGGGTGGCGGCATGCGTGCGGCGCACACGGCCGGCATCGTGGCCGCGCTCATCGAGCACGAGGTGTGGTTTCCCTACGTATGCGGCCTCTCCGCTGGTTCCTCGAACGCCGTGAACTACATCGCCCGCGACCCCGAGCGCACGCGCATGTGCTTCGTGGACATCGCGGGCGACAAGCGCTTCGGCGGCATCGGCTCGCTCATGCACCACGACGGCTTCTTCAACTCGCGGTGGCTCTATGACGAGGCAATCCAGGACGGCTCGCTGTCCATGGATTGGGAGACGTTCTCCACCAACCACACGAAGCTGCGCATCCAGTCCTTCGAGCGAGACACCGGGCGCACCGTCACCTGGACGCGCGAGGACATGACGTCGCCGCTTACGATGGCGCGCCTCGTCCGCGCCAGCTCCACGATGCCGTTCGTCATGAATCCCATCGAGGTGGGCGGGCAGGTCATGCTCGACGGAGGCCTAGGAACGGGCGCGGGCATCCCCCTGCATATGGCCGAGGAGGACGGCTACGAGCGGTTCTTCTTCATCGGCACGAGACCGGCGGGCTATCGCAAGACGCCGATGGGTCGAGGAAAGCGTGGGCTCATGCACCGTCTATGCGCAGGGCAGCCATATCTGTATGATGCGCTCGCCACGCGCGCCGAGCGCTACAACGCCGCCCTCGACCACCTCGACGAGCTCGAGCGGGAGGGGCGCGCCCTCGTCATTCGCCCCGAGACCATGCCCATCCACAACACCGAGACGAACGTCGAGAAGCTGCGCGCCGTCTTTGACCAGGGCCACGCCCTCGCCGAACGCGAGATGGACCACTGGCTAGAATGGCTCACCAGGTAGCGGCGACAAACGACCCCGGCACCATTGTCACCGCCGAGAAGGAGGACCTCATGAGCAACGCCCGCGAGCTCAGGCTCGTTTCTTGGAACGTCAACGGACTCCGCGCCGTCATGAAGAAGGACCCGAGCTTTGTCGAGATTGTCGAGAATATCGGCGCCGACGTCTTCGCCGTGCAGGAGACGAAGCTCCAGGAGGGCCAGGTTGAGCTCGAGCTGCCCGGCTATCACCAGACGTGGAGCTACGCCGAGCGCAAGGGCTACTCGGGCACGGCCGTGTTCTCGCGCAAGGAGCCGCTGCGTGTCCTGCACGCAGACGCCATGCTCCCGATTGCCCATGAGGTGCTCTCCGCAGACGAGGAGGCCCTCTTTGCCGTGGCCGCCACGGAGGGGCGCGTGTGCGCCCTGGAGTTCGAGACGTACTGGTTCGTGGACGTCTACACGCCCAACGCCCAGGGCGAGCTCGCGCGCATCGACACGCGCCTGGCGTGGGACCACGTGTACCGCGAGTTCCTGCAGCGCCTTGCTGCCGAGAAGCCCGTTGTGACCTGCGGCGACTTCAACGTGGCGCACGAGGAGATCGACCTCAAGAACCCCGGTCCCAACCGTGGCAATGCGGGCTTCTCTGACGAGGAGCGCGAAAGCTTCTCGCGCCTGCTCGACGCCGGCTTCGCCGACACGTTCCGCGCGCGCTTCCCCGAGCTCACCGGCGCCTACAGCTGGTGGAGCTACCGTTTCAACGCCCGCAAGAACAACGCGGGCTGGCGCATCGACTACTTCCTCGTGAGCAACGACATCGCAGGTCGCGTGACCGGCGCCTCGATTCTCTCCGAGGTCTATGGCAGCGACCACTGCCCCGTCGAGCTCACCATCGAGCTATAGCCCGGCAAGGGGTGGTAGAGGGGACGGGTTCCTTTGTCATGGCAGATGAACCCGTCCCCATTGTCACGCTAGTGGATGTTGGCCTCGTCGAAGGCCGAGAGGAACGTCTCGGCATTGGTCGTGGCAACGAGCTCCTGCGGGAAGTGGATCTCGTCGAGCAGGGCAAGGGCATGGCTAAACTGGCCGATACCCAGGCAGATGTGCGCGTCGGTGTTCACGGCAACCTTGCAACCAAGCTCGGCGCACGTCTCGGCAATCTCGCGGCAGGCAGAGTCGACGGCGGGGCGCTTGAACTCGAGGCTGTGGTCGTTGATCTCGATGAGCTTGTTGAGGCGAGCCGCCTCGCCAACAACCTCGCGAATGTCGAACGGCACGGCAGAGCGACCCGTGTGGGCCAGCATGAGCACCTTGGAGTCGTGCAGCGCGTTCAGGTACATCTGCGTGGTCTGGGCCAGCGAGGCACCACGCGAGAAGGAGCGGTCGTGCACGCTGGCAATCACGTACTCGCAGCCCTTGAAGACGCGGTGCTTGAGAATCTCGGGCGAGTCGAGCGGGCAGCCGTTGATCTCGATGTCCACTGGGATGTCCCATCCAAAGAGATGTCCCTCGAGGTCAACGATGTCGGCCTCGCAGCCATGCATGAGGCGCACGCCCTCCCACTCCTTGGGCCACACGGCGTAGTTGTAGAAGAACTGGAAGTTGCGCATGTGCTGCTCGGGATAGAGCATGGGGCTGAAGTGGTCCGTCGAGGCGAGCAGCTCGAGCCCGGCGTCGCGGGCCGCCAGGACGTTCTCGCGAATCGTCGAGTACGAGTGGCGCGAGTAGAGCGTGTGGGTGTGGGTGTCGCACAGGTTCTTGAGCATGGGGCTCCTTTCAGGCGTACCATCGGGGCGCACAGAAAAAGGGCCGGACGCACGCGCCCGGCCCCGCAAGCTACTTGTACTCGGCCGCAAGCGCCTGCCACGCGGGCATGGAGTTCACGATGGTCTCGTAACTCACGCAGTAGCCCACGCGCACCCAGCCGGGACAGCCAAAGGAGTCGGAGGGCACGGGCAGCAGCTCGTGAGCCTTCGCGCGCTCAAAGAAGGCGTTCGCATCCGGATCGAGCGACTTGACCCACAGGTAGAAGGCACCGTCGGGCTCGATGTACTCGTAGCCGGCCTCGGAGAGGCCACGCGTGAGCGCCTCGCGGTTGCGAGCGTAGGCGTCAACGTCGCTGGGCACGTCGACGCAGTCGGTGACCACGCGCTGGAAGATCGCCGGAGCGCAGACAAAGCCCAGCGTGCGGCCTGCGCCCGCGACCGTGGGAACGAGGCGGTCGTGCTCGGGGTTCGTGGGCGGCACGAGCACCCAGCCGATGCGCTCGCCAGGCAGCGACAGGCTCTTGGAGTAGCTGTAGCACACGATGGTGCGCTCGTAGATGGCAGGGACCCAGGGAACCTCCGCACCATAGGTGATCTCGCGGTACGGCTCGTCGGAGATGAGGTAGATGGGGTGGCCCGTCTCCTCGCCACGACGCGCGAGAACGGCGGCGAGCTTCTCGAGCGTCTCGCGGGTGTAGACCGTGCCCACCGGGTTGTTGGGCGAGTCGATGATGACGGCAGCGGTGCGCTCGGTGATGGCGGCAGCCACGGCGTCGGCGTCGACCTGGAACGTGGAGGCATCGGCCATGACCTCGACGCACGTGCAGCCGCACGTCTCGATCCAAACGCGGTACTCCGGGAAGTACGGGGCGATGACGATGACCTCGTCGCCGGGGTTCGTCACGGCGTGAAGGGTGATCGTGAGGGACGCAGCGGCGCCGCAGGTGATGTAGAGGTCGCCGGCGCCGGCAACGGGGCGGCCGGCCATCTCGGCGGAGAAGCGACGCGTGAGCGAGGCGGCCACGGCCTCGCGGCAGGCAGGCAGGCCGTTGGCAGGCGTGTAGCCGTGCACCTGCGCGGGCGGAAGCTCGGCAGACGCCTTGAGCGAGGCGGCCACCTCGGCAGGGGCGGGCACGCTCGGGTTGCCCAGGCTGAAGTCAAAGACGTTCTCGGCGCCAATCTCGGCCTTGCGGGCGGCGCCGTACGCGGCAATCTCGCGAATGGAGCTCTTGGACGCGCCGTAGCCGTACATGGTCTCGTTGATCATTGCATCCCCCTTGCATATGGGACAACGGCCGCCCGCAGGCAGCCGTTGTCTTCGTTACTCGTTTGTCGTGTCCCCGCTGCCTGGCGCGTCGGCGTCATCGGCACCATCTGCTGCCTCAGCGGCAACTGCGGCACGGGCGGCCTCGGCGGCCTCCGCGGCGACGTCCTCGTCGAGCTCGCCGGGCTTCGTGGCGGGCTTGGCGTCATCGGCCTGCGCGACCTCCGGGTGCTCGGCAACGTAGGTGTCCCACTCGTCGTCGAGCAGGGCGTTCACGATGTCGCCCTCGACGGTCTCGCGCTCGAGCAACACCTTGGCCATCGTGTCCATCTGGTCGCGACGGGCCTCGAGCACCTCGCGGGCACGGGAGTGGGCCTCGCGCATGATGCGCTCCACCTCGTCGTCGATGCGCTTGGCGGTCTCGGCCGAGTAATCCTGGTGGTCCGCGTAGTCACGGCCGAGGAACACCTCGTGCTGGGCCTCGCCAAACACCTGGGTGCCCAGCGCCTCACTCATACCCAGGCGCGTGACCATCTGGCGGGCGATCTTCGTGGCACGCTCGAGGTCGTTGCTCGCGCCAGTCGTGATGTCATCGCAGAAGAGCTCCTCGGCAGTGCGGCCGCCCAGCAGCACGGCAATCTGGTCGAGCATGCCGTCGCGCGTGTTGAGGAAGTGGTCCTCCTCCGGAAGCTGCAGCGTGTAACCAAGCGCCTGGCCACGGGCGATGATCGAGATCTTGTGCACCGGGTCGGAGTTCTCGAGGATGTGACCCACAAGGGCGTGGCCGCTCTCGTGGTAGGCGATCGTCTTGCGCTCGCCCTCCGTCATGACGCGGCTCTTGCGCTCGGGGCCGGCGATGACACGCTCCATGGCCTCCTCGACCTCGTCCATCGTGATCTTGGACTTGTGACGACGAGCGGCGAGCAGCGCGCTCTCGTTCATGAGGTTCATGAGGTCGGCGCCCGTGAAGCCCGGCGTGAGCTTCGCGAGACGGCCAAAGTCCACGTCACCGGCAAGCGGCTTGCCCTCGGAGTGGACGCGGATGATCTGCTCGCGGCCGGAGAGGTCGGGACGGTCAACCGTGACCTGACGGTCGAAGCGGCCGGGGCGCAGCAGCGCCGGGTCGAGAATGTCGGGGCGGTTCGTGGCGGCGATGAGGATGACGGCGTCGTTTGCCTCGAAGCCGTCCATCTCGACAAGCAGCTGGTTGAGCGTCTGCTCGCGCTCGTCGTGCCCACCGCCGAGGCCGGCGCCACGCTGGCGACCCACGGCGTCGATCTCGTCGATGAAGATGATGGAGGGGCTGGCGGCCTTGGCCTGCTTGAACAGGTCGCGCACGCGGCTTGCGCCCACGCCCACGAACATCTCCACGAAGTCGCAGCCGGAGATGGAGAAGAACGGCACGCCCGCCTCACCGGCGACGGCCTTCGCGAGCAGCGTCTTGCCCGTGCCCGGAGGGCCCACGAGCAGCACGCCGCGCGGAATCTTGGCGCCCATCTTGTGGAAGCGCTCGGGCTCGGCGAGGAAGTCGCGAATCTCCTTGAGCTCCTCGACGGCCTCGTCGACGCCAGCGACGTCGGAGAACTTCACCTTGGGGCGGGTCTCCTCGGTTGTCTTGGCCTTCGTCTTGCCAAAGCCCATGGCGCCGCCGCCCTGGCCCTGCATGCCGCGCATGAAGTAGACGAACACGCCGATCATGAGCAGCGTGGGCACCACGGAGAACAGCAGCGTGTCGAGCCACTCGTCGCTTGAGGTGTCAACGGTGTAGGTGACCTCGGGGTGGTCCTGCATGAGCTCGGCAAGGTTGTCCGTGCCGGCATAGGTGCTCTTGAAGGACACGAGCTTGGAGTCGTCGCCCTTGTCGGCGTCGTTGGCCCAGTACGTGCCCGTGAGCTCGCCGGACGAGACCCGGTACGTGAGCGTGGAGACGCGGTCGTCCTCGACGGCCGCCACGACGTCGCTCGTGGGCACCGTGTCGGCGCTCTTGGCGCCAAACATCGACGGCACCATCGAGTAGACGAGGTAGGCCACGAGCGCGATGGCGATGATGAGGGAGATGGTGTTCGTGCGCGGCGAGTTGGGGCCGCGCTGGGGACCTCCCGGCTGGTTGTTGTCCTCGTTGAAGTTACTGCTCATATGCTACTTTCCGTAGACCTCCGGCTTGAGGATTCCGATGTAGGGCAGGTTGCGGTAGCGCTCGGCGAAGTCGAGGCCATAGCCCACGATGAACTCGTCGGGCACGTGCGCGCCAACGTAGCGCGGGGTGACGGCCGTCTCCTGGCCCGGGACGTCCTTCACGAGGAAGGCGGCGATCTCCAGGGAGGCCGGGTGGCGCGAGCGCAGGTTCTTCATGAGGTACTTGAGCGTGAGGCCCGAGTCGAGGATGTCCTCGATGATGAGGACGTCGCGGCCCTCGATCTTGGTGTCCAGGTCCTTGACGATGCGGACGACGCCCGAGGAGACGGCGCCGTCGCCATAGCTCGAGACGGCCATGAAGTCGATGCCAAGCGGGCAGTCGATGGCGCGCATCACGTCGCCCATGAACACGACGGCACCACGCAGCACGGCGATGAGCAGCGGGTTCTTGCCGGCATAGTCCCTCGTGATGTCCGCGCCCATGCGCGCGACAATGCCCTTGATGTCTTCCTCGGACAGGATGACCTTGCTGACGTCCGGATGAATCTGCTCCATGGCGCGATCCTCTTTCCCTTCTGAGGCAAGAAGCCCCGTGACCACCGGCGCCGCTCGTTAGGCACACTCAGTGGAAATTAGATTCTAGCAACCCAGGCGTACTCGTTGCCCCGCGCGGCACATTTGCTGCCGAGAAGAAATGGGGCAAGGGGCGCTCCTAGCTCGTGGCGGCGGGCTTCCACGCAAGCTCGAGCAGCACACGGCTCGCGTCCGTCACGCGAGCGCGCTCATCGGCACGCATGGGGGCAACCCACACTACCGAGCCCGAGACCCCCGTGCGCACGACCGGCACGGCGGCACGCTCGCTCGCAGGGACCTTGGCATCGATGAGCAGGTCGGAGAGCTTCTTGGACTGGCCGTGCATCCCAAGAGGGCAGAGCACCTCGCCCACCTCCGGCCCCGAGACCCACAGCCTGCCGCCCAGCTGCCCAACTCCGCACGCGGCGGCGTCGAGCAGCACGGACTGCCCCTCCCACTCGCGGGCATAGGCGCGGGCAAGCGCCTCGGGGCTGCTGCCAGCGGACACCTCGCGGAGGCGCACCGTGAGCGTGCCGGCGCCAAGCGCAAGGGAGCCCGTGGGCCCTGGCGGCACGAGCGCGTCGCTTGCGCGCGCCGGCCCGGGAAGGCCGGGAACCTCGAGCCAGCCGCTCGTGTCCGCGTGCCCCTGGGCCTCGCGCGAGCGAACGAACAGCGCCCCGTACGTCACGCGCGCGTCCGCGCCCGCCGGAAGGCTCGCCGACCCCTCGCCCGCAGCAACGATCTCCAGGACACGGGCCACATGCCGGGCATCGAGCCTGCACTGCGGACAGGCCTCCAGAACCGCCATGCGCACGACGCGGCGGGCGATGGCCACGTCCGAGGCGGCAAGGCGAGCGGCGTCGAGCACCACGAGCCCCTGGTCGCGGCGGCGCTCGAGCGCACGGTACGCGCGCGAGGCCACCTGCGTGAGGTAGGCGTCCTCATCCGAGAGGATGTCGCACGTGGAGGCCATACTCTCGAACAGGCGCGGGTTGCGCTGCCTCGCAAGCGGAACAATCTCATGGCGGACGAAGTTTCGCAGGTAGCGGGTATCGGCGTTCGTGGCGTCCTCTCGCCAGACGATGCCGCGCATGCGCAGCAGATCGCACAGCTGCTCGTGGGTGCGGCCCAGCAGCGGGCGCACGATTCTGTTGCGGCGGCGGGGAATCGAGGAGAGCCCCTGCGCGCCCGAGCCTTTGATCGCATGCATGAAGAACGTCTCGGCGCGGTCGTTTGCCGTGTGGGCCGTGAGGATACGGGCGGCCGAGCGTGGTAGGCCCGATGCGGCGCACAGCTCGTTGGCGAGCTGGTTCGCCGCGGCATAGCGCACCTCGCGGGCAACGTTCTCCACGTTCGTGTCCCCGAGCTCGGCCGAGGCGGCAAGCTTCGCCACGTCGACGCGGCGCACGGTCACGGGAACGCCGAACTTGGTGGCCATCTCGCGAACGAACTCCTCGTCCTCATCCGCATCGATGGCTCTGAGCTGATGGTTTACGTGAAGCACATGGAGCCGCTCGCGCGCGATGAGGGCCTCGCCGCGGCCATCGTCTATGTCGAGCGCCGAGGTGGCCGCAAGAACGAGCAACGCCGTGGAATCCGCCCCGCCCGAGACCATGAGCACGACGGGGCCGCTCGCCTCGGGGCCAAGGCGCCCGCTTGGCCGCTCGAACGACTGACCGTGCGCATATCTGCTGCTAACGCTTGGCAAGCGCGCTCACCCCATCCGTGTGGCCCGGCGACGGCCGCGCGGGCTATCCTATTGGCTTGTCTAGTTTACGACCGCTTGGGGACACGAATGCGCGTCCCCGCAATCGCGGCGAGTCGGGCCACCCGGCCGCCGCGCGATAGGGAGCCGCCCCATGGCCTATCAGCTCGAGCTCACCTGCCCCGCCACGCCCGGCGACACGGGCTACGACCAGTCGCTCGTCACGAACGCAACCCGCACGTTCATTGGGTTCGAGCGCCAGGGCACGCTGCTCGTGCGCGCCGCGCATCCCGAGGCGTTCCGCGTCTTCGTAAACGGTGCGCCCGTCTCGCTCGATGGCGTCTCCGGCGAGGGCTGGCACGCCGCGAACATCGCCAGCGCTACCGTCAACGGGGACAACTACCTGCAGGTCAGCTGCGTGACCGAGAACTGCGGCGCGCTCGAGCTCCGCATCCCCTACCCCACGCTTCGAGACGACACGGCCGCCTGGGAGCATAACCCCTCCCTCGAGCTTCTCGACCAAATCATAAACGCCGAGGTAGCGGCTGGTTTCTCGTGTGCGCAGCTCGTCGTGGTGGAGGATGGCTCCGTCATCAAGCGCACCCGCTACGGCGCCGTGAACTCCTACGAGCCCGACGGCACCCCCATCCCGGCCGCTGGTCGCACCCCCGTCACGGACGAGACGCTCTTTGACATGGCGAGCAATACCAAGATGTACGCCTGCAACATGGCGCTGCAGAAGCTCGCGAGCGAGGGTAGGCTCGACCTCACCGCTCGCGTTCGCGACTACCTCCCCGAGTTCCGCGACCAGCCGGGCGCCTCGATCCCCGGCAAGGACGAGCTCACCGTCACCGAGCTGCTCCAGCACCAGGCGGGATTTCCCGCAGACCCGAGCTACCACAACGCCGACTACGACCCGGCCCTTCACAAGGTCATGGTCGGTAGCAACGCCAATGCCACGCTGTTCACCCAGAGCCGCGACGAGGCGCTCGAGAAGATCATCGCCACGCCGCTCGAATACGTCCCGGGCACGGCCACGCGCTACTCGGACGTCGACTACATGCTTCTGGGCTTCATCGTCGAGGCCATCACGGACATGAGGCTCGACGAGTACGTTGAGCAGGAGATCTATGCTCCGCTCGGGCTTACCCACACGACGTTCGAGCCGCTGAAGCACGGCTTCTCCAAGCAGGACTGCGCGGCCACCGAGCTCAGGGGCAACACACGCGACGGCGCGCTGGGCTTTGCGAACGTGCGCCACGACACCGTCCAAGGCGAATGCCACGACGCCAAGGCGTTCCATGTGATGGGCGGAGTCTCCGGTCACGCCGGCCTCTTCTCCACCGCAAGCGACATCGCCGTTCTCGAGCAGCTCCTCATCAACCGTGGCGGCTACGGCGACGTTCGCCTGTTCGACGAGGATACGCTCGACCGCTTCATCAAGCCCAAGGACACGGACCCGAGCTTTGGCCTGGGCTGGCGCCGCAAGGCCCACGACGGCTACACGGCGATCTTCTCGCAGGTGCCAGACACCGCCTCCGTGGGTCACACGGGCTGGACGGGCACGTTCACGCTCATCGACCCCGTGAACCACCTGGGCATCGCCCTGCTCACGAGCCGGCGCAACACCCCGGTGCTGAACCCGGCCGAGGACCCGAACGACTTTGTGGGGTGCCACTTCCTCACCGGCCGCTACGCCATTGCCCCCACGCTCATCTACCAGGCGCTTCATACCTCGGAGGAGGCCACAAACGCCCTGCTCGCAGACCTCATCCGCGCCAAGCGCGCCGAGATCGCCGCGGGTGGCCCCTACGACACCGCCCCGGATCGCGCCGACCTCGCCGCGCTTGAGTCCGTGGCGAAGAATCGTGGGGTGCGCGCGTGAACGGATGGGAAACCGAGTACGGCACGCATGATGCACACACGGACGCAGACCTTCCCTGGCCAGAGCAGACGCCCGAGGTCGCCCCGCTGATGCACCTCCACGTGCTCGCAAGCGGGTCGAAGGGCAACGCCGCCGTAGTGGAGGGACCAGACGGCTCCGCCCTCATCGACGACGGCCTGTCTCGGCGCGAGCTCATGCGCAGGGCCGACGAGCTCGGCGTCGACATGGACCGCGTGGGCTGCGTCATCGTGACGCACGAGCACAGCGACCACGTGAGTGGCCTTTCCGTCTTCTGCAACAAGTACGACGGGCGCCTCGTGGCCACCGCGGGAACGGCCGGCGGCCGCAAGTACCTCGCCACGCTTCCATTCGAGCTCGTTGGGAACGCCGACGAGTTCGAAGCATGCGGCATGCGCGTGCGGACGTTTCCCACCTCGCACGACGTCGCAGACCCATTTGGCCTGCGCTTCGACTGCGCGAGCGAGAGCGGCATCGACTCCCTGGGGTTCTGCACGGACACGGGGACGCTGGGCAAGCGGGCCATGGAGCTGCTGAGTGGCGTGCGGATTCTCGCGCTCGAGAGCAACCACGACAAGCGCATGCTCGAGACGGGTCCCTATCCCGCCATGCTCAAGTCGCGCGTTGGCGGCGACCACGGCCACCTCTCCAACGACCAAGCCGCCGCGGCGCTGCGCGAGCTCGTGGGCCCTGTGACCGAGACCGTCGTGGCCATGCACCTCTCGCAGGAGAACAATCGGCCGAGCATCGCCATCCGCACCCTGGCGGCCGCGCTGGGCGCCGAGGCCGCAAACGACACGTTCACCGAGGCCCGCACGCCCGACGGCGCGCTCACCATCTGCACCGCCGGCCAGGACCGCCCCATGACCATCTGGTAGCAGGCGGGCAGCACCTCGCACCCTCACCCCCTCGCCCCCCCTCGCCGAGCGCTGCAAATCAGACACTATGCACCCCCCCCTTGGGCCCATGTAGTGTCCGATTTGCAGCGCTCGCGAGAAGGACGGACGGCGGAGGCCTCGCTCGCACACAAAAAGCGGGCCGGCCCGGAATCCCAGGCCGGCCCGCTCACCTTGCGAGTCTCTTTGCGAGAAGACCGCGCTAGGCGCGCTCGATCTTGTCGCAGCCCATGTAGGGGCGAAGCACCTCGGGCACCGTGATGGAGCCATCGGCGTTCTGGTAGTTCTCGAGGATGGCGGCCATGGTGCGGCCGGCGGGCAGGCCGGAGCCGTTGAGCGTGTGGACATAGCGGGTGCCCTTGAAGTTCTCGGGGTCGCGGTACTTGATGTTGGCACGACGGGCCTGGAAGTCGCCGCAGTTGGAGCAGGAGGAGATCTCCTTGTAGGCGTTGTAGCTCGGCAGCCAGACCTCGATATCATACGTCTGGCGAGCGGAGAAGCCCAGGTCGCCCGTGCACAGGGAGATGACGCGGTAGGGCAGGCCAAGCTGCTGGAGCAGGTACTCGGCCTCGGCCGTCATGCTCTCGAGCTGGTTGTCGGAGTCCTCGGGCTTGGCGAACTTGACCATCTCGACCTTGTCGAACTCGTGCTGACGGATGATGCCACGCGTGTCGCGGCCGGCGGAACCAGCCTCCTCGCGGAAGCACGGGGTGAAGGCGGTGTACCAGCGCGGCAGGGAGTCGGCGTCGAGAACCTCGCCGGCGTGAAGGTTCGTGAGCACGACCTCGGCCGTGGGAATCAGGAAGTTGTCGCCGGAGACGTGGTAGGCGTCATCCTCGAACTTGGGGAGCTGGCCCGTGCCGAACATGGTCTGGCGCTTCACGACGATGGGCGGCCACCACTCCTTGAAGCCGCGGCTCGTGTGCGTGTCGATGAAGTAGTTGATGAGGGCGCGCTCGAGGCGGGCACCGGCGCCGCCAAGGACGGTGAAGCGGCTGCCAGAGAGCTTGTTGCCGCGGTCGAAGTCGAGGATGTCGAGGTCGGTGCCAAGGTCCCAGTGGGCCTTGAACTCGAAGCCCTCGGCCTCGAAGTCGCGCGGGGTGCCCCAGCGGCGACGCTCGATGTTCTCGTCCTCGTCCTTGCCATAGGGCGTGGCCTCACACGGGATGTTGGGCAGGTGGGCCATGAAGTCATACAGGTCGGCCTCGAGCTTGCTGCGGCGCTCGGCCAGGCCGTCGATCTTCTCGTTGACCTCGCGGACGGCCTCCTTGGCGGCCTCGGCCTCGTCCTTCTTGCCCTCCTTCATGAGGACGCCGATCTTCTTGGACTCGGCGTTGCGCGTGGCCTGGAGCTCCTCGACCTCGCCGATGACGGCGCGACGCTCGTCGTCAAGCTCGAAGAACTTCTCGCGGTCCCAACTGGACTGGCGGTCGGCCATGGCCTTGTCGACGGCGTCGGGGTTTTCACGGACAAACTTGGTGTCGAGCATGGGTGCTCCCTCTCGTTGCTGTCTCACGGGACGCGGGTACCCAGCCCGGCCCCAAGGCGCGCAGCCACGTGCCGCTCGCCCCCAGCAGGCCATGAGCCCGCAGGATGTACTGGTAGCCAAGTATATACTTATGACCGTTATTGACGAACAGGCACATGGCCGGCAAGCGCAGAGCCAAGGCGCCCCAGGCACCGGGCGGCGCGAGGCGGGCTTGGATTGGAAGGACGGCGTCCCATGGACTTCTCAAGCATTCTCAGCTGGCTCTTTAGCTCCAGGGAGGGCGTGCTCGTCCTTCTCGGCGTCATCCTCGTGGGGTTCCTCATCGCCGCGATCATCCTCGAACACAAGACGCGCAAGGACTTCGACCAGTACGATGACGAGGATGACGACGAGAGCGGCTGGTCGTTCTTCGACGACGACAACAAGTAGAGGCGCTCGCAACAGCGAGAAGCACGACGGGGACGGGTTCTTCTGACATCAACGTGACAGAGGAACCCGTCCCCTTTGGCATTTGGCGCGAAAGAAAAAGGCCCCGGGCAAAACCCAGGGCCTCATCTAATTCATGGTGCGGGCGAAAGGACTTGAACCTTCATGGGGTTGCCCCCATACGGACCTGAACCGTACGCGTCTGCCAATTCCGCCACGCCCGCAAATGCAGGAATAAATATACCCTAAGTCTCGCCGGGCACGCAAGAACTTTTTTTGCCAACCCGAGAACAGCTGGGCGCAAACGGCACGCACCGGCAGCTGCTAGAATGTTCGCATCAACGCACAGGCACCAGACGCAGCTGAAACGAGGACAGAAGGCCGTGCACGATCCCACCCCCACACAACAGGGCTGGGCTACGCCGTCATACCAGGTGCAGCCCCAACCCGAGCAGGCGCTCCTGCTCGGGCGCTACCGTGTGGTCGAGACGCGCGGAACGGGCGGCTTTGGCTCCGTCCAGGTCTGCTGGGACACGAGGCTCGAGCGCAGGGTCGCCATCAAGTGCATGCCCCTCGCCGCCGCGCCCGGCATGTCCGCCTCGACGCTCTCCGAGGCGCTCGACGAGGCTCGCATCACGTCTCGCCTCACCCACCCCAACATCGTCACGGTCCATGACTTCGAGGTGAGGGGCAACGTTGCCTACCTCATCATGGAGTACGTGAGCGGCCTCACGCTCGCAGAGCTCCTGGCACGCGTCGAGGGCGGCGTGCTCACCTATGACGAGTGCGCACACCTGCTTTCGAGCCTTGCGGCGGCGCTCGACTTTGCCCACGCCAACGACGTGCTCCACCTCGACATCAAGCCGTCCAACGTGTTCATCGACAGCTCGGGCGCCGTGAAGCTCGGCGACTTTGGCATGGCGAGCCTCGCGAGCGCCGCCGGCTGGGAGGGCGCGCGTGGCGGCACCGTGGGCTACATGCCCCCTGAGCAGCTCGCCGGCGGGCTCGTGGACGAGCGCACGGACGTGTTTGCGCTTGGCGTCGTCTGCTATCAGGCACTCACGGGCATCTCCCCCTTCCTGGCAAAGGACGCCGAGGCGTCCCGCAGAAAGATCGAGCGCGGCGCCAAGCCACTCGCCAAGGTAGAGCCCGAGCTAGCGGGCCCGGCGAGCGATCTCATCGCGCGGGCAACGAGCGCGGAGCCGTCCGAGCGCCCCTCGACGGCCGGCGAGCTCGCAAAGCTCGCCGTTCCCTACCTTGGCGACGAGGACGAGGGGCATGCCTCCGTGGCCTCGCTCGTCTCGCAGGCCACCGGCGAGCCAGACCCGAACGCCCAGGCGTGGGAGGAGGCCGCCCACGTGAGCCCCACCGAGCGCTGGCCTTGGCTGCCCGCAGCCGTCGAACGCACGGTGGCCGCGTTGGCGGGGGCGGGCATCGCCTGGCGCGTGGCGCCGGGAATCGCCGCCGCGCTGGGCATACAGGCGGCGCCCACGGCCGCCTCCGCTGCGTGCGGGTCAGCGATTGCGCTGCTCTGCGCGCTGTCCCCGGTGGCGGGCGGCACGGCGGCCTGCGTGCTGGCCGTGGCTGGCATGCTCTCGGGCGGCATGTACTCCCCGGCATTTCTCGTGGCGGCACTCGCGGCGTTGGCGCTCATTGGCTGGCGGCTGGCAACGGCCGAAAGCGGCAGCCTCGCCCATGCGGCCCTGCTGCTGCCCGCGGCAACGGGCTCGCCGTTTGCCGGGGCGGGCGCTGCGGGCGCCGTTCTCGCGCCAAAGGCGGCGCTCGTCACCGGAATGGCGGGCGCGGGGCTCCAGGCCATCCTCGCCTGCGCGCTTGTCTCCGGCTCGGGAGACGCCTTCGCCCAGGGCGTCGTAGCCAAGCTCGCGCAGCCCGAGACGTGGCTTGCGGTCCTTGGGTGTGCGGTCGGCGCATGGCTGGCGGCACTCATTGGTGCAGGCCGCGGTGGCGCCCGAGGAATCGCTGGTCAGGTGGCATGCGCGGCAGTTCNGCGGCAGCCTCGCCCATGCGGCCCTGCTGCTGCCCGCGGCAACGGGCTCGCCGTTTGCCGGGGCGGGCGCTGCGGGCGCCGTTCTCGCGCCAAAGGCGGCGCTCGTCACCGGAATGGCGGGCGCGGGGCTCCAGGCCATCCTCGCCTGCGCGCTTGTCTCCGGCTCGGGAGACGCCTTCGCCCAGGGCGTCGTAGCGAAGCTCGCGCAGCCCGAGACGTGGCTTGCGGTCCTTGGGTGTGCGGTCGGCGCATGGCTGGCGGCACTCATTGGTGCAGGCCGCGGTGGCGCCCGAGGAATCGCTGGTCAGGTGGCATGCGCGGCAGTTCTCGTCGGCGTTCAGGTTCTCAGCGCCAGAGTGGAGAATGGCGGGTTATGGGCGGCGCCTGACGCTGCGGGGATAGCAGTTGCGGTAGTCTGTGCAGTACTTGTGAGCATTGTCATCTCGACCATCGGCCCCGCGCCGAGACATACGGAGGATGAGTAGCGTGAACTTCCTTAACGTCTTTGAGCAGCGCGTCGGCAGCCTGTTTGGCGCCACGGCCCAGGGCCTCACTGCGCCGTTCTCCTTCAAGAAGCTCGCCAAGAAGGCCGCCCGCGAGATGGAGGCCGAGACCTACGTCATCAACGGCGTCGACACCGCACCCGCGCTCTACACGATCCTCGTCTCCAGCGAGGACGACCTCTCCATGCGCCCCCTCTACGCGCAGATTAACAAGGAGACCGCGCAGTTCATCGAGGGCCAGGCGCAGGGCAAGGGCTACTCGTTCGTGGGCAGGCCCGTCGTTCGCTTCATGGCAGACCCCTCGCTCAGGAGCGGCAAGTTCTCCGTCTTCGCCGAGAACGTCGACGCGCAGACCCTCAACCGCCTTCGCGAGGAGGAGGCCCTGTTCCTTGGCGTTGGCGGCTCCCGCAGCGGAGGGTTGGGAGGCGCCGCCGGACAGCGTGCGCAGCGCCCGGCCCAGCCGCAGCCCCAGCCCATGTCCCAGGGGCTCCGCCCGATTCCCCAGGCCGCGCCGGCAAAGCCGTCGCCCGCAGACAGCATGTCCGCCGGCCTCGACGTCATGCCCCAGGAGGCCGTTCTCGACGCCGAGCAGGCACTGCTCGCGCGCGGCGGCGTGCGCCAGATCCAGAACGTCCCGCTCGCAGGCAGCCGCCAGGCGGGCTCCCCGCAGATGCCGCCCGCAAGCCAGGCCCCGCAGTACGCCTCCGCGCCCGTCTACCAGCAGGCGCCCGCCGCGCCTGCTGCCGTCGCGGTCCCTGCCGTGGCACCCGTAGCCGAGCCCGTAGCCGCAGCCGCCGCGCAGCCCCAGCCCGCCGCCCAACCGGCTCCCCAGACCGTTCGCGTGGCGCCGGCCGTTCCCGCGCCCGCCCCGGCCGCCCCCGTGGCCCCCGCAACGGGCGGCCGGGCTGCCGGTCGATGAGCAGCCCCGTTGCGGGGGCCACGGGGGCGGCCGGGGCGGGCGCGGGAACGGCCGGCGCCACGGGAACGGTCTGGGGAGCCGGTGGGGGGGCGGGCGGGGGCTGCGCGGCGGCTGCGGCTACGGGCTCGGCTACGGGTGCCACGGCAGGGACCGGGACGGAAGCAGGCGCGGCGGGCGCATGCTGGTAGACGGGCGCGGAGGCGTACTGCGGGGCCTGGCTTGCGGGCGGCATCTGCGGGGAGCCCGCCTGGCGGCTGCCTGCGAGCGGGACGTTCTGGATCTGGCGCACGCCGCCGCGCGCGAGCAGTGCCTGCTCGGCGTCGAGAACGGCCTCCTGGGGCATGACGTCGAGGCCGGCGGACATGCTGTCTGCGGGCGACGGCTTTGCCGGCGCGGCCTGGGGAATCGGGCGGAGCCCCTGGGACATGGGCTGGGGCTGCGGCTGGGCCGGGCGCTGCGCACGCTGTCCGGCGGCGCCTCCCAACCCTCCGCTGCGGGAGCCGCCAACGCCAAGGAACAGGGCCTCCTCCTCGCGAAGGCGGTTGAGGGTCTGCGCGTCGACGTTCTCGGCGAAGACGGAGAACTTGCCGCTCCTGAGCGAGGGGTCTGCCATGAAGCGAACGACGGGCCTGCCCACGAACGAGTAGCCCTTGCCCTGCGCCTGGCCCTCGATGAACTGCGCGGTCTCCTTGTTAATCTGCGCGTAGAGGGGGCGCATGGAGAGGTCGTCCTCGCTGGAGACGAGGATCGTGTAGAGCGCGGGTGCGGTGTCGACGCCGTTGATGACGTAGGTCTCGGCCTCCATCTCGCGGGCGGCCTTCTTGGCGAGCTTCTTGAAGGAGAACGGCGCAGTGAGGCCCTGGGCCGTGGCGCCAAACAGGCTGCCGACGCGCTGCTCAAAGACGTTAAGGAAGTTCACGCTACTCATCCTCCGTATGTCTCGGCGCGGGGCCGATGGTCGAGATGACAATGCTCACAAGTACTGCACAGACTACCGCAACTGCTATACCCGCAGCGTCAGGCGCCGCCCATAACCCGCCATTCTCCACTCTGGCGCTGAGAACCTGAACGCCGACGAGAACTGCCGCGCATGCCACCTGACCAGCGATTCCTCGGGCGCCACCGCGGCCTGCACCAATGAGTGCCGCCAGCCATGCGCCGACCGCACACCCAAGGACCGCAAGCCACGTCTCGGGCTGCGCGAGACGTTGGGGTCGTGCAGCCACGCCGAGCTCAGCCACGACGGCCAGGGCTGGCGCATCCGCGACCTCAATTCCACAAACGGCACGCTCGTGAACGACGTCGATGTCGACGAGTGCCCGCTCCGTGACGGAGACCTCATCACGCTTGGTCTCACGAACCTCGAGTTCCGGGAGAACTAGCATGATTGACCTCGTCCTGTTCATCGGGCGCATCGCGCTCGTGGCAATCCTGTACCTGTTCCTCTTCATCGTCATGAGGACGGGCATCGGCCTGGTC
Source organism: Parolsenella massiliensis (assembly GCF_900143685.1). Taxonomy (NCBI): domain Bacteria; kingdom Bacillati; phylum Actinomycetota; class Coriobacteriia; order Coriobacteriales; family Atopobiaceae; genus Parolsenella; species Parolsenella massiliensis. The sequence goes on along the minus strand of NZ_LT671675.1, from coordinate 1,959,797 downwards.
AAGGGCCAGCGCAAGGATCCCGCGATCTGGTGCGTCGACGTCGACAAGGGCCCGCGCCAGCTGCGCGGCCTGCACGTCGACATGCTCGGCCCCGTCGTCGTGGGCCGCTCGCCCTCCAGCGACATCGTCATTTCCGAGCCGTTCGTCTCGTCCACGCACGCGCGCTTCACGCTGCAGGGTCCCGCGCTCGTGCTCGAGGACCTCAACTCCACGAACGGAACGCTCGTGAACGGCCGTCCCATCCTCGACCCCGTGACGCTGCGTGACGGCGACGAGGTCCAGGTGGGCGACGTGGTCATGAGGGTGAGCCGCCGATGAGCGACGTCGAGGAACATCCCACGCAGGGCAGGGGCTCCACGGGTCCCATACCCATCGCAAGCCGCATGGCGCACGCCGCCAGCGGCTTTGTCTCCACGCGCGCGCACCACGCCACCGCGGAGCCGGCGAGGCCCACGATTGACCTGGACGCCCGTCCGGGCGGAGGCGTCGAGATAGGCGCCGACACCCGCCTCTCCTGGGCCGCACGCACAGACGTCGGCCTCGTACGTGGTCACAACGAGGACTCCTATCTCGTGAGCAACCCCCTGTTCGGCGTGTGCGACGGCATGGGAGGCCACGCGGCCGGCGAGGTGGCGAGCGCCATCGCCGTGCGCACCATCGCGAGCCATGCCCCCGCAACCGCAGACGACGCCCTGCTCGGCGCCGCCGTCGAGGCGGCCAACGAGGCCGTCATCCAGGGTGCCGAGACCGGCGAGGGCAAGCCCGGCATGGGCTGCACCGCCAGCTGCTGCGTCGTCGAGGGCACGCGCATGGCCGTGGCGCACGTCGGCGACTCGCGCATCTACCTGCTCCACGCCGGAACGCTCGTGCGCGTCACGCACGACCACTCATATGTGGAGGAGCTCGTCGACGCCGGAGAGATCACGGCAGACGAGGCACGCGTCCACCCCTCGCGCTCCATCATCACTCGAGCGCTCGGCTCAGACCCAGACATGTACGCGGACCACTTCTCGCTCGACGTCGAGCGAGGGGACCGCATCATCATCTGCTCCGACGGCCTCTCCTCAATGGTGCCCGACAGCGGCATCGAGACCATCGCCGTCTCCACGGCCTCGCCCATCGACTGCACGGACCAGCTCGTGAGCGCCGCGCTCGTCGCCGGCGGCCACGACAACGTCTCCGTCATCGTCGTCGACGTGGTGAGCGATGGCCGAGAGGAGCAGCGACGCCGCGCGAGGAAGCATGCTGTCATCGCCTGGCTCGGCGTGCTTGCGGGTGTGGCCGCGACGGCAGCGATCGTTCTCGCACTCATCGTGAACAATTCCTGGTACATAGGCGCCGCCGCCGGAAACGTAGGCATCTACCGGGGAATTCGCGGCTCTGTCCTTGGCATTCCCCTCTCCGAGCTCGAGCAGACCACCACCGTGAGTCTGCAGGACCTCCCCGAGGCAACGCAGCACCAGCTGGCGAGCGGCATCACGGTGGAGAGCGAGGAGAAGGCTCGGGCAACCGTGAACGCCTATGCCCAGCAGATCGAGGAAGAACAGGCAAAGGCCCAGAAGGCCGCCTCGGACGCACAGTCCGAGAGCACGGACGGTTCGGTTGGCAGCGAGGCCGGTGACTCCGGCCCCGAGGCCGCGCAGACGCAGCAGGGGGGCGAGTAGGACATGGCACACGGAATCGGAGGCTCGAGAAGGACGACCGAGCTACTCCTCTTGTGCGCGGGCGCCATACCTGTGCTTCTGCTCTACTCCATGTACGTCATCAACACGGGCGCCCAACTTGCCCTCGAGACGTTCGGCGTGCCCATTGGCCTCATCGTGGCCTTCATCGCCGCGCACATCGGCGTGCGCATCCTGGCCCCGGGCGCAGACCCGGCGATCCTGCCCATCGTCTTCGTGCTCTCGGGCATCGGCGTCACGTTCGTGACGCGCCTGGCCCCCGAGGACGCCATGGGCCAGGTCATCTGGCTGTTCGTCTCCGTCGCTGCGATGGTGGGCGTGCTTGCGCTCGTGCCCAACCTCGACAGGCTCGCAGAGTACAAGTTCACGCTCGGCATCGCCGGCGTGGCGCTGCTCTTGCTGCCTGCCCTCATCGGCACGGAGATCTACGGCTCCAAGCTCTGGATTCGCATCGGCGGCTTCTCGTTCCAGCCCGGCGAGATCGCCAAGGTCCTCATCGTCTTGTTCCTCGCCGCCTATCTTTCCGAGAACCGCGAGGCGCTCGCGGCGTCGTCGCGCAAGGTGGGTCCGTTCACCCTGCCGCGCCTGCGCATGCTCACGCCCATGCTCGTCATGTGGGGCATGTGCCTGCTCGTCGTGGTGTTCGAGCGAGACCTGGGCAGCGCCGCGCTGTTCTTCACGATGTTCGTCGTCATGCTCTACGTGGCAACGGGGCGCCTTGGCTACGTGTTCGTGAGCCTGGGTCTGCTCGTCGTGGGCGGCTTCTTCTGCTACCAGATGTTCAACCACGTGCGTGTGCGCTTCCAGATCTGGCTCGATCCGTTCGCCGACCCCTCCAACACGGGCCTGCAGATCGTCCAGTCGCTCTACTCCATCGCCGACGGCGGCCTCTCGGGCGCGGGCATCGGCAAGGGCATGCCCACGCTCATCCCCGTCGTCAAGAGCGACTTCATCTTCTCGGCCATCGCCGAGGAGATGGGCCTTCTGGGCGGTGCCGCGGTGCTTCTGCTGTTCATGCTGCTTGCCGTGCGCGGCCTCACCACGGCGGCGCGGGCCAAGAGCGACATGAGGGCGTTCACGGCCGTTGGCCTCGTGGCCTCCCTCTCGTTCCAGGCGTTCCTCATCGTGGGCGGCGTCACGCGTCTTCTGCCCCTCACGGGCGTCACGCTCCCGTTCATGAGCCAGGGCGGCTCGTCGCTGCTGTCGAGCTTCATTGCCGTGGCGCTGCTGCTTCGCGCCGGCGACGAGGGCACGGGCCGCGCCATCCTGCCAGACGGCAACGGCACCTCGACCGCGGCGCCCGTTGCCGTCCCCGGCGTCACGGGAGCACAGCCCGTCGTCCAGGGCCGCCACGCACGTGCGAGCTTTGGCCTGGGAACGTCGGAGGGCGGCGTGCTCGGCCGCGTTGCGCTTGGCAACCGACTTACGCTTCTCGTCACGTTCTTTGCCATGCTGTTCGCCGCGCTCATCGCGAACCTCACCTACATCCAGGTGATCAAGGCGAGCTACTACCAGGCGCTGCCCAACAACAACCACACGATCGCGAGAAGCGCCTACGTCCAGCGCGGTGCCATCCTCACCTCCGACGGCGTGACGCTTGCCGAGTCGCTCAAACAGGCAGACGGCACCTACGTGCGCACCTACCCGCAGGGCTCGCTCGCGGCGCACACGGTTGGCTACCTCTCGACCCAGTACGGCGCCACGGGCGTCGAGGCGGCGATGAACGACTCGCTCACCGGCCACGCGGACTACTCAAACTGGACGAGCACGCTCTACGCCCTGGCCGGCGTGAGCCAACCCGGCAACTCCGTGGTCCTCACGCTTGACTCGCGCATCCAGCAAGCGGCCGAGGAGGCGCTCCAGGGGCATGTGGGCTCCATCGTCGTGCTCGACCCGAGCACCGGCGCCGTTCTCGCCAAGGCGTCCTCGCCCACCTACTCCTACAACGACATCAGCAACATCCTGCAGTCCGGCGACTCCAACGGCGAGCTGCTCGACCGCTCCACCGCCGCGCTGTACACGCCCGGCTCCACGTTCAAGGTCGTGACGCTGGCGGCCGCGCTCGACGGCGGCAAGTTCACGCTCGACTCGCCCATCAGCGCACCTGCCTCCATGGACATCGGCGGCGCCGCCGTCACGAACATGAACGGCGAGGACTTTGGCGACACGACGCTCGAGGAGGCGTTCGCCCACTCGGCCAACACGGCCTATGGCCAGGTTGCCACGCAGGTGGGTGCCGATGCGCTCGTTCGCTACGCCCGCGCCTTTGGCTACGGGACCTCGCTTGGCCAGGACTTCTCGTCCGCGAGCTCGCTCATGCCAGACCCGAGCGAAATGACGGAGTGGGAGACCGCCTGGGCCGGCGCGGGCCAGCCCGTGGGCCAGCACGCGAGCCCGGCCGGCCCCCAGACAACCGTGATGCAGAACGCGGTCGTGGCCGCGGCGATCGCGAACAACGGCGTTGTCATGAACCCCTACGTCGTGGACCACGTGCTCTCTCCCGAGGGCGTCACCGTGAGCACCACGCAGGCAAAGAGCCTGGGCCAGGCCATCAGCGCAAGCACGGCCGACCAGATCAAGCAGGCGATGCTCGAGGTCGTCCAGAACGGCACGGGCATGGCAGCGCAGGTACGCGGCGCACGCGTGGCCGGCAAGACCGGCACGGCCGAGGCGAGCGGGCACGTGAACTCCTCGTTCATCGGCTTTGCCCCCTATGACAGCCCCACGCTCGCCATCTCGGTCTACCTCGAGGGCACGGATTCCGACAGCGTGAGCGGCATGGCCGCCCAGCTCGCCGGCCAGGTCCTCTCGAAGTCCCTGAACGCGCAGGCCTCGGGATCGGAGCAGTGATGGTGAGAGAAGCTCTTGGGGAGTCACTGCCAAGGTCTGGCCCAAGCGGGCTCAGAAGCGGGTGCGGAGGTTGTCCCAACACAGGCGTCCATAAACGCAAACTCGCGACCAAGTCGGGCGCGATGAATGAGATGATTAACAGACGACGCGCATGCGGGCGCGGGTACTTGATGGGAGCAGAGCATGGCAGATAGGGTTCTCGGCGGACGCTACACCGTCCAGGACAAGATTGGCATCGGAGGCATGGCCACGGTCTACCGCGGCCTTGACACCGTGCTTGGCCGAACGGTCGCCATCAAGACGATGCTCCCGCAGTACGCTGCGGACCCGTCGTTCGCCGCCCGCTTCAAGCAGGAGGCACAGGCGGCCGCCGCGCTCCAGAGCCCCTACATCGTGGGGGTCTACGACTGGGGCAAGGACGGCGACACCTACTACATCGTCATGGAGTACCTGCGCGGCACCGACCTCAAGAGCGGCATCCGCAAGCACGGTGCCCTCGACTGTCGCAAGGTGGCGCAGATTGGCTCGCAAATCTGCCAGGCGCTCTCCGTGGCGCACGGCCACGACATCATCCACCGCGACATCAAGCCGCAGAACATCATGGTGCAGCCCGATGGCAACATCAAGGTGATGGACTTCGGCATCGCCCGCGCCAAGAACAGCCACCTCACGGCCGACAACTCCGTTCTCGGCACGGCGCACTACGTCTCCCCCGAGCAGACGCAGGGCAAGGAGCTTGGCCCCACGAGCGACCTGTACTCCCTCGGCATCGTCATGTACGAGGCCGCGACCGGCCGCGTTCCGTTCGACGGAGACGACGCCATCGCCGTTGCCCTCAAGCAGGTCGACGAGCAGCCCGTTCCGCCCAGCCAGGTGAACCCCAACGTCGACGCCACACTCGAGGGCATCATCCTCAAGTGCATGCGCAAGAACCCCGCCGAGCGATTCCAGACCGCCGACGAGCTGCGCCGCGTCCTCAACGACTACCTGGCCGGACGCATCGTGAACCTCGGCGAGGCCACGTCGCTGCTCACGGCAGCGCCCACCTCGCAGCTCAACCGCACGCAGGGCGGCCGCACCCAGGCCATGCCCCGCGCAGCCGTCTCCCCCACCACTACCGGTCGCATTCCCACCACGGGCGCGAGCCATGCCTCCAACATGCAGGTGCCCGAGAAGAAGCCGATGAGCAAGGGCAAGATCGCCGCCATCGTAATTGGCGTCATCGCCGCCATCGCCCTTATCGCGGGCGGTGCCATGGCACTCATGGGCGGAGGCTCGGGCAGCAAGTCGATGCCCAACCTCGAGGGAATGACCAAGGACGAGGCCACGGCCAAGCTTGCCGAGTACGGTGACGGCTTCTTCGTGGTGAGCACGTCCGAGCAGTACGACGACAACATCGAGGAGGGCAAGCTCATCAGCCAGGACCCGGCCCGCAACACCCAATGCGAGAAGGGCACCAAGGTAAGCCTCGTCTTCTCGAAGGGCAAGAAGCCCGCCGCCACGGTAACGGTTCCGAACCTCAAGGGCATGACCCCCTCCGCGGCCGAGAGCGCGCTGGCCAAGCTCAACCTCAAGGGGGCCGTGGGAGACTCCGTCGAGTCCGATGACGTCGACAACGGCAAGGTCGCGAGCCAGGACCAGGCCGCCGGCAGCGACGCCAAGGAGGGCGACACCATCACGTACCACCTCTCCTCCGGCGTTGGCACGGCGGACGCGGGCGATCACTCCGGCGAGTCGCTGAGCTCCGCCAAGAGCGAGCTCAACTCCCTTGGCTTCACGAACATCAACGTGACGCACGCCTACAGCAGCAGCGTCTCCAAGGGCTATGTCATCAGCCAGAGCCCCACGGGCAAGCAGTCCAAGGACAGCTCGATCACGCTCAGGGTCTCCGACGGCCCCGACCCGGCGCAGAGCAGCTCGAACAACTCCGGCAATGGCGGCAACTCGGGCAACAACGGAAACTCCGGCAATGGCGGCAACTCGGGCAACAACGGAAACTCCGGCTCCACCGACAACACCGGAGACGCCGACACGAGCGGCGACAGCTCGAACAACTAGCAGGATACGCACAGACGCAACGCAAGGCGCCGCCGCTTCCAACTTCGGGAGGCGGCGGCGCCTTTTTTGGCTCTATTGGCGTCTGCTCGAGGCGGAGGTCGCCGTCTGCCCGAGCGCAGAGGCGCCGTCCATGGCGCCCCAAACAAAAGCAGGCCGGAGACTCGATGTCCCCGGCCTGCTGCCAAGTCTGGTGCCCCCGGCGCGATTCGAACGCGCGACACCCGCTTTAGGAGAGCGGTGCTCTATCCCCTGAGCTACGGAGGCGGTTATGTCCCCGGGCAAGCCCGGAGCCCAACGCGTGGGCGAGTGACTATTCTACCCCTACTTGCCCGACTTCTTCTCGACGCGCTTGCGCTCGTCCTCCTCGCAGAGCTCAGCAAGCGTGGCGCGACGCTTCTTGGGGCTCAGACCAGCGATCCTGTTCTGGGTCTCGTTGCGAAGCGGTCGAATCTTCATCCACTCGTAGACGAGCGACGTGATGATGAAGACGTAGGCAAGCACGAGCGAAACCACGGACAGGATGCCGCCCGTCGTCGAGAGGTCGTACATGTTGAAGCCATCGGAAGCCCCGATGTAGCCAGAGGCAAACGAAGCCACAACGAACACGAGACCCAGGGCGAGGAACACCCACCAGATGCGACGGCGCGAGGTATAGAGCTCGTCACGCTTGAGCATGGCGTTCGTGAGGGTGTTGAAGACGTCCTCCTCCTCGCGCTCGGCGCGGCGGACCTCCTTCTTCTCCTCCTTCGTCATGCCAACGGTAGAGGTGCTGCCGTCCGGGTTCTTCTTCTTGGCCACGACTCGCACGGAGCCGGCAGCCTCGCGGACGGGCTTTGCCTTCGTGGGCGACTTGCGCGTCATGCCCGCAGAGGAGGCCTTCTTCTCCTCCTGGGTCTGAGGCTGGTTTCGCTTGTTGAACGGGCTACGCTGGGACATTGCTCTCCTTCATTGGAACGAACTTCTCGCCGGTGATGATCTGGTAGGCCTCCTGGTAGCGCTCGGAGGCGCCGGCGACAACCTCGGAGGGCAGGTGGGGCGGCTCGCCCGTCATGTCCCAGTTCGCACGCAGCCAGTCACGGACGTACTGCTTGTCGAAGCTGGGCTGGACGTGGCCCTCGGAGTAGCCCTCGGCAGGCCAGAAGCGGCTGGAATCGGGCGTGAGGCACTCGTCGATGATGGCGAGCTTGCCATCGATGAAGCCAAACTCAAACTTGGTGTCGGCGATGATGATGCCACGCGTGGCGGCATACTCGGCGGCAGCCTTGTAGATGGCAAGCGACGCGTCGCGCAGCTGCGTGGCAACGTCGAGGCCCACGATCTCCGCGCAGCGGTCGAACGAGATGTTCTCGTCGTGATCGCCCAGGGCCGCCTTCGTCGACGGGGTGAAGATGGGCTCGGGGAGCTTCGATGCCTCGGTGAGGCCCTCAGGGAGCTTGATGCCGCAGACCGTGCCCTTCTCGTCATAGGTCTTCTTGCCCGAGCCGGTGAGGTAGCCGCGCACGATGCACTCGATGGGCACCGTCGTGGCCTTCTTCACGAGCATGGAGCGGCCAAGGAGATAGTCCTTGTACTCGGCAAACTCCGCCGGGTAGTCATCAGGGTCGAGCGAGATGACATGGTTGGGCAGGATGTCCTCGAACTTCTTGAACCAGAAGGCCGAGACGCGCGTGAGGATCTCGCCCTTGTACGGAATCTCATCCGGAAGGATGAAGTCGTACGCGCTGATGCGGTCGCTCGCGACCATCAGCAGCGAGTCACCGCAGTCGTAGATGTCACGGACCTTGCCTTGCGAGTCTGGGCGCTTCCCCATTGCTGCCATACGGCACCGCTTCCCCTCGGTTGAGTTACGCAAAACCGGCAATAACCCGTCTATTGTAGTAGAAAAGCGCCCCTCGCCATATGACGAGAGGCGCTGCTAGAGACGCAAATGCTTGCGAGGGAGCCTACTTGTCCTCGCCGGGGAGCTGCGAGGCGCGCTCCTGCACGCGCGGAATGTGGAGGGTGAACTTCGTTCCCTTGCCCAGCTCGGACTCGACGCCGATGAAGCCATGGTGGCGGTCGATGATCTCCTTGGTCACGGCAAGGCCCACGCCAAGGCCTCCGCTCACGCGCTCGCGGCTCGCGTCGGAGCGCCAGAAGCGGCTGAACACGCGTGCGAGGTCCTCCTTGGCGATACCGATGCCCGTATCGGCCACGGCAACGAGCACGTCACGGCCCTCCTGTGCCACGCTCACCACAACGTAGCCGTCCTCGGGCGTGTAGCGCAGGGCGTTCGACATGAGGTTGATGATCGCCTGACGAATCATGTCGCGGTCGACCTCGCAGAACAGCTCGCGGCGGTTCGTCTTGACGTCGAGCTTCAAGCGAAGGCCCCGATCGGTGAACAGCTGCTCCTGCGCCTCGACCACCGAGCGCACGAGGCGGATCATGTCCGTCTTCTCGGGGTTGAACTTCGTGGTGCCGTTCTCGATGCGCGAGAGCTGCAGCATCGCGGACACGAGGCGAGACAGGCGGCGCACCTCGCTCGCTACGGTCTCAAGGTGTTCCTCGTCTGCCGGAAGCACGCCGTCCTGCATGGCCTCAACGGTTGCAAGCATGGCCATGAGCGGGGTGCGCAGCTCGTGAGCGACGTCACTCGTGAGGCGGTGCTCGAGCTTGAGGTCGCGCTCGAGCGACGTTGCCATGTCATCGAACGTCTCGCCCAACTGGCCAATCTCGTCCTCGCCCACGATGCCGGTACGCGCCGTGAGGTCACCGGAGCGAATCTGGGCCGCCGTGGACGTGATGGACTTGATGGGCTTCGCCAGCTTGCGCGAGGCGATGACGCCCATGATGCAGGCGAGAATGACGGCGACGATGGCCGCATACACCACGGCGTTGTACGACATCGTGCGGAAGGCCGCATCGCCCTTCGTGAGCAGCGCGTCGCTCCCAAAGGCCCAGAGGCGAACCTCGCCCACGACGTTTCCGGACGAGTCGACGATCTCATGCGAGACAACCGAGTCTGCGTCCGTGGGGGCAAGCGAGACGCCCTTCGAGCGCGAGGCGTTGGCGGCTGCGCTCGCGGCGTCCTCGGCATCCTCGTGCTCGGCACCGCGGGACCACGTGTCGTCGTAGACGATGCCGCCGTTGGCATCGATGACCTGGACGCCCACCTCGCTCGAGATGGACGAGGACTGCACGGTGCGGTCCACGTCCTCGTCGGACCAGCCGCTCACCGTGTCATAGGACTCGGCCAGGCCGTCGGCGATGACGGACGCATAGCGCTCCATGTTCGAGCGCGTGTAGCTCATGAACTGGGCTTCCCAGTTAACGCCGAGAACCGTGATGAGGATGATCGCCGTGACCGCGGCAACGCCAGCGAACATGAGCGTCATCTTGCCGCGATACGACATGTGGCGAGACTGGCGGTTCGAGAGGGTCTTCCACGAGGCCATCGAGCCATCGGACGTCTTGAGCGCCTCGGGAATGTCATCCTCGGGGCGCTCCTGACGAATCTTCTTTCCTATGACGAACTTGGCGGGCACCAAGTCACACTCCCTCGACCTTGGCTAGTTCTCGGTCTTCTCGGCGGGCTCGGGCGCATCGAAGCGGTAGCCAACGCCGTGCACCGTGTAGAGCCACGTGGGGTTGCGCGGGTCATCGCCGAGCTTGGCGCGCAGGTTCTTGACGTGGGAGTCAATCGTGCGCTCGTAGCCCTCGAAGTCGTAGCCCAGGACCTTCTCCACGAGCTCCATGCGGCTGTAGACCTGGCCGGGGTAGCGGGCGAGCGTCACGAGCAGCTTGAACTCGGAGGCCGTGAGGTCGACCTCCTTGCCGCGCACCGTCACCTTGTGAGCCGAGATGTTGATGACGAGGTCGCCGTAGTCGAGGACCTCGAGCGTGGGCTCGCTCTCGGTGCGGGCGCGACGAAGCAGGGCGCGCACGCGGGCAACGAGCTCGCGGGGCGAGAACGGCTTCACGAGGTAGTCATCCGCGCCGAGCTCGAGGCCGATGATGCGGTCCTCGACCTGGTCCTTGGCCGTGACCATGATGATGGGCACGTCCGACTGATCACGGATGGCGCGGCAGACGCGCTCGCCGGAGAGCTTGGGAAGCATGAGGTCGAGCACGATGAGGTCAAAGCCGTGCTTCTCGAACTCGTCGACCGCGGCCTGGCCGTCGCCAACGGCGCGGACCCAGTAGCCCTCGCGCTCGAAGTACGCGGCGACGGCCTCGCGAATGGCCTTCTCGTCCTCGACCAGCAGAATCTTCTTAGTGTCCGAAGCCATGACGGCCTCCCTATCAGCTATTGGCCAAGCGCAGGCGCTCGGCATTCCTATTTGGCAGTTTACCCCATCGGGCCATCAAGCTAACCAACAGGACCGCGGACGGCCCCACTCGCTAGAGCGCCCAGGCACGCACCTGCACCGAGCTGGGATAGCCAGACTGTTCGTCCTTGACCGTGGCAAACGTCACGAACGTCGAGGTGGTGCCCATGCTTGCCGGGTAGTCGCCAAAGTCGAGCGTGCGGTTGGGCGCAGACAGCGTGGCATACGTCTGGGCGTTCGTGTCCACGATGACGTGCGAGGCACGCGTCTTGACGAGGTAGACGCCCCCCTTGCCCGCCACGGCGGCGGCCGGCTCGCGCGGCATCACGATGAACGCCCCATCCCCAGAGCCAATGTAGGTGCCCATGTTGCCGAGAAGGCCACCCGTGCCGTAGTTCGCCTCGATGGAGAAGACGAACTTCCCGTCCATATAGGTGGCATGCATCGGCGAGACGCTCGCAGGCAGCACGAGCTGGTCAACCTGCGAGGAGAGGTCCGAGTCAAGCGAGTAGGCCGTGATCCCAAAGTAGCGGCCCTCGCTCGCGCGCACACGCGGGACAAGCGTCACGTTGCCGTCTGACACCGTGGGGGCGCAGGCAAAGCGGCCCTGGGAGCGAACGACCTCGTCTGCCGAGCTGGTGCCGGCCTTCCACAGGTAGCACGAGGAGCTCTCCGTGGACTTGGAGCCGGAGGTCGAGGGCATGACGAGCCATATGACGCTCGAGCCCGAGCAGCAGGCGAGCGGCGGGTCATAGTCCGCGTCGCCCTTCCAGAGCGTCGTGACCGTCCCAAGGGCGCCATCCGTGAGGGGTGCGGCGAACAGGCGCCAGTCATGGCTCACGATGTCGAGCTCCGTCCAGGCAAACACCGAGTCCGAGCACTGCGCGTCATAGATGACGAAGTTGCCGCCCGTGCGCGACGTGTCCACAAGCAGCGAGTTCGTTCCCGATGAGACCGAGAAGGCTCCCGCGCTCGTCATGGCCGAGGGCGTCTCGCTAGGCACGACATAGGGCTTCCACTGCCCCTCGGACGGGCGCAGCACGCATCCCAGCGGGAGGCTCCACGAGCCCGCCTCGGCCAGCGACGCCGTGCCGCGGCCGTCTGCCGCCTGCTCGTAGGAGCCCTGGATGTCGCCGGAGCCCACGACATAGGTGGCCGTCCCCGAGTCCACGACCACGGGGTCCGAGGTCGTCTCGGCAGGCTTGCCGCACGAGGACAGCACGGAGATAGCGGCGGCGCCGGCGGCCGTGGCCGCGGTTCCACGCAAAAACGAGCGCCTCGATATGTTGCTGGGAAGAATCGACATGGTCTCGCTTACGCCTGGGCGGCGGCGCGGGCCTCGTGAAGGCCAATGGTGAGCTGGTCTGCGCAGGACGTGCGGCGCGGACCGCACGTGTTGCCGGCGAGGATGCCCACGATCTCATCCACGGAGTGGCCGGCCACGAGCTTGGAGACGGCCTTGAGGTTGCCGTTGCAGCCACCCTCGAATGAGACCTGCTCGATGGTGTTGCCGTCATCGGAAAGGCCGATGTGAATCATCTGGGAGCACACGCCGCGCGGGCGGAAGTCGTAGCTGAACATGCGTTTCTCCTTCTTCAGAACGAACCGTGCCGAGAAGTATCCCCGCTTCCCGGCACGGCCATACCAGATATGCTGGCACGCCTACTCGAAGCTCAGCTTCTCCAGGCGGTCGAAGACGACATCGATACGCGTGAGGAAGTCCCACGGGTCAAAGATCTCGTCGAGCTTCTCGGCACTCACGGTGCAGCGCGGGTCGGCCTCGAGGCGTTCCTTGAACGTGGGGCCAGAGACGCAGTCCTGCACCTCGTGCCAGGTGGCCATGGCGTTCTCCTGAACGATGGCATAGGCGTCCTCTCGCGTGATGCCGGTGTCCACGAGGGCGAGCAGCACCTTGGACGAGAAGATGAGGCCGCGCGTCTTGTTGAGGTTCGCCATCATGCGGGCGGGGTAGAGCTGCAGACCGTCGATGACGCGAATGAGGCACTGGAACATGTGGTCAAGCGCGATGAAGCTGTCTGCCTGGGCAACGCGTTCGGCACTCGAGTGCGAGATGTCACGCTCGTGCCACAGGGCGACGTTGTCGAAGGCCACCTGGGCATTTGCCTTCACCACGCGAGAAAGGCCGCAGACCTTCTCCATCGTGATGGGGTTGCGCTTGTGCGGCATGGCCGAGCTGCCCTTCTGTCCCTTGCGGAACGGTTCCTCGGCCTCGAGGGTATCGGTCTTCTGGAGGTTGCGGACCTCGGTGGCGATACGCTCGCAGGTCGCGGCCGTGGTGGCAAGGACGCCGGCGAGGTAGGCGTGGTGGTCGCGGCTGATGACCTGCGTGGACAGCGGGTCATGGACGAGGCCGAGGTGCTCGCAGACGTACTCCTCGACAAACGGGTCGATGCTGGAGTAGGTGCCCACCGCGCCGGAGATGGCGCCGAACGCCACGTTGTTGCGGGCGTCACGAAGGCGGTCGAGGTCGCGCTTGAGCTCCCAGGCCCACGAGCCGAACTTCATGCCAAAGGTCATGGGCTCGGCGTGGATGCCGTGGGTGCGGCCGGCACAGAGGGTGTCGCGCTCCTCGAACGCACGACGCTTGCAGATCTCGCCAAGCTTCTGGACGTCCTCGATGATGAGGTCACAGGCCTGCGTGAGCTGGTAGCACAGGGCCGTGTCGCCCAGGTCGGAGCTCGTCATGCCGTAGTGAACCCAGCGGCTTGGCTTGGGGTCGCCCTCGGGCACGTCGGCGTCGATGTAGTCCTTCATGTTCGTGAGGAAGGCGATGACGTCGTGGCGCGTAACCTCCTCGATGGCGTCTACCTCGGTCTTCTCGAACTTGGCGTGGTCACGGATCCAGGCGGCGTCTTCCTTGGTGATGCCGATCTTGCCGAGCTCGGCCTGGGCCTCGCAGGCGAGCACCTCGATCTCCTGCCAAATGGCGTACTTGTTCTCAAGCGAGAAGATGTGGCCCATCTCGGGACGGGTGTAGCGATCGATCATGCGGCTCCTCCTGTGCTGTCGCGGCTGGCCGACGTGTCAACATGCATAACGTTTCGATTCTACCGCGTGACACCTGGGGACGGGGTCGTTTTGTCATCGACGCGGCGGTGACAGTTTGACCCGTCCCCAGGTGTCACCGCACAAACAAGGGCGGCCACCCGTCTGGATGACCGCCCTCTCAGATGCAATGGTGCGCCGTCAGGGTCTCGAACCCTGGACCTTGGGATTAAAAGTCCCCTGCTCTGCCAACTGAGCTAACGGCGCAAACGCGAGCGCCCAAAGGCGCACTATTTCGATTCTAGCGGATGAACCGAGCCCGTGGGCAGCACGGCCCTACTCCCAGCTCCACTGCCCATGGACAAAGATGGGAACCTCCGAGCCGTCGGCCGTGATGCCTGCGATGTCCAGGTCGTCGGCACCAATCATGAAGTCGACGTGCTGTGCGCTCTCGTTGACGCCCACTGCGAGCAGGGCGTCCTTGTCCATGTCGAGGCCACCCTCGTAGCACTCCGGGAATCCCATGCCCAGGGCAAGGTGGCAGCTCGCGTTCTCGTCATAGAGCGTGTTGTAGAACAGAAGGCCGCTCTGGCGAATGGGCGTGTTCTTGGAGATAAGCGCACACTCGCCAAGGTGACGGGCCCCCTCATCGGTCTCGATGATGTTGCGCAGCACGTCGAGGCCGCGCTCGGCACCGTAGTCAACGACCTCGCCATTCTCGAAGCGTAGCCAGAAGTCGCGGATCACCGAGCCGTTGTGCACGAGCGGCAGCGCCGAGTGAACGACGCCGTTGGCGCGGTTGCGGTCCGGGGAGGTGAAGACCTCCTCGGTGGGCATGTTGGGGAAGTACGTGACGCCAGCCTTCGTCTTGGAGGAGCCACCCTCCCACAGGCCGCGCTTCGTCAGGCCCACCACGAGGTCCGTTCCGTTCGAGGACGTGTAGTGAAGGGCGTCAAAGTGACTGTCGTTGAGCTTGCGCTTGTTCTTTGCGAGCGTGGCGTTATGCGTCTCCCACTCGCTCTCCGGGTCGTCCCCGGTCACGCGTGCCGTGTCGAGAATGGCAATCCAGAGACGATAGATCGCCTCGGCATCCGAGTAGTCCGGAAAGACCTTGCGGGCCCACGCCAGCACGGGGGCGCCGGCGATGCACCAGGCGTTCTCGCCAAAGTCGAGGCCACGGCGGTAGTCGGTGCACTGACGGTGCGAGGCCACGGCGCGGGCCGCGGGCTTTGCCGGGTCAACGCCGAGAAGCGCATCAGGGTCCTCGCCGTCCACCCACAGGAAGGCCGCGCCCTCGCGGGCGAGCGAGTTCATCTGCTCGGCCTTCCACTCCGGGAGCTTCTGGAAGCGCTCGATGGGGCAGTTGTCGTACTCGAGACGGCTCATCTCGTCATCGACCCAGATGAGCGTCACGTGTCCGGCGTCGGCCTTGTATGCCTCCTCCACGACGATTCTCGCAAACGCCGCCGACTCAACGGGGACGGTCAGCACGAGCTCCTGACCCGGCTGAATGGCAACGCCTCGGCGAACGAGCAGCTCGGCGTATTGGCGAAGCCGAGGAGTGAGGCGCTTCATGGCGAGCTCGCACTCGGCATCGCTCATCGGTATGTGACTCATGGGACTTCCTTCCCTCAAAAACGGGAGACTCGCTCCCGGGCTTGGCAGGCGCGCGTCACGGCGCGGCATGTGCTTGTTACCCACCAAGGGGAGGCCGTAAACGTGCGGACCGCTCGCCGATGTATACGTGAATTTGCCATGGGACCCAGGCCGCGTACAGCAAAGCCCCGACACCACACGGTGCCGGGGCCTCATGTCCTGGAGCGGGCAACGGGACTCGAACCCGCGAATGACGGCTTGGGAAGCCGTTGCCTTACCACTTGGCGATGCCCGCGTTTGCGCTCCGAGCCCTTGGCGGCTCTCAAGCGTGTTGTTCAGTGTACCCAGCCTGTTCGCTTTGAGCAAGCGAGAGCGGCATGCGAGCGCTTGTGAACCTTGGTTACGAGAAAAACCAGGCGTTTGAGAACCGGTGAGGGCCACTTGGGTGACGCTCGCCGAGCTGTCCCACGGCGCGGGCGTCCGGGCACGCGCCCTGAGCTCGGCTGTCAGGTTTGCGTTTGACGAGAAGGGGATTTGTGTTGGGGCTGGGTCGTAACGTACCGGACTACGCAAAAAGCCGTGGATGGGAGTCCCCATGAGCACAAACACCAGGCACGCACCAGGGATCGAGCGGGAAAAGCCAACGCACGGCCCATGTGGATGCGCCAACGAGTCTTGCAGAAACGCCAAGGCAACGGCTCCGTTTGGCCCGCCATCCTGCGCATGCGACCATCGCGGCTGGCGTTCGCATCCGCAGGCATGGACCATGCCCATGGCCCTGGCTGACTCCGCGAGATTGGCGCTCCGATGAGAGCCGGGCAATCGAGAATCCCCGATCGCAGACGGCCTCCTCGCAAGAGGCCAAGGCAGCCCAAGAGGACCTGGGGCAGGAGAGCCATCCTCGGCCTTTCCGTTGTTGCGGTACTCGCCGGAGTCATCGCGATTGGCATGGGACTGCTTGGCAACAAGGACCTCGCGGGCGCCATTCTCGGCAGGGCCCAAGAGGGCAAAACAAGGGAGCAGATACAGGCGGAGCTCGACCAGGAGGTCGTCAACAACATGATGACGGTCAGCGTGCTGCCATCCCCTCGCCTAGCAAGTTCGGGCCTGCTCACAGTTGGCTTCGAGAACGACAGGGACAACAAGTTCGACCAGCGCTTCACGCTCTCGCAGGGCGAGGACGTTCTCTACGAGAGCCAAGCCATAGGGCCCGGAGAGCGCATCGATGCCGTGCGCGTCGATGGCGTTGGGGAGGGTGAGGCCGTCGTTGAGATACAGGCGGTAGACCCCGACAGCGGTGATGACCACGGATCTCCCACGGCAGTCCAGGTAAACGTCGTGAAAGATCCCGGAGAAGCGAGCACGGCCGAGGAGGCCGGCGCATAGAGGACCTCGATGAGTTTGCAAACGCATGGCCCGTCGTGGGTCATGCCCAAAGAAAGGAGAATCCCATGTTCGGAATAACTCAAGCAAAGGCAAAGAGGAACAGTCTCCATGTGGCCAGCATGCGTGTGGCAGGACGTACCGGCGCCTTGGTGGCAGGAATGACACTCGCGCTCGGACTTGCCATGCCCGCAACGGCCGCGTTGGCCGAGGAGGACGCTCGCATCGGCTCCAACACCACGCTCGTCACCGTGGTCGCCAGCGACACGAACCTCAGGTTCAAGGTTCCCACGGTCATCCCCTTTGTGGCGGCAAGCGACGGAACCCTCACCGGCCCCAGCCCGGAGGCCACGAAGATCGAGAACCTCTCGGCTTTTGGCCTCAAGGTCACCAACGTGAAGGTCAACAGCGAGAACGGCTGGAGTCACTCCTCCGACGTCAACAGTGCCGAGAACTCCATCGATTGGAAGCTTGGTCCCAAGGGGGCCATGGTTCGCGCGGCGGGCGCCGCAAGCGAGTCTGGCACGGCCATCACCGACCCCCTGTGGAACATGACGTATTACAGCAACGACACCACCACTGATGACGTTCAGCTCGAGACGGCCGGCAACGTCGGAAGGGTCACGCAGGACATCAGCTCGCCTGTCCACATCGGAACCGTCACCTTCACGATTGCCCCGGGCGCTCACGCAGCAGTCCAGGCCGACGCACCCGCAGATGGAAGCCTCTCATGAGCAGGAAAGCCGCCCCGGCGACAATCGTGGCCGCAATTGCGCTTGACGTCCTCTCTTTCCCCTGTCAGGCACTCGCAAATGGCGGGAGCACAGAGGTGACCGTCCGCAGGCTCGAGCAGGCAGCCCCGAGCCCCATCTCGGCACTGGCCCAAACCGGGGTTGGAGACCAGGCATGGTGGCTCATCGTCGGAGGTGTCGTCATTGTCCTCCTCGCAATCGCGGGCATCGTCATATCAAGGAGGAGACATGGCTGACGGCACACCCCTCAAGAAGATTGGCGCACTGTTGGTTGCGGGAACCACGCTGGGTGCGCTTGCCCTGGCCCCTGCGGCGGCGCGCGCGGATGACATCGAGTCCTTTGGCGGCGACATTGTCGTCACGATGCCGCAGGAACAGGAGGAACAGGCCCGAGGCATCAGTAGAATGTCGCTTCCGGTGGCGCAGTCGTCTCAGGTGGGGACCTGGGTCGAGGTCAAGCGCAGCGAGTCCACCTACATTCTCCAGACGTGCTCCTACTACATCTCGCCCAACGCAAACCCCGATGGCTCGGTCAACGTCACCGTGAAGACAACCATGTACAACAAGGCGTCAAACAGCGGCATCTTCTGGACCACCACCAAGACGCTCTATGACAACGGAAACCGCTGCGCCTTCATTGGCGAGGACTGGAACTCAAGGGCCTACCTGCATGAGTCAATCTCCGAGGAGGCAACGTTTTCTGTTCGCGGCGGGGGAATCCATCGCATTACCTCGACCGAGACGACGTTTAGGGGAAGCGCGGAGACAACCTCGGGATGGGACTTCACCATCAACATCCCCTTCACCATCTGCGCGAACGCGGGCGAGGGCGGCTCCATCAATCCAAGCGGAGCCACGCTCGTCTCGACCGGCGAGTCAAGGAACTACGACATAGCCGCCGACAGCGGCTGGCGCATCAAGGACGTCACCGTTGACGGAAGCAGCGTAGGCCCACAGGGAAGCTACACGTTCTCGAACGTCTCGTCAGACCACACGATCTCCGCCTCGTTCCAAAAGGTCTGGAACGTGAAGTTTGTCGACGGCATCACGGGCGAGGTCATTGGTGAGCAGGTTGTTGACGCCGGGAGCACGGCTACGCCCCCAGAGGAGCCAAGGCACGACGGCTACCGCTTTGCGGGGTGGGACGGAGACTACTCGCAGGTGGGAAGCGACCTCACGATAACGTCTCGACACGAGCCCGTTATCTCCGTTCGCGTTCCGGCACTTCTTCCCTGCAAGATCATGGCCGACGGAAGCGTCATCGTTCCCAGTGGCTACGCCATAGAGAATCTCTCGGTCGTCCCCGTTCGAGCAGCACGGATAGAGACGAAGGGCATGCCCGAAGACGCCACCTATACGCTGAGGGATGGCAATACGCCAGTTCACGCGTGGAAGGGCGCAGACGTGCCAGGCGACACGCTCGCCATCGATTCCAAGGCAAGCAAGGAGCTTGGTCTTGAGATCTCGAACGTCTCGGGAAATGGGGCATGGCGGAGGCTTGCAGAGAAGTCTGCAACGAACTCAAGCATCGAGGAGCTCTGTACCATCTCCTACACGTTTGAAGCCGCGTCATGAACGCACGTCCACGACGGTGGCGCGCGCGGCGTCACCGTCGTGGTCCGGGCATATCTCTAGCCCTGGTGGTGCCATTCGTCCTCATCGGCATCGGGCTCATCGTCCTTGGCGTGGGAGAGATTGCGGCGGACCTCACAACGGAGCGACGCTACGAGCTGCTGCGGCAAGAGATAAGCAAGGCCGAGCGAAATCAGAACGGCTCTCAGGCGGAGGCCATGCTCAATGTCGACTCCCCCTTCGATGCATGGCTCACGGTTGAGGGAACACCCATCGACTACCCGGTTGCACAGGCAACAGACGATGATCCCGAGTTTTACCTCTCACACGATCTTTGGGGCGAGAAGACCCATGTTGGATGCCCCTACTTTGACTGGAGATGCAGCCCAAGCGACACCCACAAAATTATCTACGCGCACCACATAGGGACCACTCAGCTTCAGTTCTCCCCCATTGCGGATACCTGGCAGCAAGAGAGGTTCGACCAACTCACAAGTGCCACGCTTGCGACAAGAGCCGGAACCGAGACCTATATCCCGTTTTGCGCCCACGTCGTAGACAAGCAGTTCGAGGACATCCAACGGTTCTCAATGAACCGAGGGGAGCTGCGGGAATGGCTTGGGTCGCTTGTCACCAAGGCAAGCGCTGCGACGCCCAAGCCTGACGCTCTCGCGTCCAAGGCCAGAAAAGCACTCACGCTGGTCACCTGTGCCTCGCAGCAGGGTGGCCAGCGTGAGAGAACGCTGCTTGTATTTGTAAGCCTCGAATCCTAGGCGCGGCGGATGGCCTCGAGCACGAGGGCGCAGACGTCCTCGATGCGCTCGGTGCTCACGTTGGCAGAGACGTCCTCGGCCGTGTGCGCGCAGGCCGGGAGGTCACCGGCACCAAGACCCATGAGCGTCACGGCACGCATGCGCTTTCGCATGAGCATGGTGGCATCCGTGTTCGCCCAGGAGCGATCGACCTTCTCAACCCCAAGGTGCAGGTCGCTCGCGACAGACTCGAGAAGGGAGAGGAAACGACGATCAGACCTGCGAGACGTACCGAACCCCTCCTGGGTGAGGAGGGCAAGGTCGCCAGCGCCAACGCAGTCGAGGTTGACGACAAAGGCACCACGCAGGTCCTTGCGGTGAGCATCCACGAACGCAGAGGCGCCCGCATGGTTCAGAGAGGAGGCTCCGGTGGCAACGAACCAGATGTCGTGCGTCCGAAGGTCGCTATCGCCCATGGCGAGGATGCTGTCACGCAGGGCCCGATCAGTCGAGGAGATGATGTTCTCGTTATAGACGGGAACATCACTGTCCACATACGAGAAGTCGTCGACGGGCTGCTCGACGACGGGAGCCTCGTTCTCGACGGGCGCATCGGCGCCGGTAGCCGAAGCGTCATCCGCAACCACGTCGGCATTGGTATCGGCCTCATCAAGGTCCTGAGCCTCATCACCAGAGTCGTGCCCGGGAATCGAGGGGAGCTTGTCCTTGAGCTTACGGAGGTTGATGTTGAGGGCCGCTCCGCCCTTCCAGTGTGAGTCGCCGTGCTCGTTTCCAAAGTTGTCCCATGAGCCAATGCTCTCGCCAGACTTCTTGGCGTCGTAGTCGTCATCGACGCCAAGCCACTCGGACATGGACTCTTCCTGCTTCTTCTTCCTGCCAAAGAGACCAGAGAGTCGGCCGTGACCGTGGCCCTTCTCTGCGGCCGCGCCAGAAGTGGGTGCGCTGGCAACGGGCGCGCTCAGGACCTCGATGTCATCGGGCTGAGGAGCGGCCTGCTGGCGAGGAGCCTGGGTCGCGGCCCCGAAGCGGACCTGCGAGGGAGCACTCGTGACCTGCTGGCTCGCGTCGGCCAGACGCTGCGCCATCTGGGAGCGCTGGGGAAGCTGGGTGGGAGCGGGGCCAAGGCCGTCCTGACCGGACGTCTTGGGGTCAGGAAGGTCAAAGAGGGCCGCACGGCGGGCAACGTTGGAGACGTTTGCACGACGGGTGGGCTTGTAGGAGCTCTTGCCCCAGTCGGGATCGGCAACGGCGTTGGGACGCGGGCGCTCGGGGCGGGTAGCCGCGGTCGCCTCGGTGGCGTCTTCGTCAGCCATCGTGTACAGGCCAGAGTGGTCGGTCTCGGTCAGGGGGCCCTCGTCGGTGCTCTGTCCGTCCTCAAGCTGAGAGAGGCTGTTGGCATCCATGGAGAACGTGGTGCCGGCATCCTCCTCGTTTGAGGTGTCGACGCGGCTCTCGTCAATCGCAACCATCGGACGAGTGGCACCGGCCTCCTCATCCTCGGGCTCAACGGTAACGGCAGGCTCGTCCGTCATCGCAGGCTCGGCATCAGCCTCGTCACCCTCGGGCTGGGGCACCACGGGGATGGGCTCGGTCTCGAGAGCGCTGGCGGCAACCGGCTCGGATACCTGTGTGGGCTGCGACTCCTCAACGGGGGTGGCCACGGGGACCATGCGGACCTCGGGTTCGATGTAGGTGATGGAGCACTCGGGGGGAAGAATGCCAAGCTCGCGGATGACCTTCTCGCCATGACGCGTGCCCACGACCTCCTCCACCTCGCGACGCATCTCGGGCTCGCGCGGCTTGGGCTCAGAGACGCTCGCGGGAGCAACGTCGGCCTCGCGATTCTCGGGTCGCTTGACCTCTACGCCCTGGGTGACGCGGTCCATCACGCCAAGCATGGCCGCAACGGAGGACTTGTTGTCAACGGAACCGGGAGCATAGGGCATGAACCGACTCGCGATGAGGGAGATACCCCACACAAGCAGCGGAAGGCAGGCAATGAGACCAATGACCCAGAACGTACGGCGAGCCGGCTCGGGAATGAAGCCAAGGAGCTGGATGAGCGAGCAGACGGCAACGGCAGCCGCAAGGTAGAGCGAATAGGAGGCGATGTACTTCTTTGCCACCGCAACCTGAGGACGAGAGAGGAAGTCGAGTCGGCCGGTGTCATAGTGGGCAACGACGACGATGGGACGCTCGCGCTCGGCAGGATCGACCTCGGCCTCGCGAACGGCAACCACGTTCTGGCTGTGGGCAGAGGGACCAAACTTGCCAATGACATCCTTGCCGGTATAGGTCATCCACAGCAGCGCGAGCATGGCCGCAACGAGGACGAATCCAATGATCGTCGTTGCCGTGCCGCCCACGCCGAGGAGGATGAGGCTCAGGAACAGAAGAACAAGCGCAGCACCATACGGCACATACCCAAGAGACGGAGCAGAGAAGTCCTCCACCTCGGTCTTGAGTCCATGCGCCGAGAACTCCTCGGCAAGCCCATGGGCGCAGTCAAGCTCCTCCTGGCTGCCCGCAGGTGCTATGCCAACCTCGGTATCAAGACGCTCGAGGTAATCCTTAGTGATGCTCATCCGTTCACCTTCCGAATAGCGACAGAGCCGCTACTTGCAGTCGTACTAGAGAGTATACGTCTGCCTGGACAAATCGCGAACCGGGTAGCCCCTAGCAAATGATGGGGACATAAAACATCGAGACACAACGTAGACCATCGACTTCCACCGCATCTCTCACCTGGGAGGACAATCAGCCTTACGAGCAACACCCCTGGCTTTCCCACACCAAGCTCCTCAAAAAGAGCGGGCAATAATTACAGAACCCAACAGGCTCAAAGCTTCATAATCAGGGTCGTGAATGGTCGCGATAACCCTTGCGACGTGGGGTCGGCTGCAATCAACACCCCGGAGAGACAGGGGATTGGCATGGTAAAGCACTCCTCGGACAAGAAGAACAAACTCGATCGCAGAGATGTCAAGCAAACGCGCCTCGCCCTGAGACTTCTCGACGGAGAGGAGCTAAGCGCCTCCAAGCTCGAGAGTGCGGAAGAGCGGCAGGGCCTCAAGAAGACGTCCCTGCACCGAACGTTCGGACGAGACCTCAAGGCCATTGGGGCCGAGGGGATACCGCTCAGCAAGCGCAAGGATAGAACCTCTACCTTCTACCGGGTAGACGAGAGCCTGCTCGCTGGCCCCCTCGACAACGAGACGGACGAATACTCCCGCGTTGTCGCCACGCTCGCGCGAGGACTGCTCACCGAGCCCGGTACGCCCAACCCACGCGCCCTCGGCTCGGCAATAGTACGTTCCTCGCTTTCGACGGGAGCCGGGACGGGCATTCGCGGCGCAACGGACGCCAACTGCGATCCCAAGATCCTCTCCGTCTTTGAGGAAGGCCTCAGCATGCGACGGGAGGTCACCGTCACCTACAAGGCAAAGGGAGACGACAAGCCCGCGGCGCGAACCTTCAGAACCTACGGCATCTTCTCCCTCGCGGGCTACACGTTCGTGTTTGGGCACCGCCTCAAGGATGGCGCAGAGCCAGAGGAAAGGACCTATAATCTCTCGCGCGTCTCGCACGCCGTCATCAAAGGCAATGCAGGGAGCTACAAGATACCCAAGGGTTTCTCGATAGAAGACCACCGATACCTCCCCTTCGAGATCGAATCGGGAGAGCAACCCCAGACGGCGAGGTTCTACATCCCTCGCAAGCGCGCCAAAACCGCGCCAAGCGTCACGAGAAAACGCAACGTGGCGCACACGAAGCACCTGCAAGGCGGCAGCGTCATCTGGGAAACCGAGATATGCAACACCCAAGCCGCAGCCGAATGGGCCATAGAGAGCGGCCTCATCCCCATAGAGCCGGCATCTCTCGTTGCAACCTGGCAATCCATCCTTGAGGGGGCGAGGCAAAAGTGAGCAAGACCCCAACAGACAAGGGCCACGGACCGGGGCGCCCCGTCGACCACCGACTGGCAAGTGACCTCGACATCGTCGCCGCCTTTGCGCGAAAGAACGCCGTCTCGAGTCTCAAGGACCTCGTTGAGGTCCTCTCCCTCGACAAGGATCGAGTCAAGAACGCCCTGAAGAACATCACGGAGCCCGACGACGACCCCGCCGGTCCCGTCTTCTCCCTGGAGGACGTCTATCCCGGTCGAAAGCGCCGCATCGGAGACTTCACCCTAATCAACAAGAGGCCGCGTCTGACCAACGAGCAGGCAGACGCGCTCTGCGATGCCCTCGACCGCCTCGGTATCGCTCGAGACAACGAGCGCCGGCTCAGGCTTGAGAGTGCCGTCTTCCCCAAGGACTACGTTCGCCCCGAGGCTGTCCAGGAGCGCATGACCACGGATGCCGAGCTCGCCGCCCTTGACGCTTGCGCCACCTCCATCGTTCGCGCCACCGACATTCCAAACAAGAAGACCGAGGCAAGACAGCCCATCGTGACCTTCACGTACACGGGGAGAAACGACGAGAAGGCCCGCGAGCAGAGCAGGGAGAGACACGTCATCCCCCTGTCACTTCGCCTGCTCGGCGGCACCTGGCAAATCGATGCGTTCGACCTCGACAACCAACGGGCCCAAACCTTCGTTGCCGCGGACATGGCGTCGGTAAGCCTTAGCGACGAGACCGGAGACGCCATCATCTCGAGCATCGATGACGACGAGAGCAGACGCGTCAGCATCACCTGTGCCGACGAGGAAACCGCCCACACGCTTCTCGCGCTCAACGAGGCACGCCTCGAGGAGGGCAAGGACAGGCTCGTCGTCTCGATCCCCTATTACCGCAAGGACGGAAAGACCTCCCCGGGGACATGGCTGCCGAGGCACCTCATTCCCCTCATGGGCTCCATCAGCTTTGAGAATGACGAGCTCAAGCGAGCCATCCATGACGTGATCACCGAGGACCTCAACTACGCGAGGCGCAGGGGCTGCATCTAGGAGACTGCCCCACCCATGAAAACGCCGCCCCACCAATCCCAGGCGGGGCGGCGCAAATCGCTTCGCTTATCGGTGGCTGTCGCGCCAAGACTCCAGGTAGCGACCGACCATGTCACTACCCAGCGTCGAGACGCTCGACGTGGGCATCGACTTGAGAAACACCTTGCCGTAGCCCTTTGTGCACACGCGGCTGTCCGCCAGGACAAGGACGCCCGTATCGGTCGACGTCCTGATGAGACGGCCCGCCGCCTGCTTCACCGCAAGCGCGGCCTCCGGCAGGCTCCAGCGCCGCCAGGCGGCCCGGTCGCGCGCCGAGCGCTCCTGCACGAGCGGGTCCTTTGGGCTGGAGAACGGCAGCTTGGGGATGACGACGCAGCGAAGCGTGTCGCCCGCGGCGTCAAAGCCCTCCCAGAACGACTTGAGCGCCATGAGAGACAGGGCGCGGTCCTCCACGAACCTCCTGCTCAGACGTCTTACCGAAGATCCCCGCTCCTGCATGGCCACGCTAAGCCCGCTGGCGGCAAGCCGCGGCTCGAGGGCCGCGTAGGCAAGCTCCATCTCGCGCCGGTTCGTGAACAGCGTGAGAACCGAGCCACCCATCGACATGTGCACGTCATACAGCAGGTCAACCAGGGCGTCGAGATACCCCCTGTCTCGGGGATCCGGAAGGTCCCTCACGGCAACGACGCTCATGTTGTGGTCGTAGTCATACCCGGAAGGAAGAGACACCTCGCGATGCCTCCCGTCCTTGAGCAGCGAAAGACCGCTCGCACCGTTGAAGTGCGAGAAGTCCCCGCCCACGCTCATGGTGGCCGAGCTGAACGTCACGCTCCGCATCTCGGGATACCACCTGTCCGCGAGCTCGGCGCCAATGTCGAGCTTCTCGGCAACGAGACGCTCCTGGCCAATGCGACGCTTTGACTGCGGCAGCTCGGCATAGAAGACGTAGGTGTCATCAGTTGCCTCGGTGATGGTGACGCAAGCGTCAATGAAGGCCCTCAACTCGCGACAGGCATCCTCGAGAAGCGCGGTCGACGGGTTGCTCGGCGCCGCGTCGTCGGAACTTCTCGCGGCAAGAATCTTGTGCGCGCCCTCAAGGTCGTGGTGGGCAGCCTCGAGTCGGTCCACGAGCTCGCGGGCGGCCTTGCCAACGGCGGCCCACTCGTCACTCGAGCGTGTCTCGTCCCCCAGCCACAGCGTCACCATGTCATAGCCGCCGCTCCGCGGCGCAATCGCCGACAGCTCCCTCACGCGGTCGAAGAAGTTGGCCGAGGAGAGCATGGAGGACGCCACGGAGTTGGCCGCCTTCGCGAGCAGACCGCACGCGGGTGTGGCTGCCTCGTTCGTCGACGCGAATGCGGAGGCCGCCCCGATCGCTCCGGACTTCGAGCCACCAAGCGTCTCAAACAGCGACCTCGCGCGCTCGGCGGACACCTCGACGGCCCACTGCCTGCGGGCCTCGGCCTCAAACGAATGGGCCTCGTCCACCACCCAGTTCCTCACGGGTGGCAGAATCGCACCGTCTGCCTCTACGTTTCTCAGCAGCAGCGAGTGGTTCGTCACCACGATGTCTGCCGCGGCGGCACGTCGGCGGGCACCATGAAGCATGCAGAGGTTGGGATAGAAGGGGCACTCGCGGCGGCGGCACTCCTTGTGTGTGACCGTGAGTAGGCTTCTCGGAACGCTGCCCCAGCGAATTCCCAGGGCGTCGATGTCGCCCTCCGCAGACTGGCAGGCATAGGCATAGGTGACCGCTATTGCCGTGAGCATGTCCGAGGCAATTGTGTTTCTCGAACGGCCGTTGCCCGGCGCGTCATCGACGGGCAGGTCTGCCGTGGTACTCCTGTCCAGCCGATACAGGCAGGGATAGTGGTCGTAGCCCTTGAGGCAGGTGTAGGTAAGGCCACCGGGAAGCACCCGAGCCAGCGCCGGAAGCTCGTGGGAGACAAGTTGGTCGGTGAGCGCGTTCGTCTTTGTGGCAACGCCGCAGGTAATCTTGTTGAGCTTCGCATACTGCGCAAGCGGCAGCAGATAGGCGACGGACTTTCCCACGCCGGTGCCTGCCTCGATGGCACGCATGGTGGACGTGGCAAGCGCCGAGCGCACCTCCTCGGCCATCTCGGCCTGGCTCGGACGCGGCTCGAACTGCTCGTACATCTGCGAGGCAAGCCCGCCAGGCTCAAAGGCGGCCCGCACCTCCTCAGACGAGGGCACACGCGCATCCGCCTTGAGCTCGTCGACGTCCTGTCGAGGAGTGCCGGGGACCGTCGACACAAGCCCCCTTCTCACGGCAGACAGCGAGAACTCCGCGTCCGGCTCGGCAAGCGTGAGATAGGACAGGATCGGCCGATAGGGCCATTCCACATCCGGATGCATGTTCGCAAGCGTCACGAGCAAACCAGCTGGTAGATCGCTCAGTGCGCACAGGATGACTCGCCACATACCCGCCAGGGCGCAGACGTCATCGAGCGCACGGTGTGAGACGCTCGCACAACCGAACGCCTCGGCCATGTCCTGCAGCTTGTGTGTGGAGAGCCTGGGCAGCGCGATTCTCGAGAGCGCGAGGGTATCAACCCACAGGTCGCTCACGTCGTGGCCGCCGGGCACGCGCTCGATGAACATGCGATCAAACGTGGCGTTGTGCGCAAGGACGGGAGCCCCAGAGACAAAGTCCGCAAGCTGGGCCACGGCCTCGCTTGGCGTCGGTGCATCCGCGACGTCAAGGTCGGTGATGTTCGTCAGTGCCTGGATGTTCTTGGGTATGGGCATTCCC
The DNA here is from genome assembly GCF_900143685.1 of Parolsenella massiliensis. Classification (NCBI taxonomy): domain Bacteria; kingdom Bacillati; phylum Actinomycetota; class Coriobacteriia; order Coriobacteriales; family Atopobiaceae; genus Parolsenella; species Parolsenella massiliensis. Next base: position 1,932,094 of record NZ_LT671675.1, on the reverse strand, counting down.
GGATTGACGAACGTCCTAAACGTGTCGACGATCTCGCGACCGCGCAGACGCGCGGCGGCAATCTCTGTCAGCTGGCACTCGGAGAACGACAGACCCGTCGTCTCGGTGTCGAGAACCACGACGTCATCCTCAATCAGGCCAAACTCCTGCGTCTTTGCTCGCTCGGCAAGAGAGCGGTACGCCGCCTCCACCTCCGGCGGCGTGTCGGGCAGTAGAATCTCCCCCAGGTAGTCCCTCTCAGTTTCGATGGCCTCACTCACTGCCACGAACTCCTTCTTCTCGCAATTCAAGCATCTCTAGTCGTTTGCCCTGTCGGTGCCACGGGCGCCGCGCTCCAGAGCAAGCTCGATGAGCTTGCGACACAGCTGCGGAAATCCCATTCCTGCGCGACGGGCCGCATCAGGGAGCAGAGACTGCGGCGTCATGCCGGGGATGACGTTCGTCTCGATGATGTAGGGGATGCCATCCGCATCGACCATGAAGTCGCTGCGTGAGGCACCCGATAACCCAAGGGCGCGATGCGCCATGCAGGCAAGCTCCTTGGCCCTCGCCACGACCTCATCGGGAAGCTCGGGCGGAATCACGTGATGCTTTGCCGGGTCGTCATACTTCACCGAGAGGTCATAGAAGTCCGTGTCATAGCGCACCTCGATGGCCTCGAGCGCGTGCGCGTCCTCGTTGCCAAGGACGGGCACCGTAATCTCGGTGCCAACAACCGCCGCTTCCACGAGCACACGCGTGTCGTAGCCAAACGCCTCCTCGATGGCGCCTGGCAGCTCAGAGGCCTCCGCCACGCGCGTGATGCCGTAGCTCGAGCCACTCGAGACGGGCTTCACGAACGCCGGAAGCCCCACACGCCCCACGAGGTCAACGACGTCGTACTCCTCGCCCTTGTAGAGGCAGACCTCCTTTGGGGTGGGAATCCCGTGCTCGCGATAGATGTCCTTGGCCATGGCCTTGTCGGTGGCAAGCGCACTGGCGAGGACCCCAGAGCAGGTGTAGGGGATTCCGAGAAGCTCGAGAAACCCCTGGACGCAGCCATCCTCTCCATAGCGGCCGTGAAGCGCCACGAAGGCAACGTCGTACCCACCGTCTGCAATGGCGTGCACGAAGTCCTTGTCGGCGATGTCATAGAGGTCCACCTGGGAAAACCCGCTTTCGAGAAGAGCCTTGGCACTCGCCTTCCCACTTGAGATGGAGATCTCGCGCTCGTCCGACCACCCACCGCACAGCACGGCAACCTTGCAGTCCACTACGTCGCCCATAACCCTTCCCTTCTTGTCGCACACATTGCCTGCGGATGCGCATCCCAGTGCTGCGATACACTCTAGCCGCACGTTCTTGCGTGCATTCCGTCAAACATCACGCCAGAAAGGCCGCGACATGTCTTTCCATGATACAGAGTCGGGCAGCCGCAAGGTTGACCTGAGGACGCTTTCCCACGAGCAGCTCCTCGAGCTTATGGACGAGCTGGGCTACCCCAAGTTTCGCGCCAAGCAGGTCGAGGACTGGGTTTGGAAGCACAACGTCTCCGACTTCCAGGAGATGACGAACGTTCCCGCAGCTCTTCGCGCAGATCTTGCGGAGCGTTGCACCCTTGGCGGAACGAACGAGGTGGCCCGCCAGGTCTCCAATGACGGAAGCCGAAAATATCTGCTTCGCTATGCGGATGGTACGCAGGCCGAGTGCGTTGGCATGCCCACGAGAAATCGCCTGGCCGTCTGCGTCTCCACGCAGGCTGGCTGCCGCATGGGATGCGTCTTCTGCGCCACGGGCCAGGGTGGCTTCAAGCGCTCCCTCAAGGCAACCGAGATTTATGACCAGGTCATGCACGTGAGCAAAGACTTCCAGACGCGCGCGTCGAGCGTTGTGATGATGGGCCAGGGCGAGCCGTTCAACAACTACGACGAGGTTCTCAAGGCACTGCGCATGCTCAACTCTCCTGAGGGCGCAGGCATTGGTGCCCGTCACCTTACGGTCTCTACCTGCGGTGTTGTTCCTATGATTCGTCGCTTCGCAAAGGAGCCCGAGCAGTTCACGTTGGCCGTCTCGCTTCACTCAGCCATCCAGTCCACGCGCAACCTCATCATGCCGGGCGTCAAGAAGTACACGCTTCAGCGACTTCACGAGGTCATGGGCGAGTACGTCGAGGCCACCGGAAGAAGGCCAACCTACGAATACGCCCTCATTGGTGGCGTGAACGACAACAACGCCGAGCTCGAGGCCCTTTGCGACTTCACTCGCGGGACCCTTGCTCACGTCAACCTGATTCAGCTCAACGACCTAGAGGGGTCCAAGCTCAAGCCCTCCACGCAGGAGCGCGCCGATCAGTTTGTTCGCAGGCTTGCTCAGGTTGGCGTCGAGGCCACCATCAGGAACTCTCGTGGCAACGACATCGACGCCGCATGTGGCCAGCTTTCTCAGAAGCATCAGGACTAGCTTCAAATCGAAGCTTTACCATTAGGGGAGTATAGAACATATGTTCTATACTCCCCTTTTTACATTCATGCAGGTAGACCGTTTAATGGTGAACTAGTAGCCAATGTTTCTCCACTGCTGTTCAACCCAACTCCGATTGAACTTTGCCGCCTCCTCAGACGAGAACTCAGCCATCGGATCCATATAGGTACTCAAGGCTTGACTTGCAAGATTACCTGTTACCTTCACCGCTCTCCTCACGCTTTCCTTCGCGCGCTCGTCAATGAACATATTCCAGACTATTGCGAGACCGCCGGCTGCGATGATTGCGCTTCTAAGTGACCTTGAGACTAGTCCCAATCCTCATCACCTTCATCATCAGATGGCTGAATTTGAGAGAGGATTCTTGCAAGCTCGTCCTCGTCCTTGAACTCAATCTCAATCTTGTTCTTGCCACGGACCTGCTTGACCTTCACGTTGGTGTCAAGCATCTTTCTAAGCTCACGTGCTGCACGCTTGAATGACTGCGGTGCAGCCACCCTGGTCTTAACTTCAGCGCGCTCGACAGAAAAGAGCGGAGCAAGATTTTCTGTCTGCCTCACGGTAAGGCTTTCGGTTACCACCTTATGAGCAAGCTTGATTCTTCCCTCTTCAGTTTGGACTGCGAGAATTGCTCGGGCATGACCCGCTGTGAGCAGGCCTTTCTCCATCAGGTCCTGTACTTCGGCTGGAAGGTCCATAAGGCGAAGCGTGTTTGCAATTGCAGACCGTGACTTTGACAGAATCTTGGCAAGGCCTTCCTGAGTGAGTCCTTGCTTAGATAGAAGTTGCTTGTATCCTCTTGCCTCCTCGATTGGAGACAGATCAGAGCGCTGAAGATTCTCGATCAAGGCAAGCTGAAATACCTTGTCATCATCGATATCCCTTACAACTGCAGGAATCTCTTTGAGACCCGCGAGCTTGCTAGCCTGATATCTGCGCTCTCCCGCAACGATCTCGTACTTCTGACCCTTCTTCCTTACAAGAATCGGCTGAAGCACTCCATTTTGCCTGATTGAGTCAGCAAGTTCGTTCAAGGCGTCTTCATCAAAGTTCTTTCGAGGTTGCCCTGGATTACGCACAATGTCAGCAATTTGCAGAACTGCCTCTGGTTCATTTCCAGTTTCAGCATTTGCCTCGCTGATAAGAGCATTCAAGCCCCTGCCAAGACCGCTCTTTTTAGCCACGACGAATCACCTCTCTTGCAAGTCCTCGATAAGCGATTGCACCCTTATTCGTCGCCGAATACATTGCGATTGGCAAACCATGACTGGGGGCCTCAGAGATTTTGACGCTCCTGGGAATGACCGTCTTAAACATCTTATTACCGAAGTACTTCTTAACCTCAGCAACAACATCGTTCGACAGCGTAGTTCTCTTGTCATACATGGTCATGAGAACGCCAAAGACGTCAAGATTCGGATTCAGACTCGACTTTACAAGCTTCATCGACTCAAGAAGCTTGGTTACGCCCTCAAGCGCGTAGTACTCACACTGAATTGGAATCAGAAGTCCGTTTGCAGCAGAAAGTGCGTTAATCGTAAGCAAACCAAGAGAGGGAGGGCAGTCGATAAACACATAGTCGAACTCATCCTTCACCTCTGCAATGAGGTTCTTCAGGATGCTCTCACGGGCAATCTTGCTGACAAGCTCGATTTCTGCACCTGCGAGTTGAATTGTCGCAGGAACGACAAATACTCTCGGCTCTGGAGTCTCCACGATGAGATCACTCATCGAATATCCCTCAAGCAGAGCGTCGTAAATATCATGCTCGAGCTCATCCTTATCGATTCCGTAGCCACTTGTCGTATTTCCCTGCGGATCAAAATCGATTACGAGGCACTTCTTGTGTTCCTCACCGAGTGCTGCAGATAGGTTAATTGCCGTAGTTGACTTACCAACTCCGCCCTTCTGATTGATAATCGCAAGAACGTTAGTTGGTTTATTCGGACTACTGCGCTTCACATCTCGAAATCCCATTAGTTTCCAATCTCAATTTGCAATGTTTCACGTGAAACATTGCTATCTAGCCGAAAGTGGATGGTTTCTCGCTTCACCATTCTTTCTTGGCAGTCTTACCTTACTCTTAGCTACCTTCTTTAAGACTATTATCTCTCTGTGACCATAATCATCTGGAAGCTCAAATGTTTCACGTGAAACAATCTCAAACCCACAGAGCTTTGCAACCTTATGTGCGTCAGCAAGTTCCTGTTGCTCGGGATTTGCCTTACCAAAGAACAAATAACCGCCTTGCTTGACATATGGTTCAGCGTACTCAATGAGGATATCGAGCTTCGCCAGAGCACGAGCAGTCACGATGTCAAAGCAGCGTCCAGACTGCTTTACAAACTCTTCGAGACGATCGTGAGAGGCATGTACACGGTTCTCCAAACAAATCTCACTGGCAAATTCATTGCAAGCATTGACCTTCTTGCCAACAGAATCGAGAAGTTCGACATCATAGTTGGAAACACAAGCAATTGGAATACCTGGGAACCCGCCACCAGAACCCATGTCCAACAGCCTGAGCTGATTATCAAGCTTTTCGTACTTTGAAATGACTTTGGCGAATAGCAGCGAATCAAAGGCATGGAGAACAAGACCATCTGGCATGGACCTGATGCTTGTGAGATTCACAAACTCATTCTTTCTGTACATCAGATACAGATGATGAATAACAGAGATAAGCTGATGAGCCTCAAATCCAAGCGAATAGTCATCAGAGAGCTTCTCGAGCATTCTAAGGCCGTCTTTTGTCGTGAATGGGCAATTAGTTACAAAATCAATTTCAAGCCAGCAGAGAGGCTCTCCGTGGCTCGAATTTTCAATGCAACCAGCCTCAATACTCTCAGCCATACCTGCCCAATCATCAAATGCCAAGACTTCCCGAAACAAGAAGTCTTGGCAAACGTCCATGTCATGAGTGTGATTGAGCTTCGACTGATACCAGTCTACTGTATCCAGACCACAGGAGCCCGAGCTAAGAGGAATAAGTGGAGCAGGAGTCTAAAAAAGGAGGCCCCAAAAGGGGTCTCCTCAAGAAGTGCCATATGAAGAACGCGCTACTCAGACTTAACCGGGGTGATGACCACGTAACGCTCGGGATCAGTACCCTCAGAGTGAGTCGTGACATCAACGGAGTCACGAAGCGCAAGGTGAACGAGCCTACGCTCGTAGGCATTCATAGGTGCAAGCCTCACAGCGCGGCCAGACTTCACAGCCTTTTGAGCATTACTACGGGCCAGACCCTGGACCTTATCGCGACGGCGGCTCTTATATCCCTCGATGTCAACAACGATGGGATAGTGGAAGCCGATGCGCTTGGAGAGCATGGAGGCAAACACAACCTGGAGCGCGTCCAGCGTAACGCCATGACGGCCGATAAGAATCGCGAGGTCTCCACCGCTGACATCCAGGATCAGTTCACCCTCGTCTCCATCATACTCATCAATCGAACAAGTGTTCTCACCAAAGCACCCAAGGATACCTCGGAGGATGTCGATAGCCGTGTCGGCAACGACATCAAGCTGGTCGTCGGACAGGCTTCCCGACTCCTCGAAACTCGTGCGGATGACCGAGAACTCGTCGGTCTTCTCCAGGGTTTCCTCGCTCATAGCAACCTCCAGATAGACAATGTCGCGCACCTTCGAGGATGAGGGCGCGCGACATAGGTATTACTTCGTGGCTTGTGCCGTTAGCCCTTCTTGTGGGGGCGAGGCTTGCGCTCCTTGCGAACGACATCGATGTTAACAGGCTGGTTGGCCATGCGCTCGGCCTCCTCGGCCTTGGCCTTCTCCATCACCTTGCGCGTGATAAAGACCTGCTGCACGACACCCCAGGCAGAGGAGGTGACATAGTACAGGACAACGCCCACCGGCACGTTCCAACCGAACCAGATCATCATGATGGCCATGACGCAACCCATGATCTTGGTCTGGCTCGCCTGCGGGGAGTCGGGCTGGGTGTTGAGAAGCATCGGGATGAGCGTAAGGATGCCGAACGCAAGCACGAACACCAGGTAGACCCAGGCGCCACCAAAGCCAAGCTGGCTCACGGCGTCGTTCGTCGTGATTGCGAGAGACTCAAAGATGCCATAGAAGTGCGCACCCTCGGGAATCTGGTAGCGAAGCACGGAGAACAGGGCGAAGAACACGGGCATCTGGATGAGCGTTGGCAGGCAGCCACCCAGCGGGTTGAACTTGTTCTCGCTGTAGAACTTCTGCATCTCCTCGTTCATGCGCTGAGGATCGTCGGCGTAACGCGTCTGAATCTCCATGAGCTTGGGCTGCAGGACCTGCATCTTAGCGGTCGAGCGCGTGGAGCTCACGGTGAGCGGCGTCAGCAAGATACGGATGATGGCCGTCAACACAATGATGGCCAGGCCCCAGTCGCCCACGAAGTTCGCAATGAACGTGAGCACCTGGGCAATGATGTAGATAATCCCATCCCACATGGACAGTACCTCCGGTTGCCCGCCCCTAGGGGACGGGGTCATAGCCTCCCTTGTGGCGCGGATTGCACCTGGCGATTCTGGCCAGGGCAAGCCAACCGCCTCTGAGTACGCCGTGCCGGCGCAGCGCCTCCATGGCGTACTCAGAACAGGTTGGTGTGTATATGCAAGAAGGGGGGAGAACAGGCGAGATGAACCGCTTATACACCCTCACCAAGAAGATGAGGGCTCGAGCGAGTGCACCCGGCCTGTCTTCCCCCGTATTGCTCATACCTACCGGATTCTCTTCGAGAGCTTGGCAAGAGCCTCTGCCACCTCGGTAGACGAGGCATTTCGGGTTGCCGGAGTCGAGAAGAGAATCACCTCAAATCCCTCGAGCGGAAAGCCAGCCTGCTGTGCCGCGGCGCGAAGCAGACGCTTGCACCTATTGCGACACACGGCGTTGCCAAGCCTCTTGGCGGCAACAAAAGCAACGCGGCTCCTTCCACCTTCCTCGACCGGACTCACGGTGAGCCGAACAAGGCGGTGGTTGAGCCGCTTACCGCTCTGGAAGACCTTCTCAAAATCCTGCTTGGACTTGATGGTCTCCATGAGCATTCCTAGACGGTGAGCTTCTTGCGGCCCTTGGCGCGACGACGGGCGAGAACGGCGCGGCCGCCCTTGGTGGCCATACGAGCACGGAAGCCGTGGCACTTGGCGCGCTTCCTCTTATTCGGCTGATACGTACGCTTCATAGGTTCCTCCTGAGTGACACAGATCACTGCATAAGCAGTCAAGCTCTCCGATTGTAGGGGTGTTTCTCTCCGGATGTCAATTTGAATGTTGGCTTTTTCACGTGGTCACCTCGTAAAATGCCGCAAGAAACATCCTGACTAACTCCGAGAAACACAACCTGCGGGACGCTTAGCGTCGAAAACCTCAACAAGTAGTGTTCATCGCGATGGCAACGGCCTCGCTGTGACCTTCTCGATTTCTCGACTTTTCGCGAGAATTCATCACCTGTGAAAAACAGGGTGATAGCTTTTCACCTCTCGCGGAAAATCTCAGGTCAGAAATGAAATTTCATGGCTTCTACGCGTATCTTTTCACGTCGGTTCCAATCATTTCAGCGCAGGTTATCAACATGTTTTTATCGGTTGTTAATAACTTTTCATGGCTGGAAGGAACCTTGTGCAAGTTTTCATCAATTGACGGAAACTTGTAAAAAAGAGTGAAATGTTGTGGCAAGAACCACTTCGTGAAGAGAGAGACCCCGATGGCAGACGCCTTCTATCCCTTCGTCGGCGAGGGACCAACTGGCATAGACGGAGCGCAGGGCGCGCCCACGCAGCCCCATGCGGACCAGCACGTCCTTGGTGAGGTCGTGACGAATCCCGCACGCATCGCCGTGTTCGACGACCCCACGGCCGCACCGCGCGTCGTCGTCGTTCAGCCCAGCGACGTCCGCACCTTCCTCGAGGAGATCACGACGACGGTCACGAGGCTTGCCAAGGAGCAGGGCGGCAGCATCTCCTTCACGGTCATTCGCGAGGTGGTCGAGAACTTCGTCCACGCCTACTTCATCGAGCCCACCATCTCGATCCTCGACGGGGGCAACACCATTCGCTTCTCCGACCAGGGCCCCGGCATCCAGGAGAAGGACCGAGCGCTCGAGTACGGAACCACCTCGGCGACCGAGGAAATGAAGCGCTACATCCGCGGCGTGGGCTCGGGGCTTCCCTACGCGCAGCAGTACATGGAGGACCACGGAGGCACGCTCACCATCGAGGACAACATGAACGCCGGCACCATCGTCACTATCTCGATGCCGTCGCCCCATGCGGCCGAGGCACCGGCACCCGCGCAGGGCGCCGCCGGCTGGCAGGGCCAGCAGCAGGCCCAGGCACCAATACAGGCGCAGCAGTACGCCCAGGCCGCACAGAACCCCTATCAGCAGATACCCCAGCAGCCCTTCTACCAGCAGCAGTCCTACCAGCAGGCACCTCAGCAGCAGATGCCCTACCAGGGTGGCCCGTACCAGCCGATGCCCCAGCAGGGCTGGGCGCAACCCTACTATCAGCAGCCCACCTACCAACAGCCCTGGGCACCCCAGCCCTACCCGCAGCAGGCACCCGGCTGGCAGCCCATGCCCACGCAGGCAGACCCGCTCGAGCTCAGCGAGCGAGAGTCACAGATCGTTGCCTACCTCGCCGAGCACGAGTCCGTGGGCCCCACTGACCTGGTCAACGCCTACGGCGGATCCCTCCCAACGTGGAGCCGGCAGCTGCAGTCCCTCGAGGGCAGGGGATACCTGTTCAAGGACAAGCAGAAGCGCCGCCTCACCGAGGCCGGGAGGGCACTTCTGGGCTAGCGCAAGAAAACCGCGACCACCCGCAAAGTTTTCAACAATCGCAGACGTTGAAAACTTCTCGTCCCATATAATGAGTTTTCATCAATCCCGTGCGTAGCACGCGCAACGCGCGGGTGAGCAACACCTGTGTCGCAAATCTGCGGCAGACGATACAACGGGGAAGCACATGGCCGAGACCATCAATCAGGAGTCGGACGCCCAGATTCTGTGGGAAGACGTCGTCGACATGCTTGCCGAGGACGGATTGGCACCCTCGACGCTCGCGATGTTGCAGAGCTGTGAGGCACTCGAACTCACCGACGACACGCTCACCATCTCGGCAAAGAGCGGCTTCGTGCGCAGGAACGTTGAGAAGAACGCCGAGCTCATCAAGAGCGCGCTCGAGCGGGCCGCCTTCCAACCCATGGAGCTTGCGGTAAGCCTCAACAGGGGTCGTGCATCGGCCACGGCTGCCGCCGCACAGCCCGCCGCGCCCGCCACTCCCATGCAGACGAGCGCGCCCACAGCACAGCCAGCCCCCGCACCCGTACCCTCGCCCGTCACCAACCAGACGACCATCTCCCGCGAGGACTTCGAGCGCCTGCTCAACCCGCCCACCGAGACCCGGCATGACGAAGAGGACGAGATAGACCCGGCCGTCCGGCGCCGGAAGAACCCGCTCGTGCAGGACATCGCCCCGGCAGACTCTCAGCTCACGTTCGACACCTTCGTCGAGGGCGAGGAGAACCAGCTGGCGTTCCAGGCCGCAAAGGCCGTGGCGAACGGCTCAAACGGCTATAACCCGCTGTTCATCTACGGTGGCCCGGGCATGGGCAAGACCCACCTGCTCAAGGCCATCCAGAACTACCTGGCCGTCAACGACCCGGACCGCATATGCGTCTACCGCAACGCCCGCGAGTTCGTGAGCGACTACACCGACGCCATGGTCGACACCTCGCGAGACGTCAAGCGAGCGCTCGAGCAGAACTACCACGACATCGACGTGCTCATCATCGACGACATTCAGGGCTTCCGCGGAGCCGCGAAGTCCATCAACTTCTTCTTCGACACCTTCAACTACCTCACGAGCAACGGCAAGCAGATCGTGCTGGCCGCGGACGAGAGCCCGGCCGAGCTTGGCCTGGAGGAGCGCGTCACCACCCGCCTCGACTCCGGCGTGACGCTGTCCATCCAGGTACCAAACTACGAGCTCAAGCTCGGACTCATCAAGGCGTTCTACGAACGCATGAAGGCCGATGCCATCGAGAACGGCCAGCACGACTACGACGGCACACTCGACGACGCGGCACTCGAGTTCATGGCGCAGCGTGCCGGGGCCTCCATCCGCACCATCAAGTCCTTCTGCCAGCTGTGTCTGCTCGAGGCAACGAGCCGCCAGGCGCGGGGCGAGGAGTTCACGCGCGAGGACATCTCGCAGATCGCCACCAAGAAGTGGGGCGCGGACACCAGGACGTTCACCATCGAGCAAATCCAGAAGTTTGTGGAGCAGCGCTACTCCGTCTCCCACGCGGACCTCATCAGCAACAAGCGCAACAAGGGCCTCATGGAGCCCCGACACGTCGCCGTCTGGCTCGCCCGAGAGCTCACGGACTCCACGCTCGCCCAGATCGGCGAACGCTTCGGTGGGCGCACGCATGCCACCGTGAAACACAGCATCAAGTGGGTCGAGGAGCGTCGGCACGAGGACCGCGTTGTCCATGACAGGATCGCCAGGATGAAGGAGGACCTCATGGCTGGTGCCTAGCTTTCTACGTGGCCTGTGAAAACCGGGGTGAAACGCGTTGAAAACCAGCCGACAGAAGTTGAAAGAGTTGTCCACATCCTTTCAACGTTCAAAAGCGGGCGCGTTTCTCAACAAGAAAAAGGGTCACGAACAAGGCGCTGAGCTGCAACTATCCGAACTTATCCACATTTGAACACGCCTTACTACATCCACTAGCTATATATCTATATATACATAGATAGACAAGGAGAGACACATGCGCTTCACCGTCAGCCAGTCCTCGCTCGCCAAGGCGCTCTCAGTGGTCTCGAAGGGCATTGCATCGCACTCCACCATCCCCGTGCTCGGAGGCATCCTCATGCGTGCCTCGAACGGCACCCTCGAGATGCAGACGTCTGACCTCGATACCTCCATCAGGCACAAGATCGCCGCCAACGTCGAGGAGGAGGGCGAGACGGTCATCTCGGGACGCATGCTCTCAAACGTGGTCAAGAACCTTCAGGACTCGGCGGTCACCTTTGATGGTGGTGAGGGCACCATCAACGTCACGTGCGACAAGAGCTCCTTCCATCTCAACACGCTCAACGCCTCGGAGTTCCCCAGCTTCCCCGAGATCGCCATGGAGCGCTCGGTGGAGCTTCCCTGTGACGTCCTGTCCGAGATGGTCGACAAGGTCTACAAGGTGACGTCTCGAGACACAAGCCGTCCGGTGCTCGCGGGCATCCTGCTCAACGTGGAGGAGAACTGCGTGCGCCTCGTGGCCACGGACTCCTACCGCCTCGTTGTGTGCGACACGAACGTCGAGACCTCCTCGCTCGAGGGGACGTTCGAGATGATCATCCCCGGCACTGCCTTCCATGACGTGCTCAGCCTGCCGAGCGACTCGGCCACGGTCATCATCGGCGCCACGGCGAACCAGGTCATCTTCGTCTCGGGCAACACCACGTACGTCTCGCGCCGCATCGAGGGGACGTTCCCCAACTACAAGCAGCTGCTTCCGTCGAGCTACCTCACCACGATGAGGACGAAGGTCGCCGACCTCTCTGGCGCCCTTCGCCGCGTGAGCTCCATCGCCACGTCCAACTCCTCGGTTCGCTTCGACGTCGACCCCGACGCCGGCCTGGTCACGCTCTCCTCGACCTCGCCGGACCAGGGAGACGCCCGCGAGCAGGTGAACGTCGAGGTGGAGGGCGAGGCGAACTCCATCTGCATGAACTATCGCTACGTGGGAGATTGCGTGAGCGCCCTGGCCCAGGACAGCGAGGTCACGCTCGAGCTGCAGCAGAGCATGCGCCCCGGCGTGTTCAAGAGCTATGGCAAGATCAACTACCTGTACCTGCTCATGCCCGTGCGGATGTAGCCCGTGTCTCTCGCCGTCTCGCGCATATCGTTCAAGGACTACCGCAACCTCTCGGGTCGCGTGCTGGAGCCGTCTGCCGGCGTCACCGTGCTCGTGGGCCCCAACGCCGTGGGCAAGACGAACACGGTGGAGGCCCTGCAGTACGTCACGAGCGGGCAGTCGTTCCGCCGCCCGTCGCCGGCCGAGCTGCTTGCCCCCGGCGCCGCCGAGGCGCATGTGAGCGCCCGCCTCACGGGCGATGGCCGCGTCGTGGACGTGGAGCTTGTCGCCGCGCCCGAGAAGCGTCGCTTTCTGCGAAATGGCAAGCCGTGCCGCGGCCAGGACCTCTCGGGCACGCTGCTCTCCATCCTGTTCTGCCCGGACGACCTCTCGCTCGTGAAGGGGTCCGCCTCGCGCCGCAGGGGAGAGCTCGACTCGTTTGGCGCACAGGCCAACGTTGGCTATCGCAAGGTGCTCTCCACCTACACGCGCTCGGTCGAGCAGAGAAACCGCCTGCTCAAGGATGGGTGTGAGTCGGCACTTCTCGACGCCTGGGACGAGTCGGTGGCCCTGGGCGGCGCCACGCTGCTCCATCACAGGCTCAACCTCTTTGGCAGGCTCTCCTCGCTCGTGTCCGAGGTATATTCCGAGGTCGCGGGCACCGAGACGCTCGTGTGCCGGTATGCGCCGAGCGTGGCCGGCGCCGAGGTGGGTATGGGCCGAGACGAGCTGGCGCGCCTCATGCTCGAGCAGATGGTCGCCGGCCGTGCCGACGACCTGCGCCGCGCCCAGACGCTCACGGGCCCGCATCGCGACGACGTCGTCTTCGAGATAGATGGGCGAGACGCCCGTGCGTATGGCAGCCAGGGGCAGCAGCGCTCCGTGGCCCTGGCCTGGAAGATGGCCGAGGTACGCCTGTGCGAGGACTTGCTCGGCGAGCGACCCCTGCTTCTGCTCGATGACGTCATGAGCGAGCTCGACGCGAGCCGCCGCGCCTGCGTGACGCGCTTCGTCGAAGGTGGCATCCAGACGATCATCACGACGACGAACCTCTCGTACTTCGATGACGAGCTTCTCGAGAACATGCTGGTGGTGCCCTATGGCCCAGAGTCGTAAGCGTAGGCGCGAGCGGCTCGAGTACGACCCGCTCGACCCGGCGAAGCAGCATGAGCCCAAGACCGCGGCCTCGGCCGTGTCGGCGCTTGTCGATGGGAATCTCCTCGCCGGTGCCTCGGCCGCGAGCCTCGCGCTCACGACGTGGAAGCGCGTGGCGGGGCGTCGCGCGGCGAAGCACACGGTCGCCGTGTGGCTGAGCGAGCCAAAGGGGAGGGCAAACCTGCCCGACCTCGTGGTCTACCTCGACGGCCATGCCCTCATGGTTGACCTCACGACGAATGCCGAGCTCTACGTCGACCGCCTCGCCCACGCCGGGCTCGAGGTGGGTCACGTGCGCTTCAAGCTCTCCAAGAAGGCCGGCCAGCCTCGTGAGGAGTTCCCGTCGAAGCCTTCCGTGCATCCTACTGAGCCACCGTTGCCGCCATTGACGCCCATGGAGCGCGCCCATGTGACGGCTGCGACCAACAACCTCCCACCCGAGATTCGCGAGAACGCCTCTAAGGCTATGGAAATGTCTCTAAGGCGTGCGAAGCTCAGGACCACGGACCCGGTGCAAACCTCCCCGCAGAATCCCTGAGAGACGCGCTTGCGCGTATCCAATGCCATTTGCATGTTGCCGATAGGTTCAGGCCCCAGCAAATAACCCATATGTTCTAAACTAGGAAGGATTGACGATTCATCCTAGGGAAAGGACTGTCGGGTGGCAAAGTCTCCCAATAACTCCGAGTACGACGGTGGAGAGATCAAGATCCTCGAGGGTCTTGAGGCCGTTCGTAAGCGTCCCGGCATGTACATTGGCTCGACGAGTGCCAGCGGCCTGCACCACCTCGTGTGGGAGATCGTGGACAACTCCGTCGACGAGGCCATGGCCGGCTTCTGCACCCAGATCTCCGTCACGGTGCACGCGGACAACTCCATCACGGTCGTGGACAACGGCCGTGGCATCCCCGTCGACGAGCACCCCGTGAAGAAGATCCCGACGCTCGAGGTCGTCATGACGATCCTGCACGCCGGCGGCAAGTTCGACAACAACGCCTACAAGGTGTCCGGCGGCCTGCACGGCGTGGGCATCTCCGTCGTGAACGCCCTGTCGAAGAAGGTCATCGTCCAGGTCAAGCGTGACGGCAACGTCTACGAGATGCAGTTCGCCCGCGGCAAGACCACCGAGAAGATGAAGGTCGTGGGTACGTCCGACACCACGGGCACCACGGTGACGTTCTGGCCCGACGACGAGATCTTCGAGACCTGCGTCTATGACTTCGACACCCTGCACAACCGCCTGCAGGAGACGGCCTTCCTCAACAAGAACCTCAAGATCAGCCTCACCGACGAGCGTGAGGCCTCGCCCCGCGTCGAGGAGTTCTGTTACGCCGGCGGCATCATCGACTTCGTTAAGTTCCTCAACGAGGGCAGGGAGGTCCCCGAGGGCCTCAAGGAGCCCATCTACATCGAGGGAAAGACCGACGCCGACACTCCCATGGAGAAGATGGGCGAGGTCGAGGTGTCGCTGCAGTGGAACACCGGCTACGGCGAGAACGTGATGTCGTTTGCCAACGACATCTACACGCCCGAGGGCGGCATGCACCTCGAGGGCTTCCGCACGGCCCTCACGCGCGTCATCAACGACTATGCGCGCAAGCAGGGGCTGCTCAAGGAGAAGGACGCCAACCTCACCGGTGACGACGTCCGCGAGGGCCTGTCTGCCGTCATCTCCGTCAAGCTCCCAGACCCGCAGTTCGAGGGCCAGACCAAGGCCAAGCTCGGCAGCTCCTACATGCGCACGCTCGCGAACAAGGTGGTCTCGGACGGCCTGTCCGAGTATCTCGAGGAGCACCCCAAGCAGGCCCGCACCATCGTGAGCAAGGCCCAGCAGGCGTTCAAGGCCCGCACGGCCGCCCGCAAGGCCCGCGAGGCCACGCGCCGCAAGAGCCTGCTCGAGAGCGCGAGCCTGCCTGGCAAGCTCGCCGACTGCTCCGTTCGCGACGCCGAGCTCACCGAGCTCTTCATCGTCGAGGGCGACTCGGCAGGCGGCTCCGCAAAGGACGGCCGTCGCCGAGACATCCAGGCGATTCTCCCGCTTCGAGGCAAGATCCTGAACGTCGAGCGCGTCGGCGACCACCGCGCGTTCTCCTCGGACACGATCCAGTCGCTCATCACGGCCATTGGCACCGGTGTCACCACGAGTGCGGGCGACGGCGGGGACTTCGACATCACGAAGGCCCGCTACCACAAGATCATCATCATGACCGATGCAGACGTCGACGGCGCGCACATCCGCATCCTGCTCATGACGTTCTTCTACAAGTACATGCGTCCGCTCATCGATGCTGGCTACATCTACGTCGCCTGCCCGCCGATCTTTGGCGTCAAGGTCCGCAAGAAGATCCACTACGTCTACCCCAACGGCCGCCAGCCCGAGGAGGAGATCCTTCGCGACACCATCCGCTCGCTTGGCTTCTCGCCCGACGACGATGACGACACCAAGGACGACTCCGGCAAGCTCAAGAAAAAGAAGAAGGGTTACGACGTCCAGCGCTACAAGGGCCTGGGCGAGATGGACCCCAAGCAGCTTGCCTCCACGACCATGGACCCCAAGACCCGCATCCTGCAGCGCGTGACGATCGAGGACGCCGCCGCAGCCGACCGCGCCGTCCGCGAGCTCATGGGCTCCGAGGTGGGCTATCGCCGCGAGTACATCGAGCGCCATGCTCACGACGCTCGATTCCTCGACGCTTAGCCGGGTTTCCCGAGCCAACCTGTAGGGTTTAATTAAGACGAGAAAGGCCACAAGTGGCAGACGATACGAACATCACGGGTGGGGAGAACGGCAGCGAACTGCCCGACGACCTCCGGCGACTTCTCGACCGCGCCTCAGCTGAGGACGAGGGCACCGACGTCTACGTCGAGTCCGACGATGACGAGGACAGCGACGAGGACGACGGCGAGCTCGAGGAGGAGTTTGGCGACGCTGGCCGCGGCACCGACGCCGGCGAGACCGACGAGCACGGCGGGGCGCTTCAGCTCTCCGAGTTTGGCCACGAGATGCGCCAGAGCTTCATCGAGTACTCGATGTCGGTCATCACGGCCCGCGCCCTTCCAGACGTCCGAGACGGCCTGAAGCCGGTCCACCGTCGCATCCTGTACGCAATGAACGAGAGCGGCATCTTCCCCAACCGTCCGCACAAGAAGAGTGCGTGGACGGTCGGCGAGGTCATCGGCAAGTACCACCCGCACGGAGACTCCGCCGTCTACGATACGATGGTGCGTCTCGCACAGTGGTTCTCCATGCGCGTGCCGCTCATTGACGGTCACGGCAACTTCGGCAACATCGACGGCGACGGCGCCGCGGCCATGCGTTACACCGAGAGCCGCCTGGCCAAGCCCGCGATGGAGCTGCTCCGCGACCTGCAGAAGGACACCGTCGACTGGCAGCCCAACTACGACGAGTCGCTCTCCGAGCCCTCCGTGCTGCCGGCGCGCTTCCCCAACCTGCTGGTGAACGGCTGCAACGGCATCGCCGTTGGCATGGCCACGAACATCCCGCCGCACAACCTGGGCGAGGCCATCGAAGCCACGTGCATGCTCATCGACAACCCGGATGCCACGACCGACGAGCTCATGCAGGCCATGCCCGGCCCCGACTTCCCGACGGGCGCCGTCATCATGGGCATCGACGGCATCAGGGAGGCCTACGAGACGGGCCGCGGCTCGCTCACCGTGCGCGCCAAGGCCCACGTCGAGGACATGAAGTCCGGCCGTTCTCGCCTCGTCTTCACCGAGATGCCCTATCAGGTCAACAAGGGCGCCCTGCAGGAGAAGATCGCCCAGCTCGTGAATGAGAAGCGCATCGAGGGCATCTCCGACCTGCGCGATGAGTCCAACCAGAAGGGCATCCGCCTCGTCATTGAGCTCAAGAAGGACGTCATCCCGCAGGTCGTGCTTAACAACCTGTACAAGTACACCCAGCTCCAGACCACGTTCGGCGTCATCAACCTCGCGCTCGTCAACGGCGCGCCCAAGCTGCTGACGCTCCGCGAGATGCTGCAGCACTACATCGACCACCAGGTTGACGTGGTGACCCGCCGAACGCGCTTCGACCTCAAGAAGGCCCAGGCCCGCGCCCACATCCTCGAGGGCTACCTCATGGCCCTCGACCACATCGACGAGGTCATCAGCATCATCCGCTCGAGCCGCACCGACTCCGAGGCCTCGCAGCGCCTCATCGAGCGCTTTGGCTTCTCGCCCGAGCAGACGACGGCCATCCTCGAGATGCGCCTGCGCCGCCTGACCGGCCTGTCCCGCGAACAGATCCAGGAGGAGCTCGACGGCCTTCGCAAGGCGATTGCCTACTACGAGGACCTGCTGGCCAATCCCGAGAAGATCCTGGACGTCATCAAGGACGAGATGCGCGAGATCGAGCGCAAGTTCGCCGACAAGCGCCGCACGAAGATCTCCGTCCAGGGCACCAAGGAGCTCAACGTCGAGGACCTCATCGCCGAGGAGGACATGGTCGTCACCGTGACGCACGCCGGCTACGTGAAGCGCACGCCGGTCGACACCTACCGTGCGCAGAAGCGCGGCGGCAAGGGCGTCCAGGGCGTCAACCTCAAGGACGACGACTTCGTCGAGAACCTGTTCGTGGCAAGCACGCACGACTACGTGATGTTCTTCTCGAACAAGGGCAAGGCGTACCGCCTGAAGGTCCACGAGCTGCCGATTGGCCAGCGCACGGCCCGCGGCACGGCCATCGTGAACCTCGTGCCCTTCTCCGAGGGTGAGCGTGCCATGGCCGTCATCACGTGCCGCGACTTCCCCGAGGACGAGTACCTGATGTTCGCCACGGCCAACGGCACCGTGAAGAAGACGGCCATGAGCGCCTACGACCGCACGCGTCGCGACGGCCTCATTGCCATCAACCTGCGTGACGGCGACGAGCTCGTCAACGTGCGCCGCGTGCGCGAGGGCGAGAAGGTCATCCTGGTCTCCACGGACGGCAAGGCCATCATGTTCCCCGAGAGTGACGTGCGCCCGATGGGTCGCGACACGAGCGGTGTCCGTGGCATCACGCTCAAGGGCGACGCCAGGATGCTGGGCATGGAGATCACGAACGGTACCGGTGACCTGTTCGTAATCACCGAGAAGGGCTACGGCAAGCGCACGCCGGTTGCCGAGTACCCCGAGCACAAGCGTGGTGGCCAGGGCGTCTTCACGATCGCGATGACGGACGCCAAGGGCCAGCTTGCGGCTTGCCGCGTCGTCGAGCCTCACCAGGAGCTCATGATCGTGAGCATGGATGGCGTCGTCATTCGCGTGAGGGTGGAGGACATCTCCAAGCTTGGACGCTCCACGCAGGGCGTGAAGGTCATGGACGTGGACGAGAACGACTCGGTGTGCGCCCTTGCCCGCATGGAGGTCTCCGACGAGGAGGAGAAGGACGAGTCCGAGCCCGGCGAGGGCGAGGCAGCGTCCGAGGAATCCGAGGAAGCGTAGCCACTAGGGAGGGGTGCCAATGGTACCCCTCCCTTTTTGATGAACAGGCCGCCCCAAAAGTCTCTGACACTTTTGGGGCGGCCTGTTTTTTTCTAGCTCTGCTTGGGGGCCTTGAAGTCGTCCGGGGTGAGGTTCTCGACGAAGTCGTGGAACTCGGCGGCCTCGCGCTCCTGCTCGTCTCGCTCGACGGCGGCGAAGTCCGGGAGGCCGGCGCACTCCAGCACGTCCTCACTCGCGAGGACGGGGGCGTCCGCCTCGATGGCGGCGGAGATGGCGTCCGAGGGGCGCGCATCGATGTGGTGCTGCTCGCCCGTGGCCGAGCGAACGTCGAGCGTGGCGAAGAACGTGGCACCTTCGACGCGGGTGATGCTCACGCTCTCGAGCTCGCCGCCTAGTGCGTCGATTGTGTCCACGAGCAGGGCATGGGTTGCCGGGCGCTTGTGGTCGTCCGCGTTCGTGGCGCGCGCCACGTTGGCCGCGTCCACGGTGCCAACGCTGATGGGCAGGACGAGCTCGCTGTCGTTCTCGTCACCGGCGGGCTGCAGGATGATGGCGGAGGGAATGGGGCCACCTCCCACGATGAGGTTTCTGAGCGTCATCTCAACCATGTGGTCCATCCCTTCTCCTCTCGTGGTGACAGCGGCGTTGAGGTCAGCTGTCACCGTCCGTTGGTAGCGATATGCTACCCGTTGTCGCCTATTTTGGCAGGCCAAAAACTTTTTTGAAAAAAGTAGTTGACCTTAGTTTGGGCGATGTTCTATTATAGCGAAGCGCGTTGTGGCGAACACACCGCATGTGGGCCCGTAGCTCAGTTGGTCAGAGCGTCCGGCTGATAACCGGGAGGTCACAAGTTCGAACCTTGTCGGGCCCACCACCTTTTCGCCAATAAACGCCCCAGCGTGAGCCGAGTCGCCGCTGGGGCGTTTATTACTAAAAGGGGACGTAGCTCAGTTGGGAGAGCGCGGGCTTTGCAAGCCTGAGGTCGTGGGTTCGATCCCCATCGTCTCCACCAGTCTGTTTCGCCGGAGTGCTTCTCCGGCGTTTTTTTATGCTGACCTCCTCTGCGCCTGGTATTTGTGCCCTCAAGGCATTTCTGAATGCCTGTCAACGAAGCGTGAAAGAGCGTAATCGTTATCCTTCTTCCAGGCTCTGATATCAGCTTTAAAAGCAATGATTATTTGGGACTTTTGTCGCTGTTTTTATTGTCTCCCCCTCTCGAATATCATGCGAAGATAGGTGGAGAGATGAAGGGAGGAAACTCGTGCGCGCAACTAGAAAGCTCCAGCATATTGCTCCCTTCCACCTTCTCTCGTGGCCGCTATCCATTGAGGTTGCCTCTTTCTCCCTCTACTTCTTCACCTGGAAGCTATGCATGTCCGTAACGCTCGGGCGTACTCCTCGCCTTGCGGAGCCTGGCGTCATAGGGAGCGTATATGCGATTCTGCTCGCCTTTACGAGGCTTGGTTATGTCCTCTTTTGGGTTGCTTTATCCTATCTTTCAGGCTCGATGGAGAAAAGAACTGCCACTGCCGCCGCGATGTCTCTTTGCGTCACCGGAGCCATTGGGATGGTGGCGACCCTTCGCCTGCCTGGCTTCCTTATTGCGAGCTGTGCGACGATTCTGGCCCTTGGCTACATTGGCGCCGCCGTCCACTATGGGTTTAGCCTCGTGTCATTCGAGAGCACGGTCTCTGGGCGAGCGCTTGGAATTGGCATGGGTGTTGCTTTGCTGCTCCAGTATCTTGTCGAGGCCCTCGGGATGACCCCTGTGGCCTTTGTGATTTGCGTGGCCCTGAGTGCGATTGTCATTTTGTGGTTTGCCGGCCGCCCCGCGAGGCGGTGGTTGTACGCCCGCCAGCCATCGCCACAGCAGACATCCGGCGTGAGCAAGGGGTCGATTGTCCTTCTTGCAGTTGCTGCCACTGCCATGACCCTCGACTATGGTCTTCTCGACGGCGTTCTTGTCTGGAGCTATGCAAACGGGAATATCCTCAGCACCGGTCTCTCCAAGATCGCCTACTCGCTTTCGCTTCCACTCGTCGGCGTGTTGTTTGACCTGAAGAAAGGCCGCCTTCGCTCCCTCATCACGATATGTGCGATGTTCCTTTTCGCTGCGGCGGTGCCCGCGGCGGAAACGCCGGCGGGAATGTCCTCCGCAACTCTCATCACAGGAATATATGGCTCTTTCTATGTCATGTATCTCAGCGCGAGTTTCATGAGGGTTGCGCCTAAGACGTCTTGTCCGGAGATCGTTGCAGGTATGGGAAGCGCCATCAGCTGTCTCGTGGGCGCTCTGGGCGCTCTCTTTGCGCGTCCTCTCTTCGAGTCACTGGGCGTGGTCGTGACAACGACGGTGTCATGCTTGCTGTCGGTTGTCTGCCTTCTCGTCCTTGTCCGCGACATCGCGTGGGGAATTACGGAGAACCTGGACGAGGAGAAGGCGGGGGTCGGCGAAGGCCTCATCTGGGAGCCCGCCCTTCCATCTCGCGAAGAGGCGCTTACCCTATACGCCGAGAAGATTGGTCTCACCGCGAGGGAAGGGGAAGTGTATCAGGCCCTCCTGACTACGGACCTCGGTGTTCAAGAGATTGCGGATGGCCTGTTCATCTCGCGCCGTGTGGCACAGAGGCATATCTCCGCCATTTATGAGAAGGCGGGAGTTACCACGCGCGTTGGTCTCTATCGAGAATTCGATGCCTGGCTCGACGAACTCAGGGTCCGCGGGAAGGCATAGAGAGAGCGAACGGGGCGCTGCCCGTCGATATCAAACGCTCGTTTCGACACTTCCGAACACGCTTTATTGCCCTTTCGCATCGACAGATATGCGCCTCCGCAACCAACTCGCGGCTTTGTTTTCCCTTACCGTTCGCGGAAACGGTGATTATTGGAATAGGTTAATCTACCTGCGAGTTCTCAAGTTTGGCACACATGTGACCTATCGAATTGACCTCGATTTACTGACGATAAGCTCGGTCATCTAGCTTTCGTCGGAGGAGGTCACCATGAAGCGGCTAAGGCTTCTGTTGTTGTTTGCGATATTCCTTACGTTGACACCTGTCTCGGCCTTCGCCGCCATGGCTGGCGCCACCACGGTCGCCGATCCCTCGTCTGCGTCAACGTGGCGCAACTGGGGTCTCGAGAATTCGACGGAGAACGTTGGCCGCATCTGGACGGACAAAACCGTCTCGGATGGCGACATCGACCTCACGGGCGCCGGCGGCACCATGACGATCAAGAAGGGTGACTCGGACTTCCTGACGTCACTCTCCGCCATCTCATCGACGTCAAACCTGACGATGACGTCCTCGACGCCCCTGGACATCGTTCTCGTTCTCGATGCCTCTGGCTCGATGAACGACTCGATGGGCAACCGTGACTCCACCAAGCGCATCGATGCGCTCAAGGCCGCCGCCAATGCCTTCGTCGGCGAGATTGCGAAGGCAAACGAGGGTATCTCAGACGCAAGCCAGCAGCATCGCGTCGCCGTGGTGAAGTTTGCCGGCGACGGCACGGAGCGTATTGGCAACGATACCTATTGGTCTTGGTCTGGCGGCTACAGATACAAATACAACTACAGCCAGCGCATGCTTGGGCTCACCGCCTGCACGCAGGACGGCAAGGGGACCATCACCTCCCGCATCAACGCGATCGAGCCTGCCGGCGCCACCCGCGCCGACGAGGGCATGAGCCAGGCCAAAAAGGCACTCGATGAAAACCCGCGCCCTGGTGCTAAGACGGTCGTTGTGTTCTTCACAGACGGTACGCCGACTGAGAGCAACAGCTTCAGCGAGTCCGTCGCCAACTCCGCCGTTTCCACCGCCAAGGCCCTCAAGGACGGCGGAACCACCATCTACACCGTCGGCATCCAGAGTGGTGCCAATCCTTCCGCTGATCCCAACAGATGGAATACCACGAAGGAGAACAAGTTCCTGCACGCCGTGTCCAGCAACTATCCCGCTGCAACGAAGTATGACGAGCTTGGTGCGCGCGCGACTGACTCCGACTTCTATAAGACCGCGACGAGCGCCAACGATCTCAAGGATGTCTTTAGTGGAATCTCGCAGGACATCGTGAGCGCGGCCGGTCATCCCACTGATGTCGTCGAGGGTGCCGAGAACACGTCTGGCTACGTGACGTTTACCGATCAGCTGGGCGACTACATGAAGGTCGACAGCTTCGAGAGCATTGTCTTTGCCAGCAAGGTCTTCTCCAATCCCGATGTCTCCACCTCTGGCAACGTCGATACCTACACATTCCATGGCGCGGCCGGCAACGTGCTCTATCCCACGGGCGACCTCGCCGACGCCATTATTCGCGTCGAGCGCTCCGATGTTGCCCGGACTGGCGACAAGGTGACCGTCTCCATTCCGGCATCTCTCATTCCGCTTCGTCATTTCAACGTCGATGAGGATGCGGGAACCGGTGACGTGACGCTGACGCTCCCCATCCGCGTATTCTACGGGTCGAGCCTCAAGGAAGAGGCGATTGACCTTCTCGCGAATCCTGACGAGGCCATGGCGGACTACATTGCCAACCACACGGATGCGGAGGGGAAGGTTTACTTCCTCGCGAACGCGTACTCCGGTGGGGCGGACGGCGACACGATGTCCGCGTTCACTCCCGCGACGGGTAACAGGTACTACTACATCACCGAAGACGCTCAGCTCTATCTCGACGCCGAGTGCACTCAGCGCGCTCGTGGTCCGCTGAACGGTTCCGTGACGTATTACTACGAGAGTTCTTGGTATGACATTGCTGATGGAAAGGCGACCAGGGCTTCGAGCGTGGTCTCCTTCCCCGGCAGCGTTGCCGAGGGTGTTACGGGTGCAATCGCCACTGATGAATCCGGATATCTCATCCTGAAGAAGGGTTCGCGCCGCCTCACCTACATCAACGAGCTTCGTACCGATAAGGATAACAACGCAACGGCAACTGCCTCCACCATCATCAACCCTCACTGGAATGGCACGACGGTCAACGTCGCCCTTGGCAACAATGGCCGCATCTCGCTTGAGCAGCCTGGAACGCTTGCAATTTCCAAGACGGTCGCTGTTCCTGCTGGCTTTGACGAGGGCTACTACAACGACCTCGACTTCATGTTCAACATCTCGATTCCCGATGCTGCCGGCAAGACATTCAAGGCAACCGTCAGGGGTGAGGACGGGACGGTCCACGGTGACGAGTCCTGGGATCTCAGGTTTGATGCCGCCGGCAACGCCACGCACACGCTCAAGCACGGAGAGACTCTCTACGTGTATGGCCTTGCTCGGGGAACTGCCTACACCGTGACCGAGGAAGCCGCGAGTGGCTTCGAGACTTCGCCCTCCACAACGCAAGAAGGCGTGGTCGAGGCTGGGCTCGAGACTAAGGCGGAATTCACGAACACCTATTCCGCTACGGGAACGCTCTCCGGTGGAGAGAACCTCGTCGGCGAGAAGATTCTCAACGGTCGCGCCTGGCTTGCGGGCGATAGCTTCACCTTCATTCTTCAGGGTCTCGACGGTGCGCCCATGCCGGAAGGTGCCGAGGGAGACATCTCCAGGGTGGTCGTGACGAGTCCCGAAGGCACAAGCTCCGGCACGCCCGTCGCCTTCAACTTTGGTGACATCGCCTACGATGCACCTAGCACCTACACCTATCAGATTTACGAGCCCGCCGAGGAAGCGGCGACGCCCGGTGTGTCGACCTCGCTCGCCCTCTTCACCGTAACCGTCACGGTCGAGGACAACCACGACGGAACGCTCGACGCCTCTGCCGAGATTACACGCGTACACGACGACCTCGGTGCCGACGTCTCTCCCGACGCCGCCACGACGAACGTCGCGAGGTTCACGAACATCTTCGACGCCGCCTCGCAGGAATGGGCGCCCATCGCCACGAAGACACTGAACGACGCATCCGGCGCGCTGTCCCTCCAGTCCGGAATGTTCGAGTTCTCGCTGACGCCTGTGGGCGACGCTCCCATGCCTGCCGACGCGACCGAGCTTGTTGGCAACAACAACGCCCATGGCGTCGTGGTCTTCGAGGGAATCACCTTCACGGGCGAGGACGTGGGCAAGACCTACCAGTACAAGATTTCCGAGAAGGTCCCTGTCGACCCTCGCCCCGGCATGACGTATGACACCACGGTCTGGATCGCGACCGTGACCGTGACCCACGAGACCGTCAACGGCGAGAACCTCGTCATGGTTTCCGCCACGTATGCCCGCGAAGGCGAGAGTGAGAGCCGCGGGGAGGCTGCGTTCGAGAACTCCTATGCGCCCGAGGCGTTCACTGAGTCCGGTGCCATCACGGGCGAGAAGCACCTTGTTGGCCGCGACATGCTCGATACGGACGACTTTAACTTCTCCCTGAACCTCGTCTCTGGCCCCGAGAATGGCGTCATCTCTGACATGTCTCTCGAGCGTGAGAGCAACGGTAACGTGGTCAACTTCAAGTCCGGCGAGATGACCTTCATCGAGCCTGGCGAGTATACCTTCAATATTCGCGAGAACGCTCCTGCCGAGGATAGCGCTGGTATCACGTGGGATCGCCATGTCGCCACCGCAACCGTCACCATCGTTGACGACAATGGCAAGCTCGCCCTCGGGAATGTCTCCTACGACAACACGACCTCCGCGATCGATGCGGACAAGGCCGTCACCGATCACGCGGCTTTCACGAACGTCTACACGCCTACCGAGGTTGCCTACTATCCCGGGCTTACCGTGAGCAAGGTCCTCACCGGCCGTTCCATGGATATGGGCGTGTTCTCCTTCACCATCACGGGTAAGGATGCCACCGCCGAGACCGGAACCACTGTTGCGACGGCTGACGAGGCAACTGCCTTGCTCGCCGATTCCGACAAGAGCTTCTCCAACACCCAGAGGCGCGCAAGCGGCATCGCTGAGGACATGGCGAAGCTGTCTGACGTGGTCTTTAACGCGGAGAACGCCAACAAGACCTACGCGTTCGACGTGGCCGAGATCATCCCTGCCGACGAGGACAAGGTCCCTGGCGTTACCTATGACAACCACACGCACGAGGTAGTCATCTCCGTCACCGACAATTTTGACGGCACGCTGACGGTTACGACGAAGATCGACGGCCAGATTGTGAGCGACGACAGCCGTAGGGTCCTGTTCGAGAACAAGTACCATGCCGAGGATGCCAGCTTCGCCACGGCGGACTTCGGCCTGACGAAGGTCCTTGAGGGTCGCGACTGGCGGGACGGCGACAGCTTCGCCTTCCTGCTTGAGGGCGTCAACGGCGCTCCCGTCCCCATGGGTGACGACGGCGCTCCCTCCACGAGGGTCGTCCTCGGTCCTGATGACGTTTCCGATGGCGCGGCCATGATCGACTTTGGCTCCATCGTGTATACGCAGCCTGGCCAGTACGACTACAGGGTCACCGAGGAGCGCGGAAGCGCCGGTGGCATGGGCTACTCTGACAATGTTGCTACCCTCCGCGTCACCGTCCGCGATAACACCGAGACTGGCAAGCTCGAGGCTTCCGTTGAGCGCGTGTCTGGTGACAGGGAGTTCGTCAACACGTATGACTCGAGCATCCCGTCTGATCAGCTCGTGAGCCCCCACTTCTCCAAGGTCCTCGAGGGCCGCGAGTGGCGCGAGGGAGACGAGTTCAGCTTCACGATCAGCGCCAAGACCGACGGAGCTCCGCTGCCCGTTGATGTCAACGGCGAGGAAGTCACCAACGTGACCGTCCACGACGCCACCGAGGCGGCAGACTTTACGTTTGGCACCATCCCGTTCACCTATGACATGGTGCGTGATGGCGCCCGCACGTTCGTCTACGAGGTTCGCGAGAACGCCTCCAGTATCACCGGAATCTCTGACGACACCCACGTCGCGACGGTGACCGTAACGGTCGCTGACCGGGGCAATGGAACGATGAGCGCCGTCGTGACGAACGAGAACAACGTCTTCACGAACACCTATAGCTCTCGCCTCGACTACACCGCCGCTGGTGGCCTGAGCGTCACGAAGAAGATGAATGGCCGAGCCATGAGCGCGGGAGAGTTTGAGTTTGACGTTGTCGCCAACGGCGATGGCGACAAGCTCGGGATTGCCGGCGAGCACGCCAACTCCGCAGCCCCTGACGGGGACGAGGCCCTTGTGGTGAGCTCGCCCGCGGGCGTCACGTTTACCCAGGAAGACGTAGGGAAGGTCTACTCCTACACCATTACCGAGAAGGGCGACAATCTTGGCGGCGTCGCCTACGACGCTACAAGCTACAACGTCGAGATCACCACGGATGATGACGCCTCTGCTGCCAGGCTCACGGTAACGACGCACGTCACGAGCTCATCCGGTATCGACAACGCGTACACCTACGTTGCCGGTTCTGACGCGAACGCCGCTGCGAAGGTCTCCTTCGTGAACTCCTATGCCGCCGCCGGCGAGACCAGTCCTATCGTTGGCACGAAGTCCATGACGAACGGCCTCATGTTCGATAACGACTTCAACTTCCGCCTGGCTTACGGCAACGACGCCAGCAAGGTCGTTTCCACTGCCACGAACATCTCCGGTCAGGTGAACTTCGGAGTCCTGTCCTATGACAGCGCCAAGCTCGCCAGCCTTGTTGACGAGCGCCTCGCTACTCGCACGGGCAACACTTGGACGATTCCGTACGTTGCCTACGAGGTGGCTGACGGTCTCAGCGACAAGGGTGTGACGTCCACGGCGTCGAGCTTCTCCTTCAACGTGACCGTTGTGGATAACGGCGACGGAACGCTGACTTGCACCGCGGACCTCCCCAACGGTGGCCTCGCGTTCCTCAACACGTACGCGACGGGCGAGCCCGTTTCTATCAGCCTCAAGGGCTCCAAGCAGCTTAGCGTGCCCGAAGGCCTTGATGGCACCGATATCACCGGGAAGTTCACCTTCACCGTTGAGGGCGAAGCTGGTGCCCCCATGCCCACCCGCACCTCGACCACGAACGATGCGAATGGCAACGTCGACTTTGGCTCGATCACATTTAAGCTCGATGACCTTCTGAAGGCCCTTGGCGAGAACGGCGAGGCCAATGACGCCGCCGGCGAGGCAGAAGGTGCGGGCGCCGTGGCTGGCGACGCCGCTGCCCCGGGCGAACCCTCGCCCACGCCTAACGCGCAGCCCAACGAGCCTGCGGTGGGAGAGACCGGGAACCCCGTTGTCGATTCCGAACCTGACACTGCTCCTCCCGCAACTCAGGAAGCCGCTCCCACGCCGTCTGAGGGCGCTGCGTCTGAGTCCGCGCCCACTGCGGAGCCCGGCTCCGCTTCCGAGGCAGCACCTCAGGCCCTTGCCAACCATGACGTTGAGGCGGACACTGTTGCTACCGCCTCCTGGCGTGGGTCTCGTAGGCTGATGCGCGTTGTCTCCGATACCGCCGCAGCCGCCGCGACCGATGGCGAAGCTGTCGCCGGGCCCGTTCGCGAGCGCTCCCGCACCTTCCGCTACACCATCACCGAGAGCGGTTCTGTGAAGGGCGTCACGAATGACGCACAGTCCACGCGCGTCGTGTACATCAGGGTTACGGATAATGGCCTCGGCAAGCTCACCGTCGCTCGCGTCGACGCGAACGGCAACGAGCTCGCCGGTCCGGCCTTCACCTTCACGAACTCCTACAGCGTCACGTCCACCACTTCGAGCGTCACCGATCAGATCAAGGTCCGCAAGACCCTGACCGGACGCACCCTCGACGAGAACGAGTTCACGTTTGAACTTATCGAGGATGGGCGCGTTGTTGCCACGGGCACGAACGATGCGTCCGGCAATGTGGCTCTGAGCCCCATTGAGTACACCGCTCCTGGGGTCCACAACTACACGATCCGCGAGCGCGGCCACGGGACCACCGCGAATGGCGTTACGTATAGCGATGCCGCCTACCGTGTGACGACGACCGTCGTGGACAACGGGGACGGAACCCTCTACGTTACTCATGAGCTCGTGGATGCGGATGAGGCTGAGTTCGAAAACGTCTACACCGCCAAGTCCACGAAGCTCGCGCTCACCGCAGCTAAGGTCCTCGAGGGCGCAGACCTCAAGGCCGGCCAGTTCACCTTCAAGCTCTCCGGCGGCGGTGTCGAGCTCACCGCGACGAACGACGCGAACGGTCAGGTTACGTTCTCCGAGCTCTCCTTCACGCAAGCCGGCACCTACACGTTCACCATCTCCGAGGTGAACGATGGCCAGCAGGGCGTCACATACGACGAGACGGAGCGCAAGGTCACCGTCACGGTCGAAGACGATCGACTGGGCAATCTCATCGCGAGTGTGAACCAGGAGGAGCTCGAGGCATGCGTGTTCCGCAACACGTACACCAAGCCCGAGGAGCCCGCGAAGCCCTCGACCCCGACGCCGCCCACGAAGTTCATCCCGCAGACGGGTGACCCCATCGAGTCCGCACCCATCGTGGTTAGCGCGGTTCTCGGCGTCGCTATCCTCGCCGTCGCCCTCGTTGTGAGCAAGAGGGGTAAGAGGAACTAGGGGACTAAGAAAGCCTAAGCCGGCGCGGCTCCTCCCATTGCCGCGCCGGCGAGGGTCTGCTCCTTTCCACCGGGCGATTTCGTCGAGCTTCTCCCGTTCTCCTTTCGCAATTCCCGTCCGGTGCTCTGGGAGCCGAGGTCAATTGGCCTCGGCTCCCTTCTCTTTTGGCGTGGAGCGCGCAACCTCGTGCGGGGATGCGTTACCATCTTTTCGATATCACGGCGAACGCGGAGGGCGATACATGGCGGACAATCACGGCAACGGCGGCGTTTCCGCTCAGACCGACGAGCTCGGCAGCACCCTCATGGGCGAGGCCCTCGACCGCCTCGCCGCCGGCGAGGACTTCTCCGTCGTCGCCACCGCCGCGGACTCTCAGGGCCAGCGTATGACCTGCGAGTTCGACGATGATTCCGCCGAGCAGTGCCTCGATGCGGCCCGCACGTGGGTTCGCAACGGCGCTCGTGGCGAGGACAACGCTCGCGTCATTGGTAAGCCCGCCTGCTACGCCATCGCGTACCTTGGTGCGGTTGCGGATGAGGACGACGTCTTCCGAGATGCGCTCATCCTCGAGTTTGGCGAGCGTGGCGCCGAGTGCGGCTACTCCGCCTTCTCGCTTGTCGAGGGGATCGGCGCGGGCGACGACCTTGACTGGAGCGATCCCGCCCCGGCAGGGGAGACCCCGAGCCTCCTGTAGGACTCGTCGCGGCGGTATTGAGGTCGTCCCGACAAGCCCATAAGCCCTCGCGCCATGCTTGGCGCCTGTCCATCCGAGTGAGACCGGCCTCAACCGTGATACCTCGATGGATGCGCTTGTGAGGAAAGCAACCTACCGTCCACCGCGCTAAACTAAGCCGTTGGCCGAGAAATCGGCCCAAGCATGCCATATCGCGCGTAATCCGACGCGCCGCACGAGATTGAGGATAAACATGCGCCAGGAGAACCTACGCAACATCGCCATCATCGCCCACGTCGACCACGGCAAGACCACGCTTGTGGACAAGCTCCTGCGCGCCACGGACGCCTTCCGCGCAAACCAGCAGGTCGAGGAGCGCGTCCTTGACTCCAACGACCAGGAGCGCGAGCGCGGCATCACCATCCTGGCCAAGAACATCTCCATCGAGTACAAGGACGTCAAGATCAACGTCATCGACACCCCGGGCCACGCCGACTTCGGCGGCGAGGTCGAGCGCGTGCTCAAGATGGCCGACGGCGCCCTTCTGCTCGTCGACGCGTTCGAGGGCCCCATGCCTCAGACACGCTTCGTCCTGCGCCACGCCATCGACGCCGGCCTGTCCATCATGATCGTCGTCAACAAGATCGACCGTCCGGGTGCCGACCCCGAGAAGGCCTACAACGACTGCCTTGACCTCATGGCAGACCTTGGTGCCACCGACGAGCAGCTCGAGTTCGCCATGGAGCACGTCGTCTACGCGAGCGCCATGAACGGCTTTGCTCGCCTCGACCCCAGCGACGACAACGACAACATGTACCCGCTGCTCGACATGATTGTCGAGGACATGCCTGCGCCCGAGGTTGACCCTGACGGCCCGCTCGCCATGCAGTGCGTTACGATCGACCACTCCGAGTACGTGGGCCGCATCGGCATCGGCCGCATCTACTCCGGCACGATCCACGACGGCGACAAGATCCTCGTCGTGAAGAACGACGGCTCGCGCGCCAATGCCACCGTCAAGCAGCTCTTCACGTTCGACTACCTCGGCCGCAAGGAGTGCAACGAGGTTGGCGCCGGTGACATCGCCGCCGTCGTGGGCATCGACCGCACCGACATCGGTGACGTCTACACCGACCCCGAGAACCCCGTCGAGCTCGAGCCCATCGAGATCGACCCGCCCACGCTGGCCATCGTCTTCGAGGCCAGCACGAGCCCGCTCGTGGGCCGCGAGGGTGACATCGTGGGTGCCCGCCAGCTCAAGGAGCGCCTCATGACCGAGGCCGAGAACAACGTGACGATGCGCATCGAGGAGCTTCCCGACAAGTCCGGCGTCGAGGTTGCTGGCCGAGGCATCCTGCACCTGTCCGTCCTCATGGAGTCCATGCGTCGCGAGGGCTTCGAGTTCCAGGTTGGCCGTCCCCGCGTCCTCATCAAGAAGGACGAGAACGGCAACCGCATCGAGCCGATCGAGCAGGCCGTCGTCGAGTGCCCGGGCGAGTACTCCGGCAAGGTCATCGAGCTGTTCGGCAACGCCTCCGGCACCATGACGAACATGGAGCAGGGCGAGACCATCTGCCACATCGAGTTCAAGATCCCGACGCGCGGCATCATGGGCCTCAAGAACCGCATCCTCAATGTCACGCACGGTGAGGGCGTCTTCTATCACACGTTCCTCGAGTACGGCCCCTTCGCCGGCGAGCTGGGCGTGCGCAACAACGGCGCCATGATCTCCATGACCACCGAGAAGGCCGTTGCCTACGCGCTCGGCACGCTGCAGGAGCGCGGCCAGCTGTTCGTGGGCCCCGGCGACGAGTGCTACGAGGGCATGCTCGTGGGCGAGCGCTCCAAGCCCGGCGACATGGTGGTCAACATCGCGCGCACCAAGCAGCTTGGCAACCAGCGCAGCTCCACGGCAGACATTGCCGTCCAGCTCACCCCGCCGCGCACGTTCACGCTCGAGGAGGCACTCGAGTACATCATGGACGACGAGCTCGTCGAGGTGACGCCCAAGTCCGTCCGCATGCGCAAGCGCATCCTCAACGCCATCGAGCGCAAGAAGGCCAACGTCCGCGCCGGCCTCGTCAACAAGTAAAGTTTTCTCGGACTCAAGCCGAGTGGGGCGTGCCGTGTCTGCGGTGCGCCCCTTTTTTGTGGAATGGTCGCTCGTCCGCGTCCTGGCTACTCGCCGAGCCTTCTCGCGTGGTCCTTTGCCCGTGCCGCGGCCTTTTTGACGGGTGCGAGCACTTGGTCCGTGTGGTCGCGGCTTGAAGACGACACGATGCCCCAGCGCAGGCTTGCCCTCCTGAGTGCCACCGTGACGATGACGCACGCCATGGCAACCCAGGGGTTCATGACGTGGGCGTAGCGGTAGAGCGCAAAGTAGGCAAGCGAGCCGCCCAGCGCGCAGACGGCGTAGAAGTTGGACGTCTGGAATATCCGGGGGACGTCGCCAAGGCACACGTCGCGAAGCAGGCCACCGCCCACGCCCGTGATGACACCCATGAGGACGGCCTGGACGCCGCCGAGCCCGTAGGCGAGGGCCTTGCTCACGCCGGCCGCGCTGAACAGCCCAACCTCGATGATGTCTGCCCACTCGATGGCGTTGGGCACGCGCGAGAACGGCTTGGGGAAGTGAAAGACGATGACGCCAGCGACGATGCACAGCACAATCGCCGGCGTGGAGTTGAGCATGTAGACGTCGCCCTTCTGCATGATGACGTCTCGGATGAGCCCGCCGCCCAGGCCACAGATGAGCGAGAGGGCCACGCAGCCCGTGAGGTCGAGCTTGCGGTCGATTGCCACGAGCGAGCCGGAGAGCGACCCCACGACCACCGAGGTGAGCTCGAGCCAGGTGGGAAGCAGCAGCGCATGGGTGCCTTGGGCGAGAAACGACGCGATCTCTGGCACGATGGCTCCTCCCATACGTCCTGTGCGTGCCAAGCATTATGGTCCTCATGCTGTGCCCGGGCGTCCTCGTCGTTGTTTTTCTTGGGCGGAGAAGCGCTGTCATGAATCTGGAAAATTCTCTTGTGCTTGCCAAGAGTTTTACGCTAGAATAGTCAACGCACTTTACTGGAGAGTTGGCCGAGTGGTCGAAGGCGCACGATTGGAAATCGTGTAGGCGTCTCAAGCGTCTCCGGGGTTCAAATCCCCGACTCTCCGCCAGAGTCTTCCGCGGCGCCCATAGCGGCGCCGCTTCCATATCTCTGGAGAGGTGGCAGAGCGGCTGAATGCGGCGGTCTCGAAAACCGTTTAACCACTATGTGGTTACGAGGGTTCAAATCCCTCCCTCTCCGCCAGAGCGTACAGGACCCGGTTCGCCATGCGAGCCGGGTCCTTTTTATGTGCGAGGCCACGGGCCAAGCGGCTCCGCTCCTCGGCCTTGCCACTTGTGGATGCGCTTTGGCGAGAACGGCAA
Organism: Parolsenella massiliensis; assembly: GCF_900143685.1. NCBI lineage: Bacteria > Bacillati > Actinomycetota > Coriobacteriia > Coriobacteriales > Atopobiaceae > Parolsenella > Parolsenella massiliensis. Next base: position 1,898,609 of record NZ_LT671675.1, on the reverse strand, counting down.
CTGGCGGTTGCCCCGCCTTGATGCGTGCAGCCGCCCCGACGGATTGTCTACACTTATCTCGTATCCGATGACTCTGGGAGGACCAATGCCGGACACCAAGTACTTCTCGCACTCCTGGGCGCTGCTTACGAGGGACAAGGGCTGGATCAAGCCCATCCTGGTGCTTGCCATCGCCATGTTCGTGCCCATCGTGGGACCCTTTGCCGTCATTGGCTATGCCTATGAGTGGGCAAGGCTGAGCGCCTGGAATGTCGATGCCGCACCAAAGCAGAAGGGCGTCAAGCTGGGCGGCTGCCTGGCTGCCGGCTGGCGTGCCTTCGTGGTCATCCTCGTGTGGATGCTCGTGTGGGGCGTTGCGAGCTCCCTTGCGACAACGATCGTGTCGGCGCTCCGCATACGGCTTCTGACCTCGCTGTTCTCGATTGCGATGACGGTGGCGCAGCTCCTCGTGTCCCTCGTCGTCATGGCTGCCGCCCTGCGCGCAACCATCTACGAGAAGATCTCTGCCGGCCTCTCGCCCACGCGGGTGTTCGAGATGGTCTCACGGGATTCCTCCGGTCTGTTCAAGAACGTGGCCATCTCGCTCGTGACCACGCTCATCGTTGGCGGCATCTGCGTGGTGAGCGGCCTTCTGCTCATGTCATTCGTGATGCCGGACGTCCTGAGGCTGGTCTATGAGGTCGAGTATCTGAGCGCCTCGGGCAGTTCGGACCTTAGCGACCTCATGGCCATCGTCGGGTCGCTCCTGAGGGCGGTGCTTCCGGCATCGATCCTCATTTCCTACGTGTGCCTCGTGTTCTCCGTTGCGGGAAGCCTGCTTCTCGTGAACAGCATTGGGCTGTGGATGCGTCAGTTCAACGTGGCTTCCTGGGGTGCGCCGTCGGAGCCCCTGCCCGAGGCCGGGATGCCACTTCCTCCCGCGCCTGCGCCCGTTGACGCGCCGCCCGCAGCGCCTGCTCCGGCTGCGACGCCGGCTCCGGCCCCTGCTCCGGTTCCCCAGCCGCAGCAGCCAAAACCTGCCGAGAATGATGAGGTAATCGTCCCGCTCACGCCGCGTCGAACAGACGATGTGGCCGATGAGGGCCAGGACAATCCCCAGGCATAGGGGAGTGGAAAACCCAAAGTTGTGAAGGATGGGTGTCGGCGACAGGGCTCGCCGGCACCCATCTGACGTAGATGGCATGTCTGCGGCCGCAAGCGGCGCATATGCAAGAAGAGCCGTGTGAGGGTGGCTTTCGCCAGCGCCTGCTAGCTCGTCTGTTTGATTTGCGTTTGACCGAGACCAGATTTCTGTCAGGAACACACGCTAGGGTTGGGCCAGGAAAGGACCAGCGTGGGGATGGTCCCATGTGGTGGCTCTGTGCAGGATGGGGCGCCAGGTGGGTCTTCGCAAGTGTCATGCCCATGCCGTTCGTGGTATGATTCGCAGCCGAACCTTTCCTGTCTCGGGCGCAAACCTTCACGACCCGAGGCCACATGCCCAGAGGAGGTGACCACATGAAGGCTTATGAACTGCTGTTTTTTGTCGATCCTACGATCACTGATGAGGCGCGCGCTGGCGTTATGAAGCGCATCGAAGTCGCTCTCACCGAGAATGGTGGCCAGGTCGACAACGTCGACAACTGGGGCAAGCGCAAGCTCGCCTATGAGATCGACAAGCTCACGGAGGGTGACTACACCCTCGTCAACTTCCACGCTGATCCTACCCAGATCGCCGAGCTCGACCGCGTTCTCCGCATCAACGATGCCGTGAAGCGCCACATGATCGTGCGCCGTCCGGATCACGAGTAAGTCAGTCATGGAAGCGGGCCGCTAGGCCCCGAGCGCAATCGCAGGGCATCGAATCTCGAGCGCCAGGCATTGCGCGAGTGAAAGGTAGTGAGCATCGTGAGCATCAACCGAGTGAACATTACGGGCAACCTGACCAGGGATCCCGAGCTGAGGGCTACCCAGGGCGGCACGCAGGTGTTGCACCTTGGCGTCGCGGTCAACGACCGTCGTCGCAACCCACAGACCGGCAACTGGGAGGACTACCCCAACTTCATCGACTGCGTGATGTTCGGCACCCGTGCCGAGGCGATTCAGCGCTACCTTTCGAAGGGAACCAAGGTCGCCATCGAGGGTCGTCTGCGTTACAGCTCCTGGGAGCGTGACGGTCAGAAGCGATCCAAGATTGAGGTCGTCATCGACGAGATCGAGTTCATGAGCTCTCGTCAGGGTGGCAACTCCGGCGGCTACGGCCAGCAGCAGGGCGGCTACTCCGCTCCTGCACCGCAGGCCGGCTATCAGGCGAGCGCCCCACAGCCGGCGCCCGCCCCTGCCCCCGTCGCAACCCCGCCTGCCGCGGACGTCTACGACGAGGACATCCCGTTCTAGGCCACCTACGCCTGGGCTCGCCCAGGTCACGGTGGCTGGCCTGCCCTTCATTGGGCAGCGTCTCCGAGAGAACCGGCGTCCGGCCGAAAGCCGGCCGCACGCCAACAGAAAGGTATTGAGACATGGCTACTGAGTACCAGCGTCAGCCGCGTCGCAAGTTCTGCCAGTTCTGCAAGGAGGACACTGAGTTCATTGACTACAAGGATACTCAGCTCCTTCGCAAGTACATGACCGACCGTGGCAAGATCAAGCCCCGTCGCGTCACTGGCGCCTGCACGCAGCACCAGCATGACATCGCCAACGCCATCAAGCGCGCCCGTGAGATGGCCCTTCTGCCGTACACCGTTCCCGTGGTGTCCAGCCGTGGTGGCCGTCGCGACCGCAGCTAAGTAAGGAGTGTCCATGAAAGTCATCCTTCTGGGTGAGCTCAAGGGCAAGGGCGGAGAGGGCGACGTCGTCGAGGTCGCCCAGGGGTTCGCTGAGAACTACCTGTTCCCCAACCGCATGGCCCTGCCGGCCACCAAGGGCAACATCAAGCAGCTCGAGGAGCGTCGTCACAACATCGAGAAGCGCGAGGCTAAGCGCATCGCCGATGCCGAGGCTCTGAAGGCCGCCATCGATGGCAAGACCGTCCTCATCGACGCCAAGGTGGGCGACGAGGGCCAGCTCTTCGGCTCCGTGACCAACACCATGGTTGCTGACGCCATCAAGAACGAGCTTGGTGTCGAGGTCGAGCGCAAGCGCATCGAGCTCAACCGCGCCATCAAGACCTCCGGTCTGCACACCATCAAGGTGAGCCTGTACCGTGAGATCGCCGCCGAGCTCCACCTCCAGGTCGGCAAGCCGGCCGTCGAGGAGGTCGCCGAGGAGGCTCCCGAGGCCGAGGTCGCCGAGACCGAGGCTGCCGAGGAGACCACCGAGGCCGCCGAGTAGGCTGCTCTTCTCCTTCGCCCCACGGCGAAGAGGCAACCCAAGCACGCAAGGACCCGTGGCTAAGTGCCGCGGGTCCTTTTTTATCGACCTGCCGCAATCGACAATAAGCAGGGGCTATGCGCAGATCTCCTTGGTCGTCGACGGCTTCACGAGATGCCGGATGGAGTCTCTGTCACACAGGCCTTACTATTAGTAAGGCCTCAAACAGGCCGTTTACCAGGCACTTTGCATGATTGGTAAATGATTGGGAGTCTTTCAAAACCCTTTGTTATGGCACAGGGGCTTCGAGGTGGCTTTATGTGCCTGATGTTGAAAACCACTCATCCAATTTTCCAAAAATGTTGAAAAGTGTGAAAACTCGCGTTTCCCGTGGTAACTTGCGTGGGCTTTTGAAAACCCGCAGGTACACGCATCCTTGCGTGAGTCACTGACATGTGGGCCTGTCTCGCCCCATCGGCTCCCTGGGCGGTCCGGCCGTGCACTCGCCACCATGAGCTAAGATTGTCAGGCACTCTATTCCGAACGCATAAGGGAGGCACCTTGGACGAGATCGTGTATGACGCAGCGCCGTCACCTGCGGCCCTTGCCTCCATCAAGACCATGCCATCGCACCCCGACGCCGAGCGCTCCGTGCTCTCGGCGATGATGCTCTCGCCAGACGTTCTCGAGAGCGCGCTCGTCGAGCTCTCCGAGATCGACTTCTTCGTTGACGCCAACCGCATCGTCTTTGCGGCCATGCGCACGATGTTCGAGCGCGGCATCGCTCTCGACCCCATCTCGCTTGCCGACTACCTCACCTCAAACGAGCAGCTTGAGCGTGCAGGCGGCATCCAGTCGCTGGCACGTCTCGGCGAGGACTCGTTCGCCATCGCCAGCTGGAAGCATCACGCCGACATGCTGCACCGAGACGCAACCCTGCGCCTCATGATCGATGCCTCCGCAAAGATTGCCAACCTCGCCGCCAATGCGCCCGAGGATACCAAGGAGGTCGTGGAGACCGCCGAGAAGATGCTGCTCGACGTCACGAACCGCGACATCAAGACCTCCTACGTCAGGCTCGAGGACGCGATGGTGTCTCTCTACGACGACCTGGCGCGCCTCAGCCAGCAGGACGGCGAAACGGTCGGCATCCAGACGGGCTTCCCCGCCATGGACCGCATGTTCCTGGGCCTTCGCGCCGGCCAGATGATCGTCGTGGGCGCCCGACCTGGCGTGGGCAAGACCTCGTTCGCCCTGAACCTTGCCGTCCAGATGGCGCAGTCCGGCGCCACGGTGTGCTTCTTCTCGCTCGAGATGAGCGTCGAGGAGGTGGCGCAGCGCCTGCTGTCCACGTACTCGATGGTGCCCCTGCAGGCCATCCGCTCGGGCAAGATCGCGCCCGAGAGCTGGGACCAGCTCCTCACGGCAACGCAGGACCTGTCGAACCTGGACATCCTCATCGACGACACCCCGGGCACCACCGTCACGGAGATTCGTGCCAAGGCCCGCCGAATGCTGCGCAACAAGGAGAAGGGCGTCGTCATTCTCGACTACCTGCAGCTCGTCTCGCCCCCGCCCAGCAAGCGCGCCGACTCGCGCGCCACCGAGGTCTCCGAGATGAGCCGTGGCATCAAGATCATGGCCAAGGACCTGGGCATTCCCGTCATCGCCCTGTCGCAGCTCTCGCGTAAGAACGAGGAGCGCACCGGCCAGCGCGGCAAGCGCCCGCAGCTGTCCGACCTGCGTGAGTCGGGCTCCATCGAGCAGGACGCAGACATCGTCATCCTGCTCGACCGTTCCATGACGGAGGAGGAGGGCTCTCGCGAGGACAGGCCGGACTACGGCATCACGGAGTTCGTGGTGGCAAAGAACCGTTCGGGCCCGCTGGGCATCATCGACATGGCCTTCTTTGCCGAGAAGACCAAGTTCATGGAAGTCGACATGCACCACGACGACGTCTAGGCATTGCGCGCGGCGCCCGGGTCCAAATCCGGGCGCCGCTTTGTTTGCTCGCGAGCGCTGCAAATCGGTCACTATGACGGCTTTCGAGCTCCCCATAGTGTCTCGTTTGCAGCGCTCACGCAGGCGGCTGAAGACGTTCTCGTTGGCGTATACTCAAAGAGTTTGCTAAGCCGTAAGAGAAGGAGCTCTTCATGCCGGCATCAGTTCTGGTGGGAACCCAGTGGGGCGACGAGGGCAAGGGTAAGATCACCGACCTCATCTCCGGTGACTTCGACGTGGTCTGCCGCTACGGCGGTGGCGCCAACGCCGGCCACTCCGTTGTCGCCAATGGACACCACCTCGCACTCCACCAGATTCCGTCTGGCATCGTCCACGAAGACGTCCTGTCGATCATCGGCAACGGCTGCATCGTTGACCCCACGGTCGTCCTCGAGGAGCTCGAGCACATCAAGGGCGAGGGCCTCACCTGCAACGGCCTGCGCATCTCGGGCAACGCCCACGTCGTCATGCCCTGGCACAAGGACCTCGACGGCGCCCACGAGAAGAACCTCGGCAAGAACCTCATCGGCACCACGAAGCGCGGCATCGGCCCTTGCTACATGGACAAGATGAACCGCACGGGCATCCGCATGCAGGACATGCTCGACGATGACACCTTCCGCGAGAAGGTCGAGGCATCGCTGGCCTACCAGAACCCCATCCTCGAGAAGGTCTACGGCCTGCCCACCTATTCCGTTGACGCTGTGTGCGAGGAGTTCCTTGGCTACGCCAAGCAGCTGCGTCCCTACATCATCGAGAGCGGCAAGCTGCTCAACGAGCTGCTCGCCGAGGGCAAGAGCGTCCTGTTCGAGGGTGCCCAGGCCACGATGCTCGACATCGACCACGGCACGTACCCGTACGTGACCTCCTCCAACTGCACCGCCGGCGGCGCCGTCACCGGCTCGGGCGTTGGCCCCACCAACATCGAGCGCGTCCTCGGCGTTGCCAAGGCCTACCTCACGCGCGTTGGCTCTGGCCCGTTCCCCACGGAGCTCAGCCTTGACGAGGGCGTGGGCAAGTTCCTGCTCGAGACCGGCCACGAGTACGGCGTGACCACGGGCCGCAAGCGCCGCTGCGGCTGGTACGACGCCGTGGTGGTCAAGTACGCCGCCCAGGTCAACGGCCTCACGGACCTCGCCATCACCAAGCTCGACGTGCTCACGGGCCTCGACACCATCAAGGTCTGCACCGCCTACGAGTGCGATGGCGTCGAGTACACGACGGTCCCCGAGCACCGCTCCGTCTTCGACCACGCCAAGCCCAAGTACATCGAGGTGCCGGGCTGGAAGGAAGACATCACTGGCTGCAGGAGCTTCGACGAGCTCCCCAAGGCCGCGCAGGACTACATTGAGCTCATCGAGAAGCTCAGCGGCGTGAAGGTCTCCTTCGTTGCCGTGGGCCCCGACCGCGAGCAGACGATCAACCGCTTCTGGAAGTAAGAGCAGACGCATCTGACGGGCCCGGCACGTGTCGGGCCCGTCTTGGTTTGGACACAGGTGACGAGACGGGGCAGCGTCCCCGTCTCACGTGAGGATCAGGGGGCACCATGGACGCAACCGAGACGATCGACATCCTCCTTCTGGGCGCTGGCGGCCGCGAGCACGCGCTGCTTCGCAAGCTCCTCGAGAGCCCGCGCGCGGGCAAGGTCTGGGCGGCCCCCGGCAACGGTGGCATCCTCGCCGAGGCCGAGCTTGCCCAGATTGACCAGAACAACCCCGCCGAGGTGGCGAGCTTTGCCAGCGAGCACGGCGTTGGCCTTGTCGTCATTGGCCCCGAGGCCCCGCTTGTCGCCGGCGTGGCAGACGCCGTGCGCGCCGCGGGTATCGCGTGCTTTGGCCCGAGCGGCCAGGCCGCGCAGATGGAGGGCTCCAAGCTCTTCGCCAAGCAGGTCATGGAGCGTGCCGGCGTTCCCACGGCCCGCTACCAGAGCTTCACCGAGGCCGCCCCTGCCGAGGCCTACGTTCGCGAGCTGGCTGGCCCCTGCGTTGTGAAGGCCGACGGCCTCGCGGCCGGCAAGGGTGTCATCGTGGCGCAGACCACCGAGGAGGCGCTCGCCGGCGTGCGCGAGTGCTTCTCGGGCACGTTTGGCGAGGCCGGCCAGACCGTCGTCATCGAGGAGATGCTCAAGGGTCCGGAGTGCTCGCTTCTCGCGCTCACGGACGGCAAGACCGTGATCCCGCTTGCGACGTCACAGGACCACAAGCGTGCCCTCGAGGGTGACCTTGGACCCAACACGGGCGGCATGGGCGTCTACTCGCCGGTGCCCTTCGTGACGCCCGAGGAGCACGAGGCCATGGTGGAGATCGAGCGCCGCGTCGTGGCCCAGCTCGCCGCCGACGGCATCCCGTACTCCGGCTGCCTGTACGGCGGCTTCATGCTCACGAAGGACGGCCCCAGGGTGCTCGAGTTCAACGCGCGCTTTGGTGACCCCGAGACCCAGGTGGTCCTGCCGCGCATGAAGGCCGACCTTCTCGACGTGTTCTGCCGCTGCGACAACGGCACGCTCGACGAGGCGGACGTGAGTTGGGACAACGACTGGGCCGTCTCCGTGGTGCTTACGAGCAAGGGCTACCCCGGCTCCTACGAGAAGGGCAAGCCCATCCGCGGCATTGAGGGGGCCGAGAAGCTCGAGGGCGTCACGGTCTACCACGCCGGCACCAAGACGATCGCCGGCGAGCTCGTGACCAACGGCGGCCGCGTGCTGAACGTCACCGCCGTCGCCGACACGTTCGAGCATGCCCGCGAGCAGGCGTACCGCGCCTGCGATCTCATCGACTTTGAGGGAAAGACGCTGCGTCACGACATCGGGGCCCGAGCCCTGCGCGGCCGTGACGCCTGGGAGGTCTAGAGCCACATGGCACAGAAGGACACGGACGAGCTCATGGACACCGTCGAGGCGTTCACCTATGACGGGGACCGTGTGAACCACGACCACAAGAGCGGCGAGCCCGAGAGGCGCGGATTTGTCCGCGGCAACGATGATCCTCGCGACGCCGCCCTGGCCGAGCGCCCGCTTACCGAGGAGACGGCCTGGACGGGCCGCATCTTCTCGGTGAGCCGTCTGCACGTGCAGATGCCCGACGGCCGTGAGGCCGTGCGTGACGTCGTGCGCCACCCCGGCGCCGTCGCCATCGTGGCGCTCACGGATGACGGCCACATCTGCCTCGTGCGCCAGTACCGCACGGCGCTCGACCGCGTGACGGTGGAGATTCCGGCCGGCAAGCTCGAGCCGGGCGAGGACCCGCTGGCCGCGGCGCACCGCGAGCTCGAGGAGGAGACGGGCTTCACGGCCGACAAGATGGCCTACCTCACCTCGATCGCGAGCTCGGACGGCTTCACCGATGAGGTCATCCACCTCTACATGGCCACGGGCCTCACGTTCACGAGCTCCAACCCCGATGACGACGAGTTCATCAACGTTGACCTCGTGGAGCTCACCGAGCTCGTCGACGCGGTGCTTGATGGCCGCGTCGAGGACGCCAAGACCGTCGTGGGCGCGCTCGCCTGCGACGCCGTGGCTCGCCGCCTTGCCCCAAACGCACCGACCGAGGACTAGCTTCATGTCAGATACCAGCACCAACGGCCGTCCCCGTGGCGGGTCGGCCCCGCATGCCGCGGGCGCGCTGTACCGCAAGTTCATCTCGTACTACCGCTCCCAGTGGCACCTGTTCGCCATCGACACGGTGGCCGCCGTCGTCATGACGGCGGTTGACCTGGCGTTCCCCATCATCCTGCGCAACCTCACGGGAGGACTCTTCACCGAGGGTGCCGGCGCCATCATGGGTGCGCTGGGCACGCTCGCGCTCGGGCTCGTCGTCATGTACGCCGTGCGCTACGCCTGCCGCTACTTCGTGGGCTACTGGGGCCACGTCATGGGCGCGCGCATGGAGAGCCACATGCGCCAGGACCTGTTCGACCAGTATGAGCGCTTCAGCTTCTCGTACTTCGACCGTCACAACACCGGCGACCTCATGAGCCGCGTGGTCTCTGACCTGTTCGACATCTGCGAGGCCGCGCACCACGGGCCCGAGTACGCCATCATCTGCGGCATCAAGATCGTGGGCTCGTTCGCCATTCTCGCGACCATCAACTGGAAGCTCTCCGCGGTGCTCGCCGTGATCACGGCGATCCTGTGGGCGTACAACTCGCGTGCGAACAGGCGCATGCGCGTGGTGTTCATGGACAACCGCAAGCGTATCTCGGGCATCAACTCGCAGCTCGAGGACTCGCTTGGCGGCATCCGCGTCGTGAAGGGCTTCGCTGCCGAGGACGTCGAGCGCGAGAAGTTCGCCCGCTCCAACGAGGCCTACCTCGAGAGCAAGCAGCGGATGTATCACGTCATGGGTGGCTACCAGGCCATGATCGCGGCCCTCATGGGCGCGCTGTTCACCGTGGTCATCGTCTACGGCGGCTATCTCATTGCGGCCGGCGAGATGGAGCCGGTGGATCTCTCCACCTACGCGCTTTACATCACCACGTTCACCGCCGCCATCGAGCAGCTGCTCAACTTCACCGAGATGTTCCAGAAGGCCGAGGCGGGCTTTAGGCGCTTCGACGAGATCCTGGTCACGAAGCCGGACGTCCTTGACGCCCCTGGCGCCCCAGACATCGACATCACCGCAGGTCACGTGGTCTATTCGGACGTGCGCTTCTCCTATGACGGCGAGAACGACGTCGTGTGCGGCCTAGACCTGGACATCAAGCCGGGCGAGACGATTGCCCTCGTGGGTCCCTCCGGCGGCGGCAAGTCCACCACCTGCAGCCTGCTGCCGCGCTTCTACGACGTGCGCGAGGGATCCATCACCATCGACGGGCAGGACGTGCGCGACGTCACGCAGAAGAGCCTGCGCGAGGCGATCGGCCTCGTCCAGCAGGACGTCTATCTGTTTGACGGCACGATTGGTGAGAACATCGCCTACGGACGCCCCTCGGCGACGTTCGAAGAGATTCGCGAGGCAGCCCGCGCCGCGAACATCGACGCGTTCATCGACAGCCTGCCCGAGGGCTATGAGACACAGGTGGGCGAGCGCGGCGCCCGCCTCTCCGGTGGCCAGAAGCAGCGCATCGCCATCGCGCGCGTGTTCCTCAAGAACCCGAAGATCCTCGTGCTCGACGAGGCCACGAGCGCGCTCGACAACGAGAGCGAGCGTGCCGTCCAGGAGTCGCTCTCCCGTCTCTCTGCGGGCCGTACGACGCTCGTCATCGCGCACCGCCTCTCGACCATCCGAGACGCCGATGAGATCGTCACCGTGGACGGCGGTCGCGTGGTGGAGCGCGGCACCCACGACGAGCTCATGGCGCTGGGCGGCACCTACGCCACCTACTACCGCATGCAGTTTGGCCGCCACGCGTAGCGCCGTGTCATTGGGGACGGGTTCCTTTGTCTCCCTGTTGTTTGGTATGCCATTGGGGACGGGTCCCTTTGTCATCCTGTTGTTTGGTAGGATTTGACGGCCCGCTTCCTCTCGGCGTGTGTAGCTTGGGCGGAATGGCGGGGTGCCTTAAGGAAAGCCCAAGCTGCCTGCCTATACTGAGTTCCAACTGAACTGACCCTGCGAGCGGCCGCGCGGCCGCTGACGACACTACGAGGAAGAGCATGGCCAAGAAGGACAAGAGTGCAAAGGCCCCCACGCCCGACGAGGTGGAGGCCATCTTCTCTGACGTGGACGAGACGGGCCACACGAACGCGTCCAAGGCCCGCAAGGAGCGCACGCGTCGCCGCGCCCGCAAGGCGGCGGTGGAGGTCGACCCCCTGTCCGGTGACGACCCGTCTGGCTCCAACGTTGGCAAGACGATGACGCGTGCGGCGATTGTCGTGCTCATCGTGCTGCTCGTGGCCGTCGTGGTCTCGCAGGTGGCGTGCGGCCTCGTGCGCAGGGCCGGCACGGCGCAGCTCGCCGAGCACGTCGACTCCGCGAGCGTCAACACGGCGCTGCGCAACGGCGTCGAGTGGGGCGACGGCTTCACGCAGTTCCCCGAGGACTACACAGTCCTCGAGGCCAACGAGCAGTCTGGCGCCATCGAGGTCAGCGTTGTGGACACCTCGTCCAAAAACGAGCTCGAGTGCCTTGCCGGATCGCAAATCCAGGCTGCCGCGCTCGCCGTCAACGCGCTGCTCAACCCCAACATCAACCAGGTCATCTACCACGTCGACGTCCATATCGACGACAACGGTGAGATCCAGCAGTCCTCGCTGTTTGGCTTCCTCAAGCCCACGGGCACGATGAAGCGCTTCGCCACGTTCGTGTGGACGAAGAGTACGGGGGTCGACGGCGGCTTCAACTTCAACTGCATGATCACCGACCTTGACGCCACCGCCTCCGAGAACCTGCGTGACAAGGTGACGCTGCCGAGGAACATCATCGACGCCGTCATCGGTGACTCCGCCGCGGCGACCGGCGCCGCAAGCACCACGGACGCGGCTGCCACCGACGCCGCCGCGACCGACGCCGCCACCGATGCGGCCACGGAGTAGGACCAAGTGACGGGGCGGCCCACCCATGCGGAGGGCCGCCCTCTTTTTGTCTCGAGGAAAACCATGAGCTCAGCTGCTGACATCTGCCTCTATAGCCGTGACGGCGCCTATCTGCCGCGCGTTGCGGCCGTCCATGACCTGTGCGGCTACGGGAAGTGCTCGCTGGGCGTGGCCATTCCCGTGCTCTCTGCTGCCGGCATCGACGTATGCCCGGTGCCCACGTCGCTGTTCTCGGCAAACACCGCGCTCCCGGGCTTCTATCAGTACGACACCACGCCCATGCTCGAGCCCTACCTGGACGCCTGGCAGGTCCACGGCGTGCGGCTCGATGGCATCTACTCGGGCTTTCTGGGATCTGCGGCGCAGGTGGACGCCATCTTGCGCCTGTACCGCGAGTACCCGTCCGCCCTGCGCATTGTCGACCCCGTCATGGGCGACGGCGGCCACACCTACCCCACCTACACCGACGAGATGTGCGAGGCTACACGCGGCCTCGTCAACGGCTCGGACGTCCTCACGCCCAATCTCACGGAGGCGGCCATTCTCGCGGGCGTCCCCTACGGGGGCCAGGACGTGGACGAGCAATACGTGCGCCGTGTCACGGACGCGTTGCTCTCCATGGGTGCGAGGACGGTCGTGCTCAAGGGCGTGGTTCGTGCGGGCGAGAGCGTCATCAAAAACTACGTGGCCTGCGGCGATTCGCTCGAGGAGGTCCGCGCCGAGCTTCTCCCGTTCATGATCCATGGCACGGGCGACCTGTTTGCGAGCGCGCTCACGGCAGCCATCTACACCGGCCGCTCACTGCTCGAGGCCGTGCGCTTCGCGGGCGACTTCGTTTGCGACGCCATGGCCGTCACGCGCCTCCAGCCAGACTACGAGCGCAGGGGCGTGAGCTTCGAATCGGTCCTCGGAGACGTGACGGCGCTTATCTGACGGGCTCGACGTGGCTATACTTGGAGTTTGCGCGTGCGCGCAATGCAGACATACAGGCACCAACCTGAGGAGCGAACATGGCAGATCAGCCGCTCGTTGGCATCATCATGGGTTCCAAGTCTGACATGCCCACCATGGAGGCATGCATGGGTCAGCTTGACGAGCTCGGCGTTCCCTACGAGCTCGTCATCGCGAGCGCCCACCGCACGCCTGACAAGGTCCACGAGTGGGCCGCAACCGCCGCGGACCGCGGCCTCAAGGTCATCATCGCCGCAGCCGGCAAGGCCGCGCACCTGGGTGGCGTCGTTGCCGCCTACACGCCGCTTCCCATCATTGGCGTCCCGATGAAGACGAGCGACCTGGGCGGCATGGACTCGCTGCTCTCCATGGTCCAGATGCCCAGCGGCGTGCCCGTCGCCTGCGTTGCGATCAACGGCGCCAAGAACGCGGCCATCTACGCCACGCAGATCCTTGGCGCCACCCTGCCTGAGTATCGCGAGAAGATCGTCGAGTTCAAGCGCTCCATGGCCCAGGGCTAGGTTGGGCGAATGGCTCAGAAGTCGAACGGAAAGCACTTCAAGCAAGACGGCCCCGCCGCAACCACGACGAAGACCGGCTACGTTCCGGCCTCCGCCGGCGCTTGCTCCCGCACCGCGTCCCACGCCTCGCGCACGACCGGCCGCAAGTCTCGCGGCTCGCGTGACCCCAAGCCCTCTCGCCTAAACAAGCAGAGGCGCGGTCGCAACGTCCTGTCCACGCTGCTCATCATCGTGGGCGTGGCGCTGCTGCTCGTCGCCGGTGGCATGTGGGGATACGCCCAGTACCAGTACCACGTCCAGGACGAGAACAACGCCAAGCTCGCCGCCTATGCCACGGTCTCAGATGACGCGGCCCAGCCGCCCACCATCGACTGGGCGGGTCTCAAGGCCGTGAACGCCGACATCGTGGGCTGGATCTACATCCCCGGCACGCATGTGGACTTCCCGGTCTACCAGGGCGACTCGAACGACACATACCTGCGCACGAGCGCCGAGGGCACCTACTCCGTGGGCGGCCAGATCTCCATGGACTACGAGAACGCCTGTCCCGGCTTGGTTGACCGCCAGACGCTCATCTACGGCCACCACCTCAACAACGGCGCCATGTTCACCGACGTGGACGAGTTCGCCAGCCAGGATTACTTCAACGGCGTCGACACCGTCTGGTACCTCACGGAGGACGCAAACTACGAGCTCGAGCCGCTGCTCTTCTACAAGTCTGCCGCCACGAACGGCGCCGCCCGACAGACCACGTTTTCCTCGGACGATGACTTCCACGCCTACCTCGCGGACGCGCTGTCGCAGGCCACGGCAAAGAGTGGCTCGGCAGACGCTGCCGTCTCGAACGTCTCGCGCGTGCTCACGCTGTGCACCTGCGACTACGAGAACGACTTTGGAAAGGGCAACGGCCGAGGACTGCTCGTGTGTGCGCTCAAGAGCGAGGTCTCCGGCACCGATACCGCCGTATCAGCCAGCTAGCGGAGGGGAACCGCATGTCTGACCGTACTGTGAACGAGAACGCCACCAACGAATCGGACTCGCTTCATGACGAGTGCGGCGTGTTTGGCATCTGGGCCCCGGAGCGCGACGTTGCGCGCATGACGTACTTCGCGCTCCATGCGCTTCAGCACCGTGGTCAGGAGAGCGCCGGCATCGCCGTGGGAGATGGCGCCACCGTCATGGCCACGAAGGACCTGGGCCTCGTGACCCAGGCCTTCACCGACTCCGACCTCTCGGCGCTTCCCGGCAAGGTCGCCATCGGCCACGTGCGCTACGGCACGGCGGGCTCCAAGGGCTGGGAGAGCGCCCAGCCGCACCTCTCCGCCATCAATGACGTGCTCATCGCGCTTGCGCACAACGGCACGCTCGTGAACTTCGACCAGCTCCGCGTCGAGCTCATCAACAACGGCGTGCCGTTCCGCACGCACACCGACTCCGAGGTGGCGGCCCGCCTCATTGGCTTCTTCACCGAGAAGAAGCACCAGCTCCGTGCTGGCATCGCGCATGCGATGGCCATGATGGAGGGCGGCTACGCCATGGCCCTCATCCGCGAGAACGCACTGTACGCGTTCCGCGACCCGCACGGCATCCGCCCGCTGTGCCTGGGCAAGCTCGCGAATGACCAGGGCTGGGTCGTCGCCAGCGAGACGTGCGCCCTCGACATCGTGGGCGCCGAGTACGTGCGAGACGTGCGTCCTGGCGAGATCATTCGCATCTCTGACGACGGGATCTCCTCCACCCAGGCGCTTGACCCCGAGCCTCGCGCCGAGTGCATCTTCGAGCACGTTTACTTTGCGCGTCCCGACTCGCGCTTCCATGGCAAGAGCGTCTACTCCATGCGTTACGACATGGGTCGCCGCTTGGCGCAGGAGGCACCGGCAGACGTCGACCTCGTCATTGGCGTGCCAGACTCTGGCCTTCCGCCCGCGGAGGGCTTTGCGCACGAGCTGGGCCTGCCGTTTGGCGAGGGCCTCATCAAGAACCGCTACGTGGCCCGCACGTTCATCCAGCCCACGCAGGAGCTGCGTGAGATGGGCGTGCGCCTCAAGCTGAACGCCCTCACCGACAACGTCGCCGGCAAGCGCCTCGTGGTCGTGGACGACTCCATCGTTCGCGGCACGACGTCCAAGCAGATTGTCCGCATGCTCAAGGAGGCCGGCGCCACCGAGGTCCACATGCGCATCAACTCGCCCGAGGTCACGTGGCCGTGCTTCTATGGCATCGACACGGACACCCAGGACCAGCTCATCTCCGCGAGCAAGACCGTCGACGAGATCTGCGACTACATTGGCGCGGACTCGCTGGCCTTCCTGTCTCCCGAGGGCCTTCGCGCCTGCGTTCCCAACCTCTCGCACTGCGAGGGCTGCGCCGCCGGACGCAGCGGCTACTGCGAGGCGTGCTTCACGGGCGAGTACCCCGTGGAGATTCCGGCGAGCTTCTCGGCGGGCAAGTTCCTGGAGGGCTACAAGCCCAGGAACCTCGCACATGCCAGCGCCGCTTCGCGCATGCACGTCGACGACGTGGCAAACGAGGAGATCTAGCTCAGGTTTCATTAGCGTCGCCATGCCCGCTGGCTGGCGGCGCCCCGCTTTTTTGCCGGCGCGCCCGGCGTAAGACCAGCTCGACTGTCCAACCCACGAAAGGACCTCTCATGAGCAACGACAAGCACGTGACCTACGAGGACGCCGGCGTCGATACCGCCGAGGGTGCCCGCGCGGTGGATGCCATCAAGGCTGCCGTGAAGGAGACGAGCCGCCCCGAGGTCATCGGCGGCCTCGGTGGCTTTGGCGGGTGCTTCTCGGCCGCCGCGTTCAAGGACATGGAAGACCCCGTGATGGTCTCGGGCACCGACGGCGTGGGCACGAAGCTTGCCATCGCCCAGCTGTTGGACCGCCACGACACGGTGGGCGAGGACCTCGTGGCCATGTGCGTCGACGACGTGGTGCCCATCGGCGCCGAGCCGCTGTTCTTCCTCGACTACGTGGCCATCGGCAAGCTGCGCGCAGACCACGTTGCCCAGATCGTTGCCGGCATCGCCAACGGCTGCAAGAAGAGCGGCTGCGCCCTCGTGGGCGGCGAGATGGCCGAGCACCCCGGCGTGATGAACCCCGATGACTACGACCTCGCCGGCTTCGTGGTGGGCGTCGTGGACCGCCCGAAGATGATTGGTCCCGAGAAGGTCAAGGCGGGCGACGTCATTCTCGGCCTGCCGAGCTCGGGCATCCACTCCAACGGATACTCGCTCGTGCGCAAGGTCGCCATTGAGGGGCGCAGTGTCGAGGAGCTCGAGGCCTACAACGAGGAGCTCGGCGAGTCCGTGGCCGACGCCGTGATGCGTCCCACCACGATCTATGCCGGCCAGCTCATCCGCGTGCTGCGCGCCGGTGCGCCCATCCACGCCATGGCCCACATCACGGGCGGCGGCATCACCGAGAACCTTAACCGTGCGCTGCCCGCAGACGTCGACGCACTCGTCTATCGCGGTGGCGAGGCTGGTCCCGCGTGGAGCATCCCGCCCATCATCACCTATGTGAGCCGCCTTGCGGGCCTTTCGCTCACGGAGGCGTACAAGACGTTCAACATGGGCGTGGGCATGAGCATCATCTGCGCACCGGAGGACGTGGACGCCGTGACCGCCGCGCTCAAGGCCGAGGGGCTCGAGCCGTTCGTCATGGGCGAGTGCGTGCCGGGCACGGGCTGCGTCCAGTACCGCGACGACGCCGAGTAGGAGGCCGTGATGAGCGAACCGCTGAAGATCGGCGTGCTGCTCTCTGGCAGTGGCACAAACCTGCAGGCCATCATCGACCGCATCGCAGACGGCAGCCTCAACGCGAGCATCGAACTCGTGGTGTCGAGCCGCCCAAGCGCCTATGGGCTCAAGCGCGCCGAGGCCGCGGGGCTGCAGACACTCACGCTGTCCAAGGAGATGTACGCGGACCCCGAGCGGGCCGACGAGATCATTGCCGCCGAGCTCAAGAGCCATGGCTGCGAGTATGTCATCATGGCCGGCTACATGCGCATGGTCCACGCGCCGCTGCTCGCCGCCTATCCCAACCACGTGGTGAACCTGCATCCGGCGTTGCTGCCGAGCTTCCGCGGGGCCCACGCCATCGCCGATGCCTACGAGCGCGGCGTCAAGGTCACGGGCGTCACGGTGCACTTTGCCAACGAGGAGTACGACAAGGGTCCCATCATCGCCCAGCGCGCGCTGCCGGTGGAGGAGGGCTGGAGCGTGGACGAGCTCGAGGCCCACATCCACGAGATCGAGCACGAGCTGTACCCCGAGGTCATCGGTTGGCTCGCCGCCGGCCGCGTCCACGTGGGCGACGGCCTGCGCGTGAGCATCGACCCGGAGTAGCGACGGGCCTTCTCGGCGTTTTCTCGCCTTCACGGAGCGCGAGTGTAGCTAATTGGTCAGTATGGGGCCGTTTTGGGGCCCCAGGTGACCGAAAGGCTGCACTCGCGCTTCTCTCTAGTGCCGACGCAGCACCAGCACGGTCTCGGCATGCTTCGTGTGCGGGAACATGTCCACGACTTCGAGGCTTTCGATGTCGTAGCCGCCGGCGAGGAACAGCTCGAGGTCGCGACGCTGCGTCACGGGGTTGCAGCTCACGTAGACGACGCGCTCGGGCGCCAGGCCCAGCACGCCGTTGATGAACGTGGGCGTGGAGCCGGCACGCGGAGGGTCCATGATGACGGCATCGAAGCCCTCGCGACCGGCCTTGGCGACGTCTCGCATGTAGGCGGTGGCGTCGGCGCAGACGAACTTGCAGCGGTCGGCCAACCCGTTGCGCCGAGCGTTGGCGCGGGCGTTCGCCACGGCCCCCTCGACCTGCTCCACGCCCACAACCTGGAGGCCATCCACCTGCTTGGCGGCGCACATGCCAATCGTGCCGATGCCGCAGTAGGCGTCGAGCACGCGCATGCCAGCCTGAAGGCCCGCACCCTCGATGGCCAGCGAGTAGAGTACCTCGGTCTGGGCTGGGTTCGTCTGGTAGAAGGACGTGGGACCAATCTCGAACTCGCAGCCCAGCAGCTCGTCGACCATGCGCCCGCCGCCGTACAGCGCGCGGGTCTCGTGGCCGAGAATGGCGTTCGTGCGGCGTTGGTTCACGTTCTGCGCAATGGCCGTCACGAAGGGCGCGCGTGCCCTGATGCGCTCGACGAGCTGGCGCTCCCTGGCGATCTGCCCGCCGTTCGTGACGATGGTGAGCAGCGCCTCGTCCGTGGCGTATCCCATGCGAACGACGGCGTGGCGCAGAAGGCCGCGGCCGTGGTCCTCGTCATAGGCGGGGATGTGGAGCTCTTCGGCGGCGCGGGCAACGGCTAGCAGCGCCTCTCGCGCGTGCGGGGCCTCGACGATGCAGCTCGCGCACGGCACGATGCGGTGCGTTCCTCGCGCGTAGAAGCCAGAGCGGATGCTGCCGCGCTTGGCCGGCGCAAACGGCGTGGCCGCCTTGTGCCGGTAGTGGGTGGGCTCCATGCCGTCCGTGTCCATGCCGTGGATGGGCACGAGCTCCTCGCGCTGCTGGGCGGTGGCGCCCTCGGGCAGCACGTCGGCGAACAGGCGCAGCACCTCGTCGCGCTTGCGGCGCAGCTGGATGGGGTAGGGAACGGCAAGCCACTCGCAGCCGCCGCACGACTTTGCGATGGGGCATGTGTACGTCTTGAATCCCATGGTTCTCCCAGCTTGCACGGCGCCCACCAATGCTGGTTTTGGGCGTCTCCCAGAGTGTTACTGTTGTTCCATTATTCATGGGCGTTCCGCGCGGTGCGCGCGAGGCCCAATCGTCTAAGAGAAAAGGATACGACATGGCTTACATCCGTAAGGTTGGCGTCCTCGGTCAGGGACACGTTGGCGCCCACGTGGCCAACTCGCTTCTCATGCAGGGTCTGGCCGACGAGCTGTACCTGTGCGACATCAACGACCAGAAGCTCACGAGCGAGTGCCAGGACTTCACGGACGCCCTGTCTTTCTACCCGCACAACTGCAAGATCGTGAACTGCGGTGACGAGTACGAGAAGCTCGCCGGCTGCGACGTCATTGTGAACGCTGCCGGCGACGTTGCGAGCGCCGCCAAGGACCGTGACGGCGAGCTGTTCGTGACGTCCGAGATCGCGCGCACCTTCGTTGCCCGCGTGACCGACGCCGGCTTCAAGGGCGTGTGGGTCTCCATCTCCAACCCCTGCGACGTCATCTGCACCGAGATCTGGCGCCTCTCCGGCTGCGACCCCAAGCGCATCGTGGGATCGGGCACCGCGCTGGACTCCGCGCGCCTTCGCAACGCCATCTCGAAGCGCACGGGCCTGGACCAGCACTCCATCAATGCCTATATGCTCGGCGAGCACGGTGCCTCGCAGTTTGCGGCCATGTCCTGCGTGAGCTTTGGCTGCAAGACGCTTGCGGACCTTGCGGCCGAGCAGCCCGAGCGCTTTGGCTTTGACCAGCTCGAGTGCGAGGAGGAGGCGCGTCATGGCGGCTACGTGACGTATGCCGGCAAGGGCTGCACCGAGTACGCCGTGGCCCAGGCGGCCGTTCGCCTCGTCCAGGCGATTCTTGGCAACGAGCACTACGTGACCTGCTGCTCCACGCTGCTTACGGGCGAGCACGGCGAGGAGGGCATCTTCTCGTCCATTCCGTGCGTCGTGGGCGCCAACGGCATCGAGGAGACCTTCGAGCTGCCGCTCAATGAGCGCGAGCAGGCCGCGTTCCGTGCCAGCTGCGAGCACATTCGCGGCAACATCGCCCAGCTTGGCGAGTGGTGGAACACCGAGAGCCGCGTGAAGTAGCCCCAAGGCTCGTCCGCATAGCACGTCAAGGCCCGGTAGGCATCCGCCCGCCATGCCATGCGCCCCGTTCGCCGCGTGTCGGCGCACGGGGCGCTTTTCTGTCCCGCGGGATGGGTACGGTTAGGCCAACGAATGCCGTGGCGTGCACGTGGGCACCCCGACGCCCACTCGACCAGCGGTCTGGGTGGGTCGCGTGCGGCGATTCTCCCTCCCCGCCGGGCCACGCGGACCTCAACGGAGGGAGTCATCATGAGCGAGAAGATCAGGAACGTTGCCCTCGTCGGCCAAGGTGGCGTGGGCAAGACGATGCTCGCCGAGGCCATGCTTCATCTCTCTGGCGTCACGAACCGCCTGGGTGGCCACAAGGGTACGAAGCCCACGCTCGACTACGACCCCGAGGAGGAGAAGCGCTCCTTCTCCATCAAGCTCGCCATGGCCCCGGTGCCTTGGAACGGTGCTCGCCTCAACGTCATCGACGCCCCCTGCTACCCCGACTTTATTGGAGACGCCTACGCTGCCATGTCCGCCGTTGAGACGGCGATCTTCGTCGTTGACGCTGCCGGAGACCCGGGTGCCGTCACGACGCGCCTGTGGTATGCCGCCGAGGACCTCTCGCTTGCCCGCGCCGTCTTCGTGAACCGCATCGACCGCTCCGAGGCGCACTATGACGCCACCCTTGCCGCGCTTCAGGAGCGCTTTGGCATGCGCCTTGGTGCCGTCACGCTGCCGTGGGGCGTGGGTGACGACTTCAAGGGCATCATCGACGTCATTCGCATGCAGGCCCGCCACCTCGACGGATCCGGCAAGCCCGTCGTGTGCGACATCCCCGACGACATGCGTGTCGCCGCAGACGACGCTCGCGCCCACCTGTGCGAGCTTGTCGTTGAGGCAGACGACGAGCTCATGCTCAAGTACCTCGAGGGTGATGGCCAGCTCACGCAGGACGAGCTCGAGGGTCTTCTCGCCAAGGCGATTGCCGAGCGCATCTTCGTTCCGGTGTTCGCGGGCTCCTGCACGCGCGAGGAGGGCGTCACGAGCCTCATGGATGACATCGAGACCTACTTCCCCAGCGCTGGCGACTTTGGCTCCGTGCCCCTCGTCAACGGCGACTACCTCGATATCGATGAGGGCGACGACCGTCCCGTGGGATTCGTCTTCAAGGTCCTCAACGATCAGCAGAATGGGCGCGTCGCGCTTATGAAGGTGCTTGCGGGTACCGTTACCCCTGGTCTTGAGCTTACGTGTGCTCGTACGCGCAAGCCGGAGCGCCTCGCGCACATCTACCGCATGGTCGGCCGTGACATGACCGAGGTCCCGAGCGCGGCTGCCGGAGACATCGTCGTGGTGCCCAAGATCGCCGCCATGGCAGGTGACACGCTGTCCGTCACGGGCAAGGTCGAGGCCGCGGCGTTCCGCTTCCCCAACTCGCTGTACCAGGTTGCCATTGAGCCCGACAAGCGCGGCACCGAGGACAAGCTCTTCAGCTTCCTGGAGAAGAGTTGCGACGCCGATCCCACGATGAAGGTCACGCGCAACGAGGAGACAGGCCAGACCGTCATCTCCGCCATTGGCGAGGCCCAGGTCTCCGTGCTGCTCGACCGCATGGCCGCCCGCGCCGGCGTCACGGCGCACGTCGTGCCCATGCGCGTGCCCTACCGCGAGACCATTCGCCGCACGGCGAGCGCCCAGGGTCGCCACAAGAAGCAGACGGGCGGCGCGGGCCAGTACGGTGACTGCTGGCTTCGTCTCGAGCCCAATCCTGGCGGCGGCTACGAGTTCGTGGACGAGGTTGTTGGCGGCCGCATCCCCAAGGGCCTTATCCCGGCCGTTGACAAGGGTGTCCAGGAGACCATGCGCGAGGGCATCGTTGCCGGCTACCCCATGATTGACGTCCGCGTTGCCTGCTACGACGGCAGCTACCACTCCGTCGACTCCAACGAGATGGCGTTCAAGACGGCAGCGCGCATCGGCTTCCAGAAGGCCGCCGCCGACGCTGAGCCCGTTGTGCTTGAGCCAATGGCAAAGCTCGAGGTCACGGTGCCCGAGGACTACGCCGGCTCCGTCATGGGAGACGTGAGTGCGAGCCGTGGCCGCATCGAGGGTATGAACGCAGGTGAGCGCGGCACCACGGTCATCCAGGCGCGCGTGCCGTATGCCGAGGTTCTCGACTATGCCACGCGCCTGCGCTCGCTGTCTCGTGGCACGGGCGAGTTCACGCTCGAGATTGACGGCTATGAGCAAGTCCCGCACGAGGTGCAGGCAAAGCTTGCCGAGGAGTGGCAGAGTCGTCGTGCCGCCGGCAGGTAGCGATTTCTTTTGAGGCTTGCGGTGCGGCCCCGTCGAGGTTTCTCGGCGGGGCCGTTTTTCTGTGTGCCGTTCACCGGTTCGATGACGCGAAAACAGGGCCTCGCTTGCTAATTTATGGCTTTCTAGCAGGTCTGACGCAAATCTAACAAGAATCAAACAGCCGCTCGCGGGACGAGTTGTTCCCGTGGCTGGATACTCGTCGATGGTCCTCTAGTATCTGCCCCACCCAAAAGGGAGGGGGAGGATGTGGATAGGCTCGCTGGCGTTTCCGGCTTCGGCGGCGTGTATGGGACGGGGATTGTGCGGCCCCAGAGGGGCTCGTCGATTGTGATCGGCTATGAGAGCGCGCTTGCGTTCTGGCGCCGCGTCCGCGTCGAGGACCCCATGTGGACGCGCGAGCTGTTGGGCCAACTGTATCCCGACGAGATGCTCACCACGCTCGACGCGGAAGCCCTTGCTGCCGACACCTCGCTTCGCCCGCTCGAGCTGCCGAACCTTGCCTTCGAACGAGCTCGGCATGTGGCGGCGATCTTGGGGCTAAGCATGCCTCTCACCGTTGTCGTCGGAAAACGCCCAGCAAGAAGGCCGTCCTCCGCCCTTGTATGCCATACGTGGAGCGGGCCTATAGCTGACGGACTGCTTGTTCCAGTCGAGCCGGGAGTGTTCATGTGCTCCCCGGAACTTGTGGTTATGCAGCTTGCGCATAGCCTTGGCCTCTATAAGTCAATTGCGCTCGCCATGGAGCTCTCCGGCTCATATTCGATATCGAGTAATGGACAGTGTGAGTGGGATGTTATTTCGCTGACTAGCGTAGCGAGGCTGAATTGCCTGGTCTGCGTGTCGGCGGAGTGCAGAGGAATTAGAACGATGCGTCAGGTTGGAAGGCTCGCTATGGACAACTCTGCATCCCCGAGAGAGACTGCGCTGGCGGTTATGCTGAGCCTTCCACGCGACCTTGGCGGATGGGGTTGCGGAAAGCCAAGATTGAATGCCGATATTTGTCTCAGCGAAGAGGCTGCAAGAGAGTGCTCCCGTTCGAAGCTCATTGCCGATCTGTTGTTCGAGGACGCTGGCCTTGATGTTGAGTACCAGGGAAGGGAGTGGCATGAGAAAAGCGAAGACAGGCTTTCGGATGAGACTCGCCAAAATGCCCTCATGATGATGGGTAAATCTTGTCTGTTTATTTCAAAAGACCAGCTACGTGACGAAGGTCGTATGGACGGAATAGCCAGGCTCATTAGAAGGAAGAACGGTCTCGAACCGTTTCGTAAAGAGCTGTCGCCAAAGATGGCTTCTCGCCGTATGCAAATGATGGCCGATCTAGGGGTTCTTTGAAGAGCGAATAGTCGTTCTACGTATAGTTGTGGCTTAGCGTCCGTCGTAAACAGCAGAAATGTACGAGCAGTGGGGTTGTTCAAAGGAATTCTTGAAGTCGGCTTATGACTATCGCTCAATCTATCTGCATGTTCACATGGCATTGGGAGAAGCCTGTCCGTTAAAGTAGCAGGAGCTCGTACACTTCTCGACTTTGCGGCGAGAAAATCCCTGGCGACTCACGTAGATTGCTTGTCCACACAAATAGGGGGCCGCCAATCGTGCGATTGGCGGCCCCCTATGGCGGCGTCGCTAGCGGCGGCGTCCTCTAGGCCCATCCAAAGTCGGCAAGGCAGCGGTCGACGTTGTCCTCGAACGTGCCAAGCTTGATTCCGCGCCCCTCAAGCCTGCTGGCATCGAGGCGGAAGTCGCGGAAGCGGTCGGCGTAGCGATCGGGATTGGGGAGGATGAGCCTCTCGATGTCCGCTTCGCCATAGCCAAGCTTGCGTGCCACGAGCTTGGCGCACTCATACGTGCTCATGCCATCGCCCGCATTCGACCCGTTGGCGGCGGCGAAGTGGTACGTGCCACTCTCAAGCTCGCAAATGGCAGCGAAGTTGTCCGCGAGCTGCTGGGCATAGGTCATGCCACGCTTCTCGTTCACGGTGAACTTCGTCGGCGTGTTACTGCGCATGGCCTTGAGCACGTTGCCCACGATGCCTGGCGAGGGCTTGACGCCAGGCATGGCCATGCCGAACATCCACGACAGGCGCAGGGTCACATAATCGCTCGAATTCGCTTGCAGCCATGCGTCTACCTCGGCCTTTTGCAGGCCGTAGTTCGTGACGCAGTTGGGCTCGACGTCCTCGCCAAACGGACCTGGCTCGCTCTTGCCGTTGAACAGCTGCTCGGTTGAGATGAACAGCATGCGCCGCCCGCGCTCCTCGCACACCTTTGCGATCTCGATGGCCGAGTCGCAGTTCACGAGATGCGTGCCGTGCGGATCGTTCTCGCAGTCTGCCGTCGTGGCGTTCGCCGCCGTGTGAAACAACAGGTCAAAGTCAAGGTCGCTAAAGAACCGCGCTACCTCGTCCGGCTTCGTATAGTCCACGTCGGCGCGGCTCACACGAACGAACTCAAAGCGCTCCGCGTTGTAGCGCTGCACGAGGCTCGCAAGATATCCGTTCGCCCCGGTGATTGCAATGCGCTGTCTCATGGGTGCCTCCAATCGTTGGCTCGGTGATTTGCCGCCACCCTACGGGCGGAAGCTCTGCAGCACGCGGCAGTTGCCACGCACGGTGAAGCTCCGCACGCAGGCGGGAATCACGGCAGACATCGTGTACGGCAGCTCAACCGTGCCCTCATCCGTCTCGACAACCGCATCGCCGTGGACGCACGTGAGCACCTGATAGCGCCCGGTGCCCTCGCAGCTCCACTCGCCGGCGACATCCACGACATTCGAGACGAACAGCTCGTGCTCGACACCCGTGCGCACGCGCGTGCCCGCGCTCTCGTCATAGAGCCCGAGGTGGCGAACGCTTGGCTCGTTACCGGTCTTGAGTACGTCAAAGCCCTTCTCAACGTGCAGCTCGCGCCCGCGTCCCCAGTCGCACAGCCGGTACGTCGTGTTGCCAAACGAGCCAATCTCAACGGCAAAGATCCCCGGGCCAAGTGCGTGCATGGTCCCCGCCGGGATGAGGATGAAGTCACCCTCGTGCATCTCGACGCGCTTGCCGTAGCGGTTGCCAATCGTGTCGTCCGCCGCTGCGGCGCGCAGGGCGTCGACGTCATCCGTCGAGCAGCCGGCGATGAGCTCCGCGCCGGGCTCGGCATGCAGGATATACCAGCTCTCGGCCTTCTCGTGGTCACCCTCGGCTGCCTGGGCGTATGCCTCGTCGGGGTGGACCTGCACGGAGAGGAACTCCCTCGGGTCCATGGAGACCACCTGGATCGTGGCGTCGTCATCAAGGTCGCCGATGACCTCGTCGTGGTGCTGGGCGAGAAACTCATCGAACCTCATGCCGGCGTACGGCCCGTTTGCCACCGTGGTGCAGATGCCCTCGTGCGCCGAGACGTCGAACGCCTCGCCATTGTTGACATCACCGCCGTGTGGCAGGCCCCGCGCCTCGGAGATGCGCGAGCCTCCCCAGATGGGGGAGATGTAGGTGGGTTCGAGAAGAATTGGTCCCATGGTTCCTCCTAGGTGAGCGGGCAGCCTGGGCAAGACCCGCGCGAGAACAAAAAGGCGGCTACCGCCAGTATGAGCGGTAGCCGCCAGACGAGCCGTCTACAGCTCGATGGAGTCGATGCCCTGCTCCTCGAAGCGACGCCTGAGCTCGTCGATGATGGGCATGCCGGCCGAGCAGCCAATGCGCGTGGCGCCGGCGCGAACCATGTCGAGGAACGTGTCGGCGTCGCGAATACCGCCGGCGGCCTTGACCTGGACCTTGTCGCCGCAGTGGGCCTTCATGAGCTTCACGTCCTCGACGGTGGCACCGCCGGTGGAGAAGCCGGTGCTCGTCTTGATGAACGTGGGCTCAACCTCGCGGGCGATCTCTGCGAGCTTGACCTTCTCGTTATCGGTGAGCAGGCAGTTCTCGAAGATGACCTTGGAGGGAATCTCCTCGTTGCGGCCCTTGCTGGCCTCGCGGCAGACCTCGACGATCTGGGTCATCTCATCCTTGATGTAGTCCCAGTTGCCGGCCTTGACTTGCGTGAGGTTCACGACGTAGTCGATCTCGTTGGCACCATTGGCGATGGCGTCCTTGGTCTCGTTGACCTTGGCGGCGATGGACGTCTGGCCAAGGGGGAACGCGATGGCGGCGCCGGTGTGGATATCGGTGCCAGCGAGCTGCTCGGAGCAGAACTTGGACTGGACCTGGTTGATGGCGACCATCTTGAAGTGATAGGCCTTGGCCTCGTCGCAGAGCTTGGCCATATCTGCCTCGGTTGCGTCTGCGTGCAGGTTCGTGTGGTCAACGAGACGAGCGAGATCGTCAAGCGTGTAGGTTGCCATGTGCTTCCCCTTTCTGCGGTTCCGTGAGCGGATCCGCCATTTGTGCCGGTGTTTGTCCGGCAATTTTGTTCACACATATATGTGTGAAAACCTGTGCTGCCGCTAGGATACCACTAAGGAGCTTACAAAACGGTGAAAAACCGCTAAATGTAAGAACAATAAATCCGCTATGAAGCAAATAAGTACCATTCGCGACCGAAAACAAGCCGTTCGCCATTTGGAATCAGCCCATCAAATGTGGCTGCTTGGTGAATATGTATTCTACAGATCAGGACATAGCGAAAGGAATTCAATGAACATATTGCTCACATCACATGGCAGCCTCTGCGAGGGACTCCTTGACGCTTTCCACATGATGGCTGCGGGCGCCGATCACGTGAGCACCGTGAGCCTCACGGACACGGGCATCGATGACTTCCGCGACCGTCTCACCGCGCGTGTCAATGAGCTGCTCGCCCAGGGCGACCTGCTCATCCTCGCCGATCTTCTCGGCGGCACGCCGTACAACGAGGCATACGCCCTGTTCCTCACCAATCCCGAGCACATCAGGCTCGTGGCGGGCGCCAACTTCTCGATGCTTCTCGAGGCTGGCGTGCTCGCGATGAGCTCTGACGACCTTGACGCGGTTGCTTCCGCCGCGCTCATGGCCGGGTCTGCTGGCGTCGTGGCTGCGCAGATGCCTGCTGACGTCTCGGATGATGACGAGGACGACCTGTTCTAGCCGGCGGGAGGGGCTGGCGATTCGCCGAAGGGGAGCCCCCTCCATGCCGCGCCGCCCGAGCGGCGGCCAACTCACAAGGGATCTACGGGGCGTGAACCCCGAGGAATCTGCGGGGCGCTGACCCCGAAGGATAAGCAAGAGAGACATGGGAGGAATCATGGCAATCACTCTCGCTCGCGTCGACGACCGTGTCATCCACGGCCAGACCATGACCCGTTGGGTCGCCAAGAAGCCCGTCGACTCGATCATCGTCATCAGCGACAAGGTCGCCGCCGACGACCTGCGCAAGAAGGTCCTCAAGGCCGCGGCCGCTAACCTCAAGCTTGGCATCTACAACGTCGAGCAGGGCGTCAAGGCCCTCGAGAAGGTCCACGCCTCCAGCAAGAACTTCTACATCATCTCTGACTCCACGACCGGCTTTGCCGACATCGTGCGTGCCGGTGGCAACTTTGGCCCCGTGCTCAACATCGGCAACCTCAACGGCGCCCGCCCCAACACCAAGCCCATGGGCAACGCCGTGTGCCTGAACGACGAGGACGTTGTGGCCCTCGACTACCTCGAGGAGCAGGGTGTGAAGGTCGAGTTCCAGCTGATCCCGGACAACTCGCCCATCGCCTGGCCGGCCATGAAGGCCAAGTACCAGTCCGCCTAGCGCCTGCTTGTGGTTCGCGCCCCTTGGGGAGGGTCGCGGTCCACGGACGCTTCGCAAGGAGAAAGACGCTTGCCTGCGGGCGGGCAATGCCGGCGATAAGCCGGAGCAAGGGTTCCATCGTTGAAGGAGGAGAAATGGAACTGCTTTTCCCAGCGCTTATGTGTGGCGTGTTCTGCTACCTGGGCGCCATCGAGTCCGCGCCGATGTTCGGCATTACGGGCAGCTTCTACATGGTTGGCCGCCCGCTCGTCGGTGGCCTTCTGTGCGGCCTCGTCTTTGGTGACGTGACGGCCGGCGTCCTGTGCGGCGTTGCCGTCCAGGCCGTGTTCATCGCCAACCTCTCCACGGGCGGCGCCACGAACTCCGAGATCACGTACGCCACCTACGGCGGCATCGGCCTGGCCCTTGCCACCACGAAGGACCCGGCCGTCGCCGTGACGCTCTCCGTGCTCATCGGCCAGACCTTCGGCCTGATCTTCTACAACACCCGCATGGCCTTGTACTCCTTCTTCAACAACGGTGCCCAGAAGGCCGCCGAGGAGAACAACGACCGCGGCATCACCCTGTGGCACGTCGTCTACCCGCAGATCTGCACGTTCTTCCTGCGCGCCGTCCCCGTGTTCCTCGCCATCTACCTTGGCCAGGGCCTCGTTGACACCCTGCTCAGCTCCGTGCCCGAGATCGTCACGCACATCATCTCCGTCCTCGGCGGCGTCCTGCCCGCCCTCGGCATCGGCATGCTGATGAACATCGTCATCAAGGAGAAGATCCAGCTCATCTACTTCTTCGCCGGCTTCGTGCTCCTGGCCTTCGCCGGCCTGCCGATGGTCGCCATCGTCTTCATCGCCGCCCTCGTCGCCTACCTCGTGTACCAGTCCTCTGGCAAGGTTGCCGCCGCGCCTGCCGAGAACGCCGGCGAGAACGCCGACGGTTCCTACGAAGACGACGACCTGTTCTAAGAAGGGAGCACAACGAAAATGGCAAAGGAAATCGAGCCCAAGGTTGGCCCCAACGGCAAGCAGGGCCTTACCAACCACGACCTGAACCAGCTCTGGCTGCGCTGGGCCTTCACCCACCTGTCCTCCATGAGCTACGAGAAGCTGCAGGCCCACGCCTTCGCCTGGTCCTACATCCCGTTCGCCAACAAGTACTACGCTGACGACCCCGAGGCCAAGCGCCGCCTGCTCACCCGCCAGTCCGTGTTCTACAACACCGAGCCCCAGACCGGCACGATCGTCAACGGCATCGTCGCCTCCCTCGAGGAGAACATCGCCCTCGGCGGCGAGGTGTCCGAGGACATGCCGAACAACGTCAAGACCGCCCTCATGGGCCCGCTGGCCGGCATCGGCGACTCCATCGTCCAGGGCATCATCGTCCCGATCCTGCTCTCCATCGGCATGAGCCTCGCCGCCGGCGGCTCCGCGATCGGCCCGCTGTTCTACATCATCACCTGGGGCATCATTGGCCCGGCCATCTCGTTCTTCTGCTTCCGCATGGGCTACAAGCTCGGCGTCGGCGCAGTCGACATGATTGTCGGCGAGGCCGCCCGTCGTCTCACGGACGCCTTCAACGTGCTGGGCATCATGGTCATCGGCGCCCTGTCTGCCGGCAACATCGCCCTCACCACGACGCTCAACATCCCAATGGGCGGCGAGTTCAAGCCGCTGCAGGACACCCTCGACGGCTGCTTCCCCGGCATCCTGCCGCTTATCGCGGTCCTGCTCACCTGGTGGATGCTCAACAAGAAGCAGTACTCGCCCACGAAGGTCATCATCATCCTCTGCGTGGCCGTGTCTGTCCTCTGCGTGATCGGCGTCTTCTAAGGGCTGAGAACCTGACCGTCTGAGCGGGCCCTTCCCACTCGTCCGCTCTAGTCCAGGCCCCGGGCAGCCCTTGCGGCTCCCGGGGCCTGCCTCTGTTTGTCAGCCAAGGGCAAGCGGCGGCGTTGGCAATCGACCCCGGTGCCATTGCCACCGCGACCGCTTGCGTCCAATGAAGGGAACACAACATGGCACTCCTGCGCTTCAAGCCCATCCCCAAGAAGACCGTCTGGGGTGGCACGACCGTCCGTGACTACTGGCACTATGACTGGATGCCCGATGGCGTTGGCCAGGCCTGGGCCTTCGCCGTCCAGGGCGACGAGTCCAACGTCTGCGTCTCCGGCGAGTACGAGGGCGAGACCCTCGGCGAGCTATGGAGCGAGCACTCCGAGCTCTTTGGTGACACGGATCGCGTCTTCCCGGTCATCGTGTCGCTGCTGGGCCCCGAGGACGACCTCTCCATCCAGGTCCACCCCGACACCGAGCACGCCGTCCCTCTCGGCTTTCCCTATGGCAAGAACGAGTGCTGGTACTTCCTCGAGGCCGAGCCCGACGCCGCCATCGTCTTTGGCCACAACGCCACTGACGAGAAGGACCTGCGCGGCTACATCGACGAGGGCCGCTGGGACGACCTCATCGGCCACCTGCCCGTGAAGCGCGATGACTTCGTCTACATCCCGGCCGGTCTGCTGCACGCGTGCTGCAAGGGCACCGTGGTCTATGAGATCCAGCAGTCCACCAACGTCACCTACCGCTTCTACGACTACGACCGCGTGCAGGCCGACGGCTCGCTGCGCGAGCTTCACCTGGAGCCGGCCATCGAGACGCTGCACTACGACAAGTCCGAGATGGTGAACTCCGCCAAGCCCACCACGGTGGAGCTACCGGGCATGAAGCGCACCACGCTCGTCTCCAACGACTCATTCACCGTCGAGAAGCTCGAGATCACCGGTCCTGCCGAACTCGAGGCCGGCCCCTACGAGCTCGTCACCGTGGCCCGCGGCGCCGGCCGCGCCAACGGCGAGGACATCACGGTTGGCGACCAGTTCCTGCTGCCGCGCGGCGAGTCCCTCTCGCTTGACGGCGACGTGACCCTGTTCATGACGACCGCCTAGGAGGCGTGCAATGCTGCTTCTCCCCTCGATGATGTGTGCCGACTTCCTTCGCCTGGGCGAGGAGGTCGACGAGCTCGTGGCCGCCGGCTGCGACGGCTTCCACCTTGACGTCATGGACGGCCACTTCGTCCCCAACCTGGGCCTGGGCATCGGCGACGTGGAGGCCATCTGCAAGCGCTCCACCGTGCCGTGCGACGTCCACCTCATGGCCACGCACGAGCCCACGACGATCGACCTGCTCGTGAAGGCTGGCGTGCAGATCGTCTACGTGCACCAGGAGGCCGAGCCCACCATCAACTCGACGTTGCTGCAGATCGAGCGCCTGGGCGCTCACCCCGGCCTCGTCGTTGACCCGGGCGTCAACTTCGAGACGGTTGAGACGTCGCTGCCCGTCGTTGACTACGTGCTCGTCATGACCGTGAACCCGGGCTTCTCGGGCCAGAAGTACCTCGACTACGTGGACGAGAAGATCGAACGCTTCGTCGCCGCGAAGGACAAGTACGGCTACAAGGTCATCATCGATGGCGCCTGCTCGCCGCAGGTGATTGCCAAGGCGGACAAGATGGGCGTTGACGGAGCCGTGCTTGGCACAAGCGCGGTATTTGGCAAGGGTCGCCCCTATGCGGAAATCTTCAAGGAGCTTCGCGAGCTTTAGGTAGTAATCGCAGGTGCAAGACATGGGAGCCGCTGGCGCAGGCGTCGGCGGCTCTTTTTGTGTGCCTCGTCTTGTGATTAGCAAACCTAACAAATATGGTTAACATATATAATATACAGACTAACAATACCCACGCCTGTGCGGGTACGTCGAATCGGAAGAACCATGGCAACGCTTTACTCGTCGATCAAGGACGACCTTCTCGCAAAGATCAAGGATGGCACCTACAAGGAGGGCGACATCATCCCTCCCGAGGTCGAGCTTGCGAAGAGCTATGGCGTCAGCCGCCCCACGATTCGCCAGGCGCTGCAGATCCTCGCGAACGACGGCTACATCGAGAAGCGTAAGCGCCGCGGCACCATCGTCACCAAGCCCAAGGTCTCCCAGGGCCTCACGATGGGCGTCCGCAGCTTCGAGGAGGACATGAGCCGCGAGGGACGCGTCGTTCGCAGCACGGTCGTCATCTTCAAGCGCGAGAAGGCCAGCGAGGAGGTCGCCACGAACCTTGAGCTCAAGCCCCGTGCGGAGGTCTACAAGCTCGTGCGCCTTCGCTACGTGGACGAGAGGCCCAACGTGTTCGTCGAGAGCTACATTCCCGTCGAGCCCTACCCCAACTTCGAGAGCTATGACTTCACGACGCAGCGCATGTACGGTGCCATGACCGACGAGGGCCATCCCGTGACGCAGGCGCACCGTCGCCTGGACGTCATTAAGGCGGACTCCGCCACGGCGGCGCTGCTTGACGTCGAGGTGGGGGACCCGCTGTTCTTGTTCCACACCGTGGGACGTGAGGCCGATGGCCGGGCCGTCGAGTACTCCGTGGCCACCTACCGCGGCGAGAACAACACGTTCGAGTTCAACGTCAGTCGCGAGGAGGCGTAGCCCTCCAGCGGGGATGGCTGGCACCGGCCTCCTTGCCACATATATATGAGGCGAGCGCCCGCTGGATCCTGGGTTATCCGGCGGGCGCTCGCTCAAAGAGGGTGCGGTCTTGTGCGGTGCGGACCCTACAGCTCGATGGAGTCGACGCCCTGCTCCTCGAAGCGGCGGCGAATCTCGTTGATGATGGGGATGCCGGCCGAGCAGCCGATGCGCGTGGCGCCGGCGCGAACCATGCCGAGGAAGGTGTCGGTGTCGCGGATGCCGCCGGAGGCCTTGACCTGCACGGCGTCGCCCACGGTGGCCTTCATGAGCTTGACGTCCTCTACCGTGGCGCCGCCGGTGGAGCAGCCGGTGGAGGTCTTCACGAACGTGGGCTTCACGCGCGTGGCGATCTCACAGATCTTGACCTTCTCCTCGTCGGTGAGCAGGCAGGTCTCGAGAATGACCTTGCAGGGGATGGGAAGCCCCGTGGCCTCGCGGGCCTCCTGGCAAACGGCGACGATCTGGGCCATCTCGTCCTCGACGTAGTCCCAGTTGCCGGCCTTGACCTGCGTGAGGTTCACGACGTAGTCGATCTCGTTGGCACCGTTGGCCAGGGCGTCCTTGGTCTCGAAGACCTTGGAGGCAATGGAGGTCTGGCCGAGCGGGAAGCTGATGGCGGCACCGGTGTCGATGTCGGTGCCGGCGAGGCGCTCGGAACAGAACTTCACGGGCACCTGGTTGATGGCGACCATCTTGAAGTGATACTCCTTGGCCTCGTCGCAGAGCTTGGCGAGGTCCTCCTCCGTGGCGTCGGCGTGGATGTTCGTGTGGTCGATGAGGCGAGAGAGCTCGTCGAGGGTCCAGCGTGCCATGGCATATCCTTCCTACGGGCGAGCGGCTACATCCGCTCAGTTTGCTTAGCTAATATGTCAGAACAATAGATTATCTATAGCAATATGTCATCTGTAAACGGTTAAATCTTGCCCGCAAGTGGTGCTTATTGTCATAGACGTTCCGCAAACCATGGGAGATATGAACTTACATAACGATTTCAATCGCCGTGTTACGAGTGAACCCGCCCAAGACGCCGCAGGCCCTGCGCTGGGTATACTCAACCCTACGCGCGATGCGCGCCCAGCCGGCGAACGAGCCGGCGGCCAGGCCGGGGCATTCCGGTCAGAGCCGGCAGTCATGCCGGCATGCCATGAGCGAGGAGAACATGAACGCCAAGAACGACACCGGAGACTGTCACAGTAGGTGCCCGCACGAGGCTCGCCGCGTTGCGAGCCCGCTCGCAACCTTGACGTGCGGGGAGGTGCCGTCATGGGAGTAGCGCTCAGCATCATCCTCACGCTCGTTCTCACCATCGCCAACGGCTACTTCTCGATGTCGGAGTCCGCGCTCGTCGCGGCGAAGCGCGCCGTTCTCGAGCATGACGCGGACGAGGGCGACAAGCGCGCCAAGGTGGCGCTCGAGCTCTCCGGGGACTCCGGCCAGTTCCTCGCGGCCATCCAGGTGGCTATCACGCTCGTGGGCTTCTTCTCGGCCATGGTGGCCTCCACCACGCTGTCCGACCCGCTTGCCGCGTGGCTCATCTCGCTGGGCGCCCCGGCTGGCATCTGCACCGCGGTCGCACCCATCGTCATCACGGTCATCGTCTCCTATGTCTCCATCGTGGCCGGCGAGCTCGTTCCCAAGCGCATCGCGCTGGCCAACGCCGAGTCCGTGGCAAAGTCGGTCTCGCCGTTCCTGCGCGGCTTCTCCCGCGCGGTGGCCCCGCTTGTGTGGCTCACGTCAAAGTCTGCCGACGGCCTGAGCCGCCTTCTGGGCATCAAGTCCGCCGATGACCGCCAGGAGGTCTCCGAGGAGGAGATACGCTACATGGTGACGGACGCGGACGAGCTCTCCGACAAGGAGAAGTCGATGATCCACGAGATCTTCGACCTGGGAGACGCCATTGCCCGCGAGGTCATGGTGCCGCGCGTGGACCTCACCGCCGTCGAGGACACCGAGACCCTGGGCCAGGTCCTCGCCCTCATGCGCCGTACGGGCTACTCGCGCATTCCGGTGTTCCACGAGGACATCGACCGCATCGTGGGCGTGGCCCACATCAAGGACATCCTGGGCCCCATCGTCGACAAGGACGCGGCCGACAAGCCCGTCCGCGACTTCGTTCGTGACCCGGTCTTTGTGCCCGACACCAAGGACATCATCCCGCTGCTCTCCGAGATGCAGCAGCGTCATGACCAGATGGCCATCGTCGTGGACGAGTACGGCGGAACGGCCGGCGTCATCACGATCGAGGACATCGTCGAGGAAGTCGTGGGAGAGATCGAGGACGAGTTCGACCCCGACAACAAGTACCTCACGCGCCTGTCGGAGCGCGAATGGCTCGTTGACGGCCGCTTCTCCATCGACGACGCCCGCGACCTGGGCTGGCCCATCGAGGACTCCGACGAGTACGAGACGGTGGCCGGCTTCGTCCTCGAGCTCGCGGACTCCGTGCCCAGCCCCGGGGACGCCTTCGAGGTCGAGGGCTACACGTTCCGCGTGCAGTCCATGCGCGGCCGCCGCATCGCGCTGCTGCGCGTCACGGCGCCCGCTCCGCAGCCAAAGCCCGAGGAGTCTGAGTAGGGGAGCGCCGCGCCAATTCGGCTACCATTTGGGTAGGCGCGTGCGCGCCAGCCGCCTTGCCACACGGGCAACCTGCCTGGCGCGGGCGACCACACACAAGCACAAGGGAGCATGCATGGCTCAGCTCATCGACATCCGCCGCGTCGCCGTGGCGCCCAAGCACTTCACCGCCCGCGTCACCGTCGCCAATGGCGGTCCCCTCATGACCGACGAGGACCTCGTTGGCACGACGCACGTCTACAACCTGCTCCCCCAGATCGTGGACCACGCCTGCCTGGGAGACTCTGGCGAGACGTTCCGCGACGTCATGGGCTCCACCGAGGTGGCCCACCTCCTCGAGCACGTGACGATCGAGCTCATGGCCCGCACGGGCCTGGGCGGCGACGTGTCATGCGGGCGCACGTGGGAGGTCACGGGCGAGCCGCGCACCTATGACGTGCAGCTTGCCTGCCCCGACGACGTCCTCGTGGCCTCGGCCCTGTCGAGCGCGGCCTGGATCTTGCAGTGGGCCTACTCGGGCGGCGCCGACCCCAAGCCCGACGTCGAGGCCATCGTCTCCGGCATCCGCGACCTCGTGGAGAACGCCGAGCAAATCGCCGAGCGCGAGGCCGCTCGTGACGCGGAGGCCGCTGAGTCCGCTGACGCCCCCGTCGACGCCGCTGAGGACCCCGAGCCCGCCGCCGAGCAGGGCGATGAGCCGCAGGCGGATCCCGTTCCCGATAAGGACGAGGCGTAGTCCCGCAGCTGGGTATAATCGCCAACAATGAACGACCGACAACGAGCGCTCGCGCGCATGCGGGCGCCAAAGGAGGCAGCTATGAGCAAGGGTGCAGCTGGATTTGTCCTGGGAAGCGTCTTTGGTGCGGCCGTTGGTGCCGCTGCCGGCATCTTGCTGGCCCCGCGCTCTGGCGCCGAGAGCCGCGCCATGGCCGCTGACGTCATGAACGACGCCTGGGATGCCGCCGCGGATGCCTACGAGAAGGGCGGCAACGCCGTCAATGACCGCATCAGCGGCCTTCGCCCCACGGTTGACGCCACGACCGACGAGCTGCGTGCCAAGATCGACCTCGCCCGCGAGCGCATGGACCAGCTTCGCAGCACGCTGTCCGACAACGTGGCCGCCGCCGCTGACACCGTCACCAGCACGGCCACGGCCGTTGCCGACAAGGTCGGCGCCGCCGTTCCCCAGGCTCCCGCCACGGAGGCGGTCGACGTCCACGTGGAGGAGAGCTCCGAGGACGCCGAGGCCTAGGGTCTCGCAATCGATTGGATGCGGGGCGCCGCGGGAGACCGTCGGCGCCCCGTCTTTTTGAGATGGGTGCGCAATGGCAAAGCAGATGATGGGTCAGCTCATCCGCACGAGGGTCTTCGTGCCGGGAAAGGTCTCGCGCAAGCAGGCCAAGGCGGGGGAGCAGCCGGAGCCCAAGCGCTACGGAAAGGTCCACAACCTCGTCTTCTCGCCTGACAGCCGCCGCGTCGTGGGCATCATGGTGCGCCGGCCGGACGTCGCGGGCATGGTGAAGCGGGACGACCGCTTCGTCCCGCTCGACTGCATCGAGTTTCACGAGGGCGGTCTTCTGTGCGCGGGCACCAAGGAGTCGTTTGACGAGGAGGCGTGCAAGCGCCTGGGCCTCGACCTCGACACCTGCATCATCTGGGAGGGTGCCGACGTCATCTGCGAGTCTGGCAAGTTCCTTGGCTACGTCATGGACGCGAGCTTTGACGTGGCCACCGGTGACGTCGACTGCTTCTGCGCCAACGAGGGCAACACCGCCGGCGGCCTCGTGGGCTACTTCGAGATTCCCGCCGCGTGGGTCGTTCGCTACGACAAGGG
Organism: Parolsenella massiliensis; assembly: GCF_900143685.1. Classification (NCBI taxonomy): domain Bacteria; kingdom Bacillati; phylum Actinomycetota; class Coriobacteriia; order Coriobacteriales; family Atopobiaceae; genus Parolsenella; species Parolsenella massiliensis. The sequence goes on along the minus strand of NZ_LT671675.1, from coordinate 1,861,652 downwards.
CCGCATGATCGTGCGAGACGCCGCAGCTGACCTCGAGCTTTCCGGAGGCCTTGCCGCCAAGGCGGGCGAGGGCTACGCCCATGCGAAGGACGAGGCCAAGAAGGCGACCGCCAAGTTCGACGACGCCGCGGCCAAGGCCGTCGACAAGGGCTCCCACGGCCTTGGGAAGATGATCGGCAAGGCCAAGCGCAAGGTGCAGGAGGCCAAGGAGAGCTACGACGAGGCCGCGGGCACTACTGCCGAGGGACCTGCGACCGCCGGAAACGGGGTGGCATCCTCCTTGACGTCCGCAGATAATGGAGCGAAGGTCGCGCACGCGGTTGGCGAGCAGCTCGGCAAGACGAAGGGCATGTTCTCCGGCTTCCTGCGTGAGTTCAAGGAAGCCAGCAAGTAGCGAGATTCCGCGCGGGGCAGCCAAGCGAGCCACGGGCGGGCCTCGGCCTCCTGGCAAGAGGATCGGACGAACATGCCCTACAACCAGAATTCCTACGGTGACCCGCGCGGTCGCCGAGACAATCGCGACTACCCACGCCGCGATGGCACCCGTCGCCCAGACGGCGCATCCTACCAGCAGAGTCGCGGCACCCCCCCCATTTCGCCGCCGCCGCCAGATTGGAATAGAGACAGACGCCCGCCCGCGCCAGGCCGGCACGCCCAGGCCGTCTGCTCGCGACGCTCACGCGTCTTCTCGTCCGCGCACGGACGGTCGCGCCTATGCCTCCTCGCCGAGCCCCCGCTCGCAGGCGCGTCCGCAAAGCGCGCGGCCTCGCGCCAACGCCTCGGGCCGCCCGTCCTCCTCGCGCCCGCGCTATGGCGGCAGGTCCCGCTATGGCGCTCAGCCCCGTGGCCGCAATGGCGCGCACCCCCGCAACTCGGCGGGCACTCGCCTCGCCGGCGGCATGGCGGTGCTGGCCTCCGGCATCACGGGCGGCTCGCGCTCCTCGGGCCTCAATCGCCGACGCTCGGCACCCTCGGGCGCACGCAACGTCATCGTGGGCATCGTCGCCGTGGCGATCGTCGCCATCATCGGCGTGCTCCTGTGGTCCAACCGCAAGGTGGAGATCACGCTGAACGGCACGGCCACGAGCATTCGCGTGGGCAGCACCTGCGAGCAGGTCATCCAAACGGCCGAGCTCTCGCCCAAGGCCGGCAACCTCGTGTCCGTCTCGGGCAAGCGCCTCGAGGAGGGCGCGGGCTACGCCTACACCGCAAAGCTCGGCGGCAACGAGCTCTCCGAGGACGACGCCAAGAACTACCGCGTCTCTCCCGGCGACGAGCTCGATATCTCCGACGGCGGCGACCGCATGGAGGACTACGACGTCCAGGTCATGACCGAGGACCCGCAGCTCGAGATGGGCGGCGACGCCTGGGGCAACCTCAGCTACGTCTCCCAGTGGCCCAAGCCCGGCAGCTACGAGATGCGCACGGGCAAGCAGTCCGGCGAGACGGCCCGCGGCGACACCATCGAGGAGACGCAGAACGCCGTGGTCTCCGTCCACCAGATCTCGCCCGACGACGACAGCAGAAAGCTCGTGGCCCTCACGTTCGACGACGGACCCGCCGAGAAGTACACGGACGCCTACCTGGACATTCTCGACAAGTACGGTATCCACGCCACGTTCTTCAACCTTGGCCAGAACATCGAGGAGTACCCCGACCTCGCCAAGAAGATCTGCGACCGTGGCAGCGAGGTCATGAGCCACACCTACCAGCACCAGCAGCTCTCGCTGCTCGACAGCGAGGCCCTGCAGAAGGAGTTCTCGTCCACGTTCTCCACGATTGAGTCCACGACGGGGGTCAAGACGACCGGCTTCCGCCCACCCTACGGCGACTTCACCGAGAAGGCCTGGCTCAAGTCCGGCGGGCTTGCGAGCGTGAGCGTGCTGTGGAACCAGGACTCGCTTGACTGGAAGCGCCCGGGAGTCGACGCCATCGTCGAGAACTCCACGAAGAACGTCACGAGCGGCAGCATCATCCTCATGCACGACGGCGGCGGCAACAGGGACCAGGACGTCGAGGCCCTGCCCCAGATCATCGAGAAGCTGCAGAACGAGGGCTACGAGTTCGTGACCGTGAGCGAGCTCATGAAGTCCGACAGCTCCATTCCCGCCGACATCGCAAACGGCGACGCCACGATGCCGGACGGCTGCGTGTGGCCCACGAAGATCAAGGGCGATGACAGCTCGAGCGACCAGAGCGGCTCGGATTCCTCGAGCGGGTCTGGCTCGGACAACTAGCGATGCGACGGGGCGGTGCGCAGGCGTGCCGCCCCGTCAGCTTTTTGCAAGCTTTGGCCGCCTCGGGCGCAAGGCGCCCCCAAAACGCGTGTACAATGTGCCGCGCGTGGACACCTCGCCTGCGCGCCGCCGCGCTGGCAGCCGTGCGGTCACACCCGCACCTCCTGTTGCCAAAGAGAAGGGTCATTGATGAAACCCCGACCTGTGAGTCGATGACCCCGTGTGACGTGTCTCCCGGATGCGCCGCATGGGGTGTCCGGGCTGCGTGAGCGCCTGACGGCATGAGTGGCCGTCGTGCGCACGCGCAGCTAAAGTGCCGCTGGCCCCGGCCGACGCAAGCACGAAGGAGCACGTATGATCTATCTGTCCCAGTTGCTGGGCAACCCCGTCCTCGACGCCAACGGCGAGAGGATCGGCGTCGTCAACGACCTCGGCATCGCCACGCGCGAGGTCTTTCCGCGCGTCACGTCGCTTGCCTTCCAGGGTCCCGGCAAGACGCCGTTCATGATCTCCTGGCGCAAGTATGTCGAGACGTTCGACGAGAACGAGGTTCGCCTCGCCGTCCCCGCGACCGACATCCGCTTCTCCTACCTGCAGCCCGACGAGGTCCTCATCGCGCGAGACCTGCTCAACAAGCAGATCGTGGACACGCGCGGCATGCGCGTCGTGCGCGTGAACGACCTCAAGCTCTCCGACACGAGCTCCAGCCAGCTGCGCCTGCTCGGCGCCGAGGTGGGCGTCCGTGGCATTCTGCGCGCGCTGTCGCCGGCCTTCGAGCGCCTCGTCATGCGTGCCGCCCGCGCCATGGGCCACGAGATTCCCGAGAAGATCATCGCGTGGAACTACATGGACCTCATCGACCGCGACCTGTCGAACGTCAAGCTGTCCGTCTCGCACCAGACGCTCGACGACCTGCACCCGGCAGACGTCGCCGACATCATCGAGCAGCTCGACCCGCGCCTGCGCGGCCAGGTGTTCGCCCAGCTCGATGACGCCCAGGCCGCCGAGGCCATGGCCGAGCTCGACGACGACGAGATGGCCGCCAAGATCATGGGCGACATGGCCGACGCCGACGCCTCGCGCATGCTGTCCGAGATGGACCCCGACGACGCCGCCGAGCTCGTGGGCGAGCTGGACTACGAGCGTGCCGAGAAGCTCCTGCGCCTCATGGGCATCAACGAGCAGCGCGCCATCCGCCAGCTGCTCGGCTACAAGGACGACACGGCCGGACGCATCATGACCTCGGAGTTCGTCTCCGTCCCGCGCGAGACGACCGTCGCTGAGGTGGCAGACCGCATGCGCGGGCTGCCCGACGACTTCGAGCCCGTCAACTACATCTACCTCACGGATGCCGACGAGCGCCTCTGCGGCGTCGTGCCCGTGCGTCGCCTGTTCATCTCCGATGCGGATGAGCCGCTCTCCAAGCTCGCCAACGAGGACGACATCCTCACGGCCAAGCCCGACGACGACCAGGAGGACGTCGCCCAGGACATCGCCAAGTACAACCTGCTCGCCATGCCCGTCGTGGACGAGAAGAACGGCAAGGTGCTCGGCATCGTCACGGTCGACGACGCCCTCGACGTCATGGAGGAGGAGCACGAGGAGGACCTGCGCATCGCGGGTGGCACCGCCAACTCCTCGGACTCCGAGACGAACTCCGGCGACCTCATGCGCTTCCTGCGGAACGAAATGTGGTTCTTCTTCTGGATGGTCGCGGCCGTGGTGCTCGCTGTGGCCCTCGGCCCCGACACGGGCGTGGCCGTGGCCTTCGCCGCGCCGGTTGCCCTCGTTGCGGCCGTGGAGATGGTCCGCTTCGTCACGAACTTCTTCCTCGAGTACGACGAGGACGACGAGGATGCCCCCTCCGTCGCCGGCTTTGCCGTGAAGAGCGTCGGCATGGGCGTGCTATGGGCCGCCATCGTCATGCTCGTCTGCGCCGCCGCGAACGGCGTGGTGAACGGTGCCACGGAAGGGTTGGGCGCCGTGGTGTTCCAGCTGCTCCGCGGCTTTGAGGCCAGCGCGGTTGCCGTCGTGGTCACGTTTGTCCTCGCCCCCGTCTACCTCGTGCTGCTCCGTCGCCGTGACGAGCAGGGCAACGACACGAGCGGCCTTGCGCTGCAGACCGTGGCGCTCGTCCTGGCCGCCGTGGTCTTCGTTGGCGTGGCACTCGCCCTTGCCAGCCCGGTGCTTGGGTAGGCGGTGCCCGTGAGGAGCTCAAGGTCTGGAAGAACCTTCGCGGCGCCCGCTCGCCATCACGAGCCGCTGCGTGCGGCCGCCGTGCTGGGCGCCATGGGCCCCGGGCTTCTCACGGCCCTGGCCGGCATGGACGCCGGCGGCGTCGCGACGTTCTCGAACGCCGGCGCCGTCTTTGGCTACAAGCAGCTGTGGTCCATCCCGGTGATGTGCTTTCTGCTCATCGTGGTGCAGGAGACGGCTGCCCGCATGGGCTGCGTCACGGGCAAGGGTTTCGCGGCGCTCATCCGCGAGCAGTACGGCGTGCGCCTCTCGGCCTTCGCCATGCTCGCGCTCATCGTCTCGAACACGGCCGTGACGCTCTCCGAGTTCGCGGGTATCGCCTCGGGCATGCAGCTGTTTGGCGTGCCCACGATCGTGAGCGTGCCCATCGCCGCCATCGCCGTGTGGCTTCTGGGCATGAGCGGCTCGTACAAGCGCATCGAGAAGATCCTGCTCGCCATTGGCTGCGTGTTCGTGACCTACGTCGCCGCGAGCTTCATGGTGGGGCCCGACTGGGGAGAGGTGGCCCGCTCCACGTTCATGCCCCAGGTAAACGTGACGCCCGCCTACGTGAGCCTGCTTGTGGCAAACATCGGCACCACGATCTCGCCGTACATGATCTTCATGGGTCAGGGCAACGTGGTCGAGAAGAACTGCGATGCAGACGACCTTCCCTACCAGCGCATCGACACCGTGAGCGGCGCCATCGTGGCCCAGCTCATCGCCTTCTTCATCGTGGTGTGCACCGGCAGCGTGCTCAACCCCGCCGGCATCGCCGTGAACTCGGCCGAGGACGCCGCGCGCGCCCTGGCGCCGCTGGCCGGCCAGTACGCCGAGGTGCTGTTCGGCGCCGGCCTCGTGGGCGCGAGCTTCCTGGCTGCGTGCGTGCTGCCGGGCATCACGTCGAGTGCCGTGTGCGAGGCGTTTGGCTGGGAGCGCGGCCAGGACAAGAGCTGGGGCGAGGCGCCGGCGTACCGCGGCATGGTCACGGCCATCACGCTGCTGTCTGCCGTCGTGGTGTTGCTTCCCAACGTGGACCTGTTCGGCATCATGATGATCGCCCAGGTCATCAATGGCGTGCTGCTGCCCGTGCTTCTCGTGTTCATGGTTCGCATCGCCGATGACCGCCACGTCATGGGCGCCTACGCCAACGGCCGCGTGTGGACGGCCCTCACCTGGTTCATCGTGGTCGTCGTGGCCATCCTCACCGTGGTGATGTTCGTGCTCCAAGCCATGGGCTACTAGCGCCCCGGTGACACTTGGGGACGGGGTCAAACTGTCACCGTCGCTAGCGCCCCTCGGTCGTCCATGATGCGTTTTTGCACGCTGGATCACGCCGGAGCGCGCAAAAACGCTACAGCACCTCGATGCCCGCCGCGCGAAGCCCCGCGACGGCGCCGGGGCGGTCGGTGTCGCAGATGGCGATGTCAAAGTCGTCGAGCGAGGCATAGCGGTACGTGCCCGTTCTCCCCAGCTTGTCGGTGCCGCACAGCAGCACGCACTGGCTTGCGCGCGCAATGGCCGCCTGCTTGGCCGGGACGTCGTCGAGGTCGAGCGTGAGCACGTCGCCGTCCTGCGCGTCGACGCCCACGGCGCCCATGAACGCGGCGTCGAACCGGTACGCATCGAGCGCATGCGCCGCGAGCGGTCCCACGAAGCCGTTGTACTCCATGCTGTACGTGCCGCCCGGGCAAAACGCCCGCGCCGCGCCGCCGCGGCATGCCGCACGCATGACGTCAACCGAGTTCGAGACGATCGTGATGGACATCTTGCTTGCGGCGATCATCTCTCCCAGCAGAATGTTGATGGACGAGAAGTCCAGGTAGATGGTCTGCCTGGGGCTGATGAGCTCCATGGCCTTCGCCGCGATGGCCTGCTTTTGGGGGCGCAGCGTGTCCACGCGCTCGGCAACGTTACGGTTGACCTCGCCCTCGATGCGAACGGCCCCGCCATACACCTTGCGGCACCTGCCCTGCGAGACGAGCTGGCGCAGGTCCTTGCGGATGCAGTCGTCCGTGACGTCGAACTTCCTCGCGAGGCTCGTCACGGTGACGCGGCCCTCGAGGTCAATGATGCGGGCAATCTCGTCCTGTCTCTCGCTCGAGTACATGAGACCTCCCTACTGTGCCAAGACTTATCGCGAAATACGATAAAACAAGAAAAACTACTTGTAAAACGATAATCCGCGCGCTATCTTATGGGCCGAGAAGGAAGCGCTGCATGCGTGCGACTGCCGCACCGGTCCGCCGGGCGGCGCAATCGAAGGGATGTGTCATGGAAGTCATCATCGATACCGCCGACATCAACGAGATTAAGGAGCTCGACTCCCTGCTCAACGTCGCGGGCGTCACCACCAACCCCACGATCATCACGCGCAGCGGCAAGACCCCCGAGGTTGCCCTCAAGGAGATCATCGACTACCTGCGTCCAGACCAGAAGCTGTTCGTCCAGGTCGTCTCCACCGACTACGACGGCATCATGGCCGAGGCCCGCAAGATCAACGCCCTGCGCCCCGAGAACACCTACGCCAAGATCCCGGTGTCCCCGGCTGGCCTCAAGGCCTGCAAGGATGCCAAGGCCGAGGGCCTGAACGTCCTGTCCACCTCCGTCTACTCCTCCGAGCAGGGCTTCCTTGCTGCCGTCAACGGCGCCGACTACATCGCCCCGTACACGAACCGCATGTCCAACTACGGCGACGGCATCCAGCAGGTCAAGGACCTCATCGAGATGCTGCGCGTCCAGGGCCTTGGCTCCAAGGTCATGGCTGCCTCGCTGCACAACACCAACCAGGTGCACGAGCTCATCAAGGCTGGCATCCAGGCCATCACGTTCCCGCCGGCGATCCTGCACGCCATGATCGACCACCCCGGCACTCAGATTGCCGTTGACGAGTTCAGCGCCTCCTGGGAGAAGGCCTACGGCCGCAACGAGCTCGGCCTGTAGCGTGCCATTGGGGACGGGTTCCCTTGGCACGCCGGCACGCTGCCATTGGGGACGGGTCCCGTTGGCACGTTGGCATCTAGTCCGCGCATAAAGGGGGAGGGCGACACCATTGAGTGCGTCGCCCTCCCTTATTCGTATGCCATGGCCTCGCCGCTCCTAGCAGAGTACGGGCGTTCCCGTCGCCTGGATGGCGCGCAGCACCTCGGGGTCGGTTGAGTCGGTGATGATGGCCGTGAAGTCCGTGATGGACGCCCAACGGTACCCGCTGTGGATGCGGAACTTCTTGCTGTCCGCGAGCAGGAACCGATACGAGGCGTTCTTGAGCACGCGCTCGTCCACGTTGCCGTCATCGGTCGTGGTGGCAAGCACCGCGCTCGTGCCAAGGTCGATGCCGCACGTGCCCAGAAACGCCTTCGAGAACAGCAGCGGCTCGAGCAGGCTGATGGCGGCGGGCCCGGTGAAGCCGTTGTTGAGCACATTGAGGTAGCCGCCCGTTGCAAGGGCCGTGACCTGGGGATTTCCCGAGACCCTCGTGAGCACGTCAATCATGTTTGTCGTGACGATGAGGCGCTTGTCCCCGGCGGCGATGAGGTCCGCGAGGTGCAGGTTCGTGCGAGAGACGCCCAGGAAGATGGCGTCTCCGTCGTTGATCTCGAGCCAGGCTCGGGCGGCAACGGACTTGCGGCACTCCTCGGCCCGGGCCTCCGCATCGGCGACGATGCTCTCGAGGGTGGGCGAGGAGTCGATGAGCTTGTTCGCCGGCTTCTTCTCGGGCTCAATCTTGAGGGCGCCCCCGTACTCTCGCTTGATCTTGCCCTCGCGCTGAAGCGACTTGAGGTCCTTGCGGATGCTGTCCACGCTCACCTCAAAGCGCTTGGAGAGGTCCTCCACGGTGGCAAAGCCCGTGGTGTTCACGATTGCGAGGATCTCTTTTCTGCGCTCTTTGGGAAACAACGTGCTGCTCCGGCTTTGAATTCGGACGGATTCCAAGCGCCTGCCGCGACAGGGCGGCCCAATTTAGGGACAGGCAGACACATTTATCACATGTTATAGGAAGCTTCCAGATTGCAATCGGCGAACGCCGCTCGCCGGTAAAAATCGACCGCAAACAGGAAGCAAAACCAGGCAAACAGGAAAAATCAGGAAATCAAGCTGCAATCTGCGAAGCCAATCTGTACAATGCATGAAGGTTTTATGTGCAGTTGTTTACAGGAAGGGGTTTGTCCATGGCCGGTATGGAGGACATGCTCAAGCGCGAGAACGTCCAGATCGTCGAGAAGGTCTCCGACTGGGAGGAGTCCGTCCACGTCGCGGTTCAGCCGCTCGTCGACCAGGGCTACGTCAAGTCCGACTACATCGATGGCATCATCTCCAACGCCAAGGAGTTTGGCCCCTACTTCGTCATCTGCCCCGATCTGGCGCTGCTCCACGCTCGTCCCGAGCAGGGCGTCATCAAGCGTCAGCTTGCCGTCACCGTGCTCCGCGAGCCGGTCCGCTTCAAGGAGGAGGGCCCCGACGTCCGCCTTCTCGTGACCCTGGCCGCTGAGGATGCCGACTCCCACATCGACGTCATGCGCAAGCTGGCCGTTATGTTCAGTGATCCCGCCAACATCACCAAGATTGCCGAGGCCAAGGACGCAGACGAGGTTTACGCCGAGTTCTGCGCCCCCACCGAGGAGTAAATCAAGGCGTTGTGGCGATCGCGCCGCGTGTGACGTCCGCAGCCGTCCCACGTGGCAAGTAGAAAAAGCAGTACTACGTTAGGAAGGAAGGGAAGAAATGGCAGTTCTCGACTTTATCGTCAACATTCTGTCTACGCCGGCTATCCTAGTTGGCCTTCTCGCTCTCCTCGGCCTTGCCCTCCAGGGTAAGCCCATCGAGGAAATCGTCATGGGTACCATCAAGACCATCGTGGGCTTCCTGGTGCTCTCCGCTGGCGCTACGTTCCTGCAGTCCGGCTCCCTGCTCGCCTTCGGCGAGATCTTCAACTACGCCTTCCACATGCAGGGCGTCGTTCCCAACAACGAGGCCGTCGTGTCGATGGCTCTGACCGACTTCGGCCAGGACTCCGCACTCATCATGTGCTTCGGCATGATCCTCAACATCGTGCTTGCTCGCTTCTCGCGCATGCACTACATCTTCCTCACCGGTCACCACACACTCTACATGGCGTGCATGCTCGCCGTCGTGCTGAGCATCGGTGGCCTCTCCGGCGCCCAGCTCTGGATTGCCGGCGGCTGCGTGCTCGCCTTCATCATGGTTCTCTCCCCGGCCTACTGCCAGCCGACCTTCAAGAAGGTCACCGGCACTGACGGTGTCGCCCTTGGTCACTTCGGTGGCATCGGCTACGCTATCGCCGGCCAGGTGGGCAAGCTCTTCAAGGGTGGCAAGTCCACCGAGGAGCTCAACTTCCCCCAGCGCCTCATCTTCCTGCGCGACACCACCGTCTCCATCTCCATCACGATGATCGTCCTGTTCATCATCGTGACCGGTGTTGCCGTTGCCCAGGGCCTCCTCGGCGAGGACCCGACGCAGTTCTCCTACCTCAATGAGCTGCTCAACGTCGGCACCGAGACCCAGACCAACTGGGTCGTGTGGGCCTTCACCGCTGGCTGCTCCTTCGCTGGTGGCGTCTACATCGTTCTGTCCGGCGTTCGTCTGATCGTCGGCGAGATCGTCCCCGCCTTCAAGGGCATCGCCGAGAAGCTCGTCCCCGGCGCCGTCCCCGCCATCGACTGCCCCGTTGCGTACCCCTACGCTCCTAACGCGGTCATCATCGGCTTCCTGACCTCCTTCGTCGCCGGCATCGTGGGCCTGCTTATCCTCACCGCCATCGACGCCAACCTCGCTCCCGTTGCCCTGATCCTCCCCGGCGTTGTCCCGCACTTCTTCTGCGGCGCCACCGCTGGTGTCTTCGGCAACGCCGAGGGCGGCTGGAAGGGCTGCGTCGCCGGTGCCTTCGTCCACGGCCTGCTCATCACCTTCCTCCCGGCCATCTGCATGCCGGTGTTCACGAGCCTTGGCTTCACCTCCGCCACGTTCTCTGACGCCGACTTCTCCTGGCTCGGCATCCTCTTCGGCAACCTCGCTCAGGCTGTCCAGGGCATGCCCCTGCTCGTCATCTGCATCCTCTTCTTCGCCGCGCCGATCGTGTACAACTTCGTCGCCCCGAAGCACGAGGTTGCTGCCGAGTAGCATTTGCTGCGGAGGGTCTCGCTGGCAGACCGCTTACTAAGCAAGAGCCAGTTTGACCCGAATTTGTGTCACCTTACCGATTGCGGGGCTGGGGCTGCGGCTCTGGCCCCGCAATTGGGTACCATCGTTGTCAGTGCGCGGCCCAAGTCGCGTGTAAGCGGGCGACGTGCCCAAGGGGGAGCGTCGCGATACGAAAAGAGGAACCATGGAAGTCCACAAGATTATGTGCGCCTGCGGCTCTGGTCTCGGCTCCAGCCTTATGGTCGAGATGAACATCAACGACGTCCTCAAGAAGATGGGCAAGACTGGCATCCAGGTCAGCCACTCCACCACCTCCGACGTCAAGCCCGGCGCTGCCGACCTGTTCGTCGTGGGCCGCGACCTCGCTGGCTTCATCAAGGACGTTCCTGATGACGCCAAGGTCATCCTCAACAACATCGTTGACAAGAACGAGCTTCAGGAGAAGCTCACCGAGGCCTTCGCCCGCTAAGACCTCTTCCGGGACTCGATTCCCGGATAGCGAAGCAATTCGCACCTGCCGCTTTGCGGCACACTTCCAGAGAAACGTGGCCCGGCCTCGTTCGTACGGTACAAACGTGCGGCGATGCCGGGCTTCGCTTGTATATAAGACATTTGCCGTATGCTCTTCTCAGCAAATGTCCTGTCGATGAGAACTTTAGCGAGATGCCCGTGCATTACGGCGCACGCCACGAGCGTGCCTCGTTATCCGCAGGCATGCGTGCCAAGGGGCGCGCGAGAGAAGGAGATGCACATGGAAATCAACCGCATGATCGACCACACGCTGCTTAAGCCCAACGCCACCCGCGCTCAGATCGAGAAGCTCTGCGACGAGGCTCTCGAGTACCACTTCGCCTCCGTCTGCGTGAACACCTGCTGGGTGCCGCTGTGCCACGAGAAGCTTGCTGGCAGTGACGTCAACACCTGCTGCGTCGTGGGCTTCCCCCTGGGTGCCATGCTCCCCGCCGCCATCGCCGAGGAGACCCGCATGGCCGTCGAGGCTGGCGCTGACGAGGTCGACATGGTCATCAACGTGGGCTGGCTCAAGGACGGCGACTACGATGCCGTGCGCGACCAGATTGCCGGCGTCGTGAAGGCCGCCAACGGCAAGTGCGTCAAGGTCATCATCGAGGCCTGTCTGCTCAACGACGAGGAGAAGGTCAAGGCCTGCGAGCTGTCCGTCGAGGCTGGCGCCACGTTTGTGAAGACGAGCACGGGCTTCTCCACTGGTGGCGCCACCGTGGCCGACGTTGCCCTCATGCGCAAGACCGTGGGCGACAAGTGCAAGGTTAAGGCCGCGGGCGGCATCCACACCGCCGAGGAGGCCAAGGCCATGGTCGAGGCCGGTGCCGACCGCCTTGGCTGCAGCGCTGGCGTCCAGATTATGGCTGGCTGCTAGTACACGCTTCAAAGGCGTAAAAGAGGGCCCCTCGCAGGCGTCTGCGAGGGGCCCTCGTCTTGTCTGGGGCTTTGTTGCGCCGGGTGCCTAGAACTTCACCTGCGGGGCCTGAGCGTCCGCGTCAGAGATCTCGAAGCCATTCTTGGGGCTGCGGCCGCTCGCGAATAGGCTGCCCGGGAACGTCTGGATGGCGTTGTTGAACATGAGGACGCAGTCGTTGTAGCTCTGGCGGGCGTAGACGATCTTGTTCTCGGTCTCCTCGAGCTGGTTCTGGAGCTGCTGGAAGTTCATGTTCGCCTTGAGCTCGGGGTAGCTCTCAGAGAGCGCGAACAACTGGCGCAGCGCGCCCGTGAGCTGGTTGTTGGCGGCCATAGCGTCCTCGGGCGTGGTGGCGCTGGTCACGCCGTTGCGGGCGGCAATGACGGCCTGGAGCGTGCCGGACTCGTGGGAGGCATAGCCCTTCACGGTCTCAACGAGGTTGGGAATAAGGTCCGCACGGCGCTTGAGCTGGGCGTTGCACTGGTCCCAGGCGTTGTCGCAGCGGTTGGACAGCCTCACGATGTTGTTGCTCAGATGAATGCAGAACAGCGCGATCACAACGACGATCGCAACGATGGCGATGATGACGCCCATGGCGTTCTCCCTTCGGTAGTGCCGCCTTGTGCGGCGCTTGGGATGAGTATACCCGCCCACGTGCGCCTCGCCGGGCCATCGGCGCGAGCGGCCCGTTTGCGTGCTTAACGCGCAGCATAAAAAGGCCTCGCCGGAAACCCGACGAGGCCTGCGCTCTCATGGCGGAGGAGGAGAGATTCGAACTCTCGAGACGGACGAGCCGCCCAACGGTTTTCAAGACCGCCGCATTCAACCACTCTGCCACTCCTCCAGCGTCATTCAATTCTAACAGGCACTTACGCTCCGTGCTCCTAACAACATCGTGCCCGCTTCCTGTGCGTCAGTTCAAGCGCGAGCGACACAAGGAGAAGGAAAGCGGGGCCGGGCGTCTTCGTGAGGGGCTAAGGGAGATCGCGCAGCGATATGTCCCCGAACGAAGGCGCCCGGCCCCGCGTCAACGTGCGTCTCCTAGTACTCCGGATTTGGATCCTCGATCTTGTCGACCTCCTGGAAGGGGGCGAGCGTCGAGACCATCTTGACGACCTTGTCGTACGGATTGTTCACGAAGTGGACCTCGCCCGGGCCGATGTGGATGAAGTCGCCCTCGCTGATGGTGTGACAGACGCCGTCAACCACGATGTCGACCTTGCCCTCGAGGATGAAGAAGTTCTCCTCCATGATGTTGTGGTGGTGGGCCTGGAAGTTCTGGCCGGGCTGGAACTGCACGAGCGCATAGTTCATGCGGGGGCCCTTCATGAGGTACTTGGGGCCCGAGTCTCCAAAGCGGTACTCGAAGTCGTTCTCGTTGACGACAAACGTCTCTGCCATGTCTATCTCCTTTGCTCTGCCCGCCCAGGCGGGCTGTTGCTTGCTCTGCGAACCTTGCCGCGCGACGGCCGTTCCCTACAGGCCGGGGGCACGCCACATGCTCTTGGTGACGCCCGCCTCGCTCAGCTCGAACTGCTGCTTGTAGACCTTGCGCCACGTCTGGTAGAGCTCCTCGTAGACGGGGGCGTTGTCGGGGTTGGGCTCAAAGGTGCGGTCCCACTTCACGACGCTCGCGGCACCCTCGGCGATGCTCGGGTAGATGCCAACGCCGTATCCTGCGAGGATGGCGGCGCCAAGGGCCGTGGCCTCCTTGACCACAGGGACCTTCACCGGCTTACCCGTGACGTCGGCCACGATCTGGGCCCACAGCGGGCTCTTGGAGGCGCCACCGGCAAACACGAGCTCGGCGGGCTCGTTGCCCGTCGCCTCGCGCACGAGCTCGATGTGGCCGCGCACGAGCATGGCCGTGTTCTCGAGAATGGCGCGATAGAACGTGTACTTGTTGAACTTCTCGGGCTCAAGCTCGAAGTTCGTGAACGTGGGCGCGGCGTGCGTCCAGTGGATGTAGTTCATGACGTCGCTGAAGCAGCACAGCATGCCGTAGCTGCCGGCGGGGATGTCCTTGGCGTGCTCGTTCATGACGTCGTAGACGTCGCGATCCTCGGCCTTGGCCTGCTCCTTTTCGGCCTGGCAGAAGCCGTCGCGGAACCAGCGCATGACGAGGCCGGGCTTGAAGGCGAGCGCCTCGTACTGCCAGACGCCCGGGGCGGCATGGCAGTTGACGCGCACGCGGCACTTGGGGTCGGTGGCGCCGTTGTCGGTGTTGAACTCGTACTGCCAGAAGCTGCCGCCAAACACGCCGGCCTCGCCGGGCTGGCAGGCGTTGACGCCGATCATGCCCAGCTGGCAGTCGCCGCCACCAACGACGACGGGCGTGCCCTCGGCAAGGCCCGTGTCGGCGGCGCCCTTGGCGCTCACGTGGCCGGCAATCTCGCCGCACTCCTTCACCGGGCCAAAGATATCGGTGCGCAGGCCGCAGCGCTCGGCGATCGTGGGGTCCCAGGTGCGGGTCTTGAGGTCCATGATGCCGGTCGTGGAGCCGTTGGAGGGCTCGATGGCCATCTCGCCGGTGAGCTTGTAGATGAGCCAGTCGTTGAACATGCCGATGCGGGCGGTCTTCTCGTAGATCTCGGGCATCTTGTTCTTCACCCAGAGCAGGCGGGGAAGCGCGCCAAGCGCGTAGGTCTGGCCGCTCTCGCGGTACAGCTCGGCCTCGAGCTCGGGGTCGAGCGCGATGAGCTCGCCCACCTCGTCGTTGCTGCGGGCGTCGACGTTGGCGCATGCCCAGATCTCGTTGCCGTCCTTGTCGTAGAGCAGGATGCCCTCGCGCATGCAGGTGGTGGAGACGGCGGCGATGGCCTTGGAGTCAATGCCGGTCTTCTCGAGCACCTCGCGGACGCAGCCGCGGGCGAGGTCCCAGTTGTGCGTCCAGTCAAAGTCCATGCTTCCCGGCCAGCGAGGGTCCTCGTTGTGGGTCCACTCCTGCTGCGCCACGCCAACCTGCGTGCCGTCCGTGGAGAAGATGACCGCGCGAACGCTTCCGGTTCCCGCGTCCATTGCCAAGAGATACTTTTCCATGCTGTCCATCTCCTAGTTCGAACTCTGATACTCGACTACCGTGCCAACGGAAGGCTTCGCATACTCGAGAAGCCCCCGTGCCGTTACCTCGTCCGTGACGAGAACGTTGAGATATCCATGCTTGAGAACGGCGTGGATGGCCGGGATCTTCTCCGTGCCACCCGCCACGCCAACGACGTTCCTCATTCCCTGGAGCGTGTCGAGGCTCGTGCTGATGATTCGGTCCTCGATGTCGGTGTCAACCGGATCGCCGTTCTTGTCGATGAAGTGGTTGAGGACGTCTCCCACGGCTCCCTGCATCTTGAGCAGGGCAAAGTCCGTCTTGCTCAGGATGCCGTTGCGGATAATCGTGGCCTCCTCGTCCATGCTGCCGATGCCCACGACCGTCATGTCGGCGTGGCTCGTCATGCGGTAGACGTCCTGGATCGCCGGCTCGCGCAGCAGCGCGTCTCGCAGGCTTGGCGAGGAGAGGATGAGAGGTGAGGGCGTGAGGTACAGGTGCATCGCGAACACCTCTGAGCTCACCTTGGGCAGGTAGTAGCTCACGCCTCCCGTGAGGCTCGTTACGTTGATGTCAGAGTGGCGGGTCGTAGCGAGGTTGTCGAGCACGCGGCCCGTCATGTCGCCGTAGCCGATGTTGAGAAACCCGTCTGCCCGCAGGTGGTCTGCCACATACATGGATGCCGCGCGGGCAATGCTGTCGATGAGGTCGGACTTGTGGGCGGGCGTGGGGACGACGAAGGCGTCGTGCAGGCCGAACTCCGAGACGATGTCGCGCTCGATCTCCATGCGCTCCTGGTCGCTCTGACGGAAGAGGAAGCGAATGATTCCCTCACTGCGGGCCTCGTCGAGCAGGCGGATGACCTTGCCGCGGGAGACGCCCATGAGCGAGGAGATCTGCTGCTGGGTGTAGTTCTCCATGTAGTAGAACCACGTTGCCTTCAGCATGAGCTGGTACTCTTCGTCGGTCATGTCGCTCCCTTCAGTTCATTTGCACGCGACGCCTACATATGTGCGGTTGCGGTGACGCTGTCCCGGCCATCTCCTGCGCCTGAGCCTAAGCTCACGAAAAGTCAGACATATGTCATCAAGCCGAACAAAAGTCTGAGTTACCTATACAGCGACCAAAATGGGGTGTCAATTGAGGTGAGCCAAGAATCCCGCGAGGGGTCGCGGGGGCTAGGCGAGCGAATAGCGATCTGTTTCCGTTTGGGAAACACGCATATAGAACGTACTGAATTTTGCGGTCAGCAAGCGGCTGCCGCTGCAGACGGGCCAAGGCCGGATGTGGGTAAACGCTTTCTCACCAAACCGGTCGATAGGAGAGCAAGGGGCCGAGCAGACTGCGTGGAGAGAGAACAATCGTCCACGCACTGCGCAAAATACCGTCCGCGTGCCAATTGCTACCGTTCGCTCTGCGAGAGCTACAGCCCGTCTAGTTCAATGGATACCTTGGAATCGAAATCGACTGACTAGTCGTTTGCAGAATCATTTGTCTCAAGGGGAGGGGAATCGAATGACCAACGAGACCCAGTCGTCGCCCGCAGCGGGCAGCGCCGACGCCCTCCGTGAGGTTGTCGAGGACATCCAGGCGCGCAACAAGCTCCTGTCCGTCCGCGACATCTATAAGTCGTTCGGTACGAACGCGGTCCTCAAGGGCATCAGCCTTGAGGTCGACCACGGAGAGGTGCTCGCTCTCATCGGCGGCAACGGTGCCGGCAAGTCCACGCTCATGAAGATCATCATGGGCATCTACTCCGCAGACAGCGGCGACGTCGTCATCGACGGCGACAAGGTGGACATCTCGAACCCGAAGGCGGCTCTGGCGCACAGCATCTATATGGTGCCGCAGGAGCCCATGCTGTTCCCGAACATGACCGTTCGCGAGAACATCACCATCGGCTTCGAGGAGAAGGCGTCCGTCCTCAACGAGCGTCTCGAGAAGGTCATGGGCCAGACTGGCTGGCACATGGACCTCGAGCGCAAGGCCATGACGCTCTCCATCGCCGAGCAGGGCATGGTCGAGATTCTGCGCGGCCTCATGCGCAACCCCGAGGTCCTCATTCTTGACGAGCCCACCTCCGCCCTGACGTTCGACGAGGTGCAGAGCCTGTTCAACTGCGTGCGCGAGCTGCAGAAGCAGAACATCGGCATCATCTACATCACGCACCGCCTGGCCGAGGTCTTCGAGCTCGCCACGAGCGTCGCCATCCTTCGTGACGGCATCGTTGCCATGCAGGGCAACATCAAGGACTTCACGCGCGAGGACCTCGTGCGCGGCCTCCTGCCGCCGGATGCCTCCAACATCCGCACGGACGCCGCCGAGTCCGCCCGCGCCATCGACTACAACGCAGCGCCCGTCCTCGAGCTCAAGGGCTTCTCGGGCTACGGCTTCAAGGACGTCGACCTCAAGGTCTACCCCGGTGAGATCGTGGGCATGGCGGGCGTCGTGGGCGCCGGCCGCACCGAGATGGCCACCACCATCTTTGGCATGGAGAAGCCCCTTGGCGGCAAGGTCCTGCTCGACGGCAAGGACATCACCGGCAAGAGCACGGCCGACGTCATCAACGCCGGCATCAACTACGTGCCCGAGGACCGCTTCGCCGACGCCCTCTTCCGCATCCGCGACGTCTCCGAGAACACGACGAGCTCGCTTCTGTGCGGCAAGCGCCTGGGCAGCTTCCTTCTCGACTTCAAGAAGGAGGAGGAGATCTCCCAGCAGTACGTGAACGACTTCCGCACGAAGGTCACGGGCCTTGACCAGGAGGTTGGCGGCCTGTCCGGCGGCAACCAGCAGAAGATCATCATCGGCCGCATCTTCGCCTCCGAGCCGCGCCTCGTCATCCTCGACGAGCCCACCCGTGGCATCGACGCAGCCGCCCGTGGTGACGTCTACGCCGTGCTCAACAAGCTTCGCGAGTCGGGCGTCTCCATCCTGCTCATCTCCTCCGACATGGAGGAGGTCGTCGAGCTCGCCGACCGCGCGGTCGTCATGTTCCAGGGCCGCATCAACAGCGAGTTCCAGAAGGGCGACATCACGCAGGACAACCTCATGTCCGCGGCGTTTGGCGTCACAAGCGACAAGGGGGCGGTGTCGGCATGAGCCTAGACCGCCAGTTGGTTGGAATGTCTCTGTCAGCGAACGATGTGAGGGAAGGGGTGTAATCGATGGAGAAGGTTAAGAAGCTTCTCAAGGCGCGCGAGCTCACGAGCCTGGTCTTCCTCATCGCGCTGTTCATCATCGTTGGCGCGATGAACCCGATGTTCCTCGACCCGTCCAACGTCTCCGCGTGCTTCAACTCGTCCGTCGTCTACACGCTCGTTGCTGTGGGAATGGCCTTCGTGCTGTTCATCGGTGAGATCGACGTCTCGGTTGGCGCAAACCTCGGCCTCACGGCCGCCGTCGTGGGCACGATGCTCCGTGACGGTCAGTCGCTCGTGCTCGCCATCATCGTCGCCATCATCATCGGCGTCGTGATCGGCCTCATCAACGGCTGGGGCGTGTGCGTCATGGGTGCCCCGTCGCTCATCTTCACGCTCGGTGTCAACGGCATCCTGCGCGGCCTCATCTACCTGTACACGAACGGCGCTTGGGTTGAGAACCTGCCCAAGTCGTTCAAGGACTTCGCCTCGGTGAACCTCATTGGGTCGGTGTCGGTGTACTACTGCTGCATCATCGCGCTCGTCATCGTGATTCACCTCGTGCTCACCCGCACGCGTCAGGGCCGCTACTTCGTGGCCGTGGGCGACAACGCCCAGGGCGCCACGCTCGTTGGCCTGCCCACGTTCAAGACCAAGATGCTCGCCTACGTGATCTGCGCGGTCATGGCCTCCATCGGCGGCGTCATCTTCTGCAGCCGCATTGGCTTCGTGACTCCGATGAGCGGTAACGGCTACGAGATGAAGGCCATCGCGGCCTGCGTGCTTGGCGGCATCTCGCTCGCCGGCGGCGTTGGCTCCGTGATCGGCTCCGCCATCGGCGCCGTCATCATGTCCTCAATCAGCTACCTGCTCGTGTTCATGGGCTTCTCCTCCAACTACGACAACGCCATCACGGGCATCATCCTGCTCGTCATCGTCGTCATCGACGCCGTGATCCAGCACCGTAGCCTCGTCAAGAACAAGCACGACCGTCTGCTGGCCCGCGTCTCCCAGGACACCCCGGCCCCCAGCGTCCAGGCCGAGAAAGGCGGTGAGGCGTAATGGATAAGGTCAAGAAGCTCCTCACGAAGGGCCAGGCAAGCTGGAACCTCATCCTCATTGCCCTGCTCGTCCTCGAGTTCGTGATCTTTGGCGCTGCCAACCCCAAGTTCCTGCGCCCCCAGCTGCTCTTCACCGCGGTGAACGACAACCTCGCGGTGTTCATGCTCGCCCTGTTCGTCACGCTCGTCATGTGCACCGGTGGCATCGACATCCAGGTGGCGTCGCTCGTAGGCCTCACGTCAATCATCATCGGCGTGGCTTGGCAGGACTTTGGGTTCTCCATCTGGGGTGCCTGCGCCCTGGCAACCGTGGTCGTCTGCCTGTGCGGTGCACTCTCAGGCTTCTTCATCGCCTACTGCAGGGTGCAAGCAATGGTCATCACGCTGGGCGGCAGCTTCCTGTACTCCGGCCTCGCCCTGCTCGTCTCCACACTGTCCAGCACCGCGTCCTACGAGTCCATCAGTGGTTTCCCCGATGACTTCAAGTTCATCGCGAACTACCAGGTAGCTGGTGTGATTCCGTTCCAGATCCTTATCTACGCGATCATGCTCGTCGTCGCGTTCATCCTGCTCCACAAGACCAAGTACGGCCGCAAGATCATCCTCACCGGCGTAAATCAGTCGGCTGCCGAATACTCCGGCATTAATACCCGCCGCGTGATAATGTCCACTTACGTGCTGAGCGCACTGGCGGCCGCAATTGCCGGCATCGTGCTCACCGCGTACCTGGGGACTGCAAAGTCCGACCTCGGTGGCGACCTCACGATGGACATCATCACGGCCGTCGTCCTTGGTGGCACGCTCTCCACGGGTGGCAAGGGCTCGGTCATCGGCACGGCGCTTGCGTCTCTCGCCATCGCGCTGCTCCGCTTTGGTCTTCCCCTGTGCTTCAAGATCGGCACCCAGTATCTGGATATCCCGGTGGGCATCCTGCTCGTCGCGGTTATCGTCGGGCGTTCTGCAGCGACCAATACGGGAATCGTCCCGTGGCTGCGCTCACTGTTTGCAAGGAAGGGTAGTTCTAAGGCAAGTGCCCAGTAAGGGGCAAAGAAAAGGGAGGTTCGTTATGAAGAACATGACTCGTCGCGGTTTCCTGAAGGTGGCTGGCGCTGGTGCAGCCGTCGCGGGCCTCGGCCTGGTCGGCTGCGGTGGCGGCTCCGGTTCCGCCGCTACGACCGCTGCTGCGAGCGGTGAGGCCGCTGGCGGCGACGTCGCCGGCAAGACCGTTGCCTTCATCCCGAAGATCACGGGCAACGCCTTCTTCGAGTCCGCGAACGACGGCGCTCAGAAGTACGCCAAGGACTGGGGCTTCACGGTTGACTACCTCGGCTCCTCCAGCGCTTCCGCCTCTGACCAGGTGGGCATCATCAACCAGGCCGTCGCCAATGGCGTCGACGCCCTCTGCATCTCCACGGTTGACGCCGCTGGCGTGTCCGACGCCCTGAAGAAGGCCACGGATGCCGGCATCGTTGTCACCACCTGGGACTCCGACGCCCAGCCCGAGGACCGTACGCTCATGGTCTCCCAGGGCACGCCCGAGATCCTCGGCCAGATGCTCGTTGACATGTCCGTCGACGGCCTCAAGCAGCGCGGCAAGGATCCCTCTGCCGACAAGATCACCTATGCCTGGCACTACTCTCAGGCCACCGTCACCGACCAGAACTCCTGGCAGGTTGCCGCTGAGGCCATCATCAAGAAGGACTACCCGAACTGGGAGAACGTCCACCCCGACAACTACTACTCCAACCAGGACGCCGAGCAGGCCAAGACGGTTGGCGCCGCAGTGCTGAGCGCCTTCCCCGAGATCGACCTGATCATCTGCAACGACTCCACCGCCCTTCCCGGCCAGCTCGCCGCTGCTGAGGATGCCGGCTACGACGCCCAGAAGATCACGATCACCGGCTTCGCCTCCCCGCAGTCCATCAAGTCCTACTGCGAGAACGGCACCATCTACAACTGGGGCCTCTGGGACTGCGCCGTCCAGGGCGCCATGGGCTGCTACGTGGCCGCCTATCTCGCCGCTGGCAACGAGGTCAAGGTTGGCGACACCATCTCCATCCCGAGCATTGGTGACGTCAAGGTCGAGGCCAACGACTCCATCTCCGAGGGTGCCACGACCGGCGACAAGAACAACGGCGTCGTGCTGCTGCCCGAGCGCCTTGTCTTCACCAAGGACAACATGAACGACTACAACTTCTAAGTTGTATTGATCTGCGGCGGGGGTGCCGCAGGCGCGGTGCCCCCGCTTCTGGTTCGCATAGGGCCGTTATCGCAGGTAACGTTCGTATGCGAACCAGATAGAGAGCCTCCCTGCTGAGGGATGGCGAGACGGTTCGGCCGGCATTTAGCCGCGCATCTGCAAGCACCGTCACCATAACAGGCGTCTTCTCCAGGGGTGGGGAAGACAAGGGGAAAGGAACCTGACACATGGCTGATCTGGATGGTCTCAAGGTCGCTCACGACTACCACGTCGACGTGCCGTTCGCCAACGACAAGGGCTTCTACGTCAAGGGTGCCAACAGCCTCGACTGGGGCATGAAGAAGCACCTCTCGAACATCTTCAATCCCAAGAGCGGCAACACCGTCATGTTTGCCTTCGACCACGGCTACTTCATGGGCGCCACGGCCGGCCTCGAGCGCCTCGACCTGCTCCTCCCGAAGCTTGCCCCCTACGTGGACTGCTTCATGGGCACCCGCGGTGCCATCCGCTCCTGCGTGCCGCCCGAGATCACGAAGGCCATCGCCCTTCGCACCACCTCCGGCTCCTCCATGCTCCAGACCGACCTCTCCCACGAGGTCATCGCCGTTGACATCGAGGATGCCATCCGCATGAACGCCGACTGCATGGCCTCCCAGGTCTTCATCGGTGGCGACGGCCAGCTGTCCTCCATCGACAACCTGAGCCAGACCATCAACGCCGGCTTCCGCTACAGCATCCCGACGCTGGGCGTCTGCGCCGTGGGCAAGGACATGGAGCGCACCCCGCGCTTCTTCAAGCTCGCCACGCGCATCATCGCCGAGATGGGCTGCCAGATGGTCAAGACCTATGACTGCGAGGACTTCGAGGAGGTCGTCGCTGCCTGCCCGGTGCCCATCGTTGTCGCCGGTGGCAAGAAGCTCCCCGAGAAGGACGCCCTGCACCTCGCCTACGACGTCATCCGCAAGGGTGCCCACGGCGTCGACATGGGCCGCAACATCTTCCAGTCCACGCACCCCATCGAGATGGCCCAGTGCGTCAACAAGATCGTGCACGAGGGCATGACCGACGTTGAGGCTTGGGAGATGTTCCAGGACATCGCCAAGTAGCGTCCGCTCGTCTCACCCCAGCCGCTGGCGCATGTCACAAGCTGGGAAAACATGAAGCACCACGTGGCTCACACCCGTCTTAGGTGAGCCGCCTCCCGCGCCCGGAGTCCAGTTCCCCCCTTCCACTGGCTCCGGGCGCATTGTATGTTTGGGAAGCCGCCGGATGGCGGCTAGGCAAAGACGCGAGAGGGAGCCGCCGTGACGGACGAGGACTACATGCGCATGGCGCTCGACGAGGCCCGCCTTGCGGCCGAGGAGGGCGAGGTGCCCATCGGCGCCGTCGTGGTGCACGAGGACAAGGTCATCGCCCGGGCCCACAACAGGCGCGAGACAGATCGCGACCCTTCCGCTCATGCGGAGTTCTCGGCCATGTGCGAGGCTGCTCGCGTGCTCGATCGCTGGCGGCTCACGGGGTGCACGGTCTACGTGACGCTCGAGCCCTGCCTCATGTGCGCCGGCCTCATGGTCAACGCCCGCATCGACCGCTGCGTCTATGGGACGCCCGATCCCAAGGGCGGCGCGCTGGGCACGCTGTTCGACGTGAGCCACGACGAGCGCCTCAACCACGAGTTCGAGGTCACTTCCGGCGTGCTGGCCGAGGAGTGCGCCACGGAGCTTCGCAGCTTCTTCCGCGCGCGCCGTGCCAAGAAGAAGGGCCCCGAAGATTCCGAGGCCCAAGGCTGCTGCTAGATTGTGACGGCGTGGCGCCTAGTAGTGCCTGCCGTAGCGCCCGCCGCGCGGACCGCGTCCGCGGCTGCGCGAGCCGCTGAACAGGCTGCGCGTGGGCTTTGACGTACTGCGGCGCGCGTTGGGGACGATGCGACCCTCCGCGTAGGGGAACCCCTCAAGGTCAAACAGCGGGATGAGCTTCTTGGTGAAGTACTCGATCTCTCGAAGGGGACTCACCTCGTCGGGTGCCATGAACGTGAACGCCTGGCCCGTGGCGCCAGCTCGGCCCGTGCGACCAATGCGGTGAACGTAGTCCTCGGGGTCCATGGGCACGTCGAAGTTCACCACGGCATCGATGCCAGAGACATCGATGCCTCGGCTCATGACGTCGGTGGCCACGAGCACGCGAATCTTGCCATCGCGGAAGCGCTCAAGCGCACGCTCGCGGGCCTTCTGCGGACGGTCCGCGTGCATGACGTCGACCTTGATGCCGGCGTTCTTGAGCGTCTTGCACACGCCGTCGACACGCATCTTCGTGCGGCAGAAGACGAGCACGCGCTCGAAGCTCTCCTGCTTCATGAGGGCCTCGAGCAGCGAGACCTTGTCGCCCTGGGTGACGGGGCAGAGGTGCTCGTCAACCGTGGCGGCAGTCTCGCCCACGCGGGCAATCTCGACAACGTAGGGGTCGGGGAGCATCGCGTCCACCGTGCCCTTGATGCTTGGCGGGATGGTGGCCGAGAACAGCAACGTCTGGCGCTTCTCGGGGCAGGCCTTCACGATGCGGCGCACGCTAGGCCAAAAGCCCATGTCAAGCATGCGGTCCGCCTCGTCCAGGACGAGAACCTGCACGTCGCCGAGGTTGACGTGGTTGTGCTCCATGAGGTCGATGAGGCGGCCCGGCGTGGCCACGAGCAGGTCGCAGCCGGCCTCGAGCGCGCGGATCTGACGGTCGAACTTGGCGCCACCCATGACCACGACCGTGGTCTGTCCGGTCTTGGCACAGACCTCGCTCGTGACGTCCTCGATCTGCGAGGCGAGCTCGCGCGTGGGCGTGATGACGAGGGCGAGCGGCCTGCCCGGCTTGGCGATCTTCTTGCTGTCAGCGATGCGCTGGAGCGCGGGAAGCGTGAAGGCGCAGGTCTTGCCCGTGCCCGTCTGGGCACTGGCTAGGACGTCTCGCCCGTCGAGAACGGCGGGGATGGCTGCGGCCTGGACGGGGGTTGGCGTGGTGAAGCCGAGGGAATCCACCCCGGCGAGGATCTGCTCGTTTAGCCCGAGCTCGGCAAATGAAGTAGTCATACCTGCAAGTATGCAGCAATGCGGCCGCTCATGCACGCGGTGACACTTGGGGACGGGGTCAAACTGTCATCGGCGCCCCGTGCCGTCGCACAAAGAAGCGCCCCGACTCCCTGAGGTGGGAGCCGGGGCGCTGGCGTGCCGAGTCTTGCGACGTGCTTAGAACACCGGGATGACGGAGCCCTTGTACTGCTCCTGGATGAACTTGCGGGCGGTGTCCGAGGTCAGGGCCTTGATGAGGGCCTGGGTCTTGTCGGAGTTCTCGTCACCCTTGCGCACGGCCACGATGTTGGCGTAGGTCTGCGCGGCCTCGGAGTCGGCGCCCTCGCTGGCGAGCGTGGTGCTCGTGTCGAGACCGGCGGACAGGGCGTAGTTGCCGTTGATCACCGCGAAGTCGCAGTCGTCGAGCGAGCGGGGAACGGCCGCGGCCTCAACCTCGACGAGCTGGATGTTGTGCGGGTTCTCCTCGATGTCGTTGGCCGTGGCCTCGAGGCCGGCGCCGTCCTTGAGCTTGATGACGCCCTGGTCCTGGAGCAGCAGCAGCGCGCGGGCCTCGTTCGTGGCGTCGGAGGGAACGGCAATCTTGGCGCCGTCGGGCACGTTCTTGATGTCGGAGCTCTTGCCGGCGTACAGGCCCATCGGCTCGAAGTGGATGGCGCCCGCGCTCACGAGGTCGGTGCCATTCTCCTGGTTGTAGTTCTCGAGGTAGGGGAGATGCTGGAAGTAGTTGGCGTCGAGGTCGCCGTTGGCGAGGGCGACGTTGGGCTGCACGTAGTCGTTGTACTCGACGACCTTGAGCTCGTAGCCTTCGCTCTTGAGCTCGTCGGCCACGGCGTTGAGGATCTCGGCGTGGGGAGAGGGCGAGGCACCCACGGTGATGACGTTGTCGGCCGAGCCGGAGGCCGCGGCGGTGGTGGCGGCGCTGCCGGAGTTGCCGCCGCACGCGGTGAGCGCGAGGGCGAGGCCGGCGACGGCGGCGATGCCGGCGAGCGGCTTGAGGTACTGCTTGAGAGACATGGCGGTTCCTTTCCGTTTGTCCTTTGATTCGAGAAATCGATATAGGAAGCCCCGGCCCGCCCGTACGGACGGGGCAGATCCCCGAGTTTTGCCGGCATTCGTGCTGGCACGTGCGCGAGGCGCGCGGGTGACGTGGCGCTTCGCTAGGAGCGCATTCGCTTGTCGCAGAGCTTGACGAGCAGGTTGCACGCGGTCTGGATGACCTGCACCATCACGACGAGGATGATGACGGTGGCAACCATGACGTCGTCCTGGTAGCGCTGGTAGCCGTAGCGGATGGCGATGTCGCCAAGTCCGCCGGCGCCCACCGTGCCGGCCATGGCCGTGTAGCCCAGGATCGTGATGATGACGATGGGCAGACCGCGAAGCAGGCTGGGCAGGCCCTCGCGCAGGTAGACCTTCGTGATGATCTCCCAGGTGGAGGCACCCATGGAGCTGGCCGCCTCGACGAGTCCTCGGTCGACCTCGGCCTCGGAGGACTCAACCATGCGCGCCACGAACGGCGCGGCCGAGACGATGAGCGGGAACACCGCGGCGGGGACGCCGAGGGTGGTGCCCACGACGACGCGCGTCACAGGGATGAGGAACAGCAGCAGGATGATGAACGGCAGCGAACGCGCCGTGTTCACGATCCAGCCGATGACGGCGTAGGCGCCGCGGTTGGGGCGCAGGCCGTTCGGTGCGAGCACCGTGAGCAGCGTGCCCAGGATGATGCCGATGACGTAGGCGCCAATCGTGGAGGCGAGCACCATGACGATGGTGTCCACCGTGCCCTGGGCGAGGAGCGCCCCATACTTGTCGAAGAACGCGGCGAAGTCCATCAGCGACCCTCCCCCTCAAACTGAAGCAGCGCGCGCGTGACGTCTGCCTGCGGGTTTCCAAACACCTCGGCTGCCGTGCCCTGCTCCACGAGCTGGCCATGGTCCATGACGGCGATGCGTCCGCAGATGCGGCGCGCAACGGCAAGCGAGTGCGTGATGAGCACGATGGTGACGCCCAGCTCCTGGTTGATTTTGCCGAGAAGGTCGAGGACCTGGCTCGTCGTGAGCGTGTCGAGGGCGCTCGTGGCCTCGTCGCACAGAAGCGTCTTGGGCTGCGTCATGAGCGCGCGGGCAATGGCGACGCGCTGCTGCTGGCCGCCGGAGAGCTGCGAGGGGTAGGACCCCTCCTTGCCCTCGAGGCCCACGAGCGCGAGCAGCTTGCGGGCTCGCTCAGGAGCCTCGGCGCGTGAGACGCGCTTGCCCGTGCTTGCGAGCGTGGCTGGGAAGATCACGTTGTCGAGCACGGTTCGCTGCTCGAACAGGGAGAAGCGCTGGAAGATCATGCCGATGTCGGCACGAAGCTCGCGAAGGTCGCGGCCGCGAAGGCTCGTGACGTCGCGGCCGTCGATGACGACCGAGCCGCTCGTGGGCTGCTCGAGCAGGTTGATGCAGCGCACGAGCGTCGACTTTCCGGCGCCTGACTCGCCGATGATGCCGAACACCTCGCCCGTCTCGATCGTGAGGCTGACATCGTCGAGCGCGCGCACCGTGCCGGCTGCGGTCTCGAAGGACTTTGATATGTTCTTTAGCTCAATCATGTGGCTGAGTATAGCAGCGTACCTGATAAGAAGTTGAAGAAATACCCCATAAACCCGGTAGGGAATTCCGATAAAATCCCATAGGCGTGGGCTATGGCACCGGGAATAAAAACGGCCCGAAGCCGTTGGCTCCGGGCCGCCGTGACATTGAGGACGGGTTCGTTTGTCAGGCTCGCTACAGCACGAAGGTGACGCGGCCCTCCTTGCGCGCCACCGCGGGCTGCTCGCCGCCCTCCTCGGCATACCCAAGGACGCAGTGGCCCACGCCTCTCCACTCGCCCTCGACGCCCCACTTGGCGAGCAGGGCCTTGCCCTCCTCGGACTCGAACTCCTCACGGGCGCGGTGGATCCAGCACGAGCTCACGCCCAGGGCATGCGCGGCGTTCATGAGGTTGCCCATGACGAGGGCGCCGTCCTCGACGCACGTGGGAACGCTGGGGTCCGTGAGCACCACGACCACGGTCTTGGCGCCGTAGAACGGGTCGGAGCTTGTGCCCATGATCTGGGCGTTCATGCGGCTGAGCTGGGCCACGTCCTCGGCGTTCCTCACGATGACCAGGTGCGTCGCCTGCCTGCCCATGCCGCTTGCGGCAAAGAGCCCCGCCTCGACGATTTGCTCGACCTTCTCGTCCTCGACGGGCTTGTCCGAGAACTTCCTGCAGCTGCGGCGCTGCTTGAGCGCCTCGATGACCTCGTTCATACGTACGTCCTTTCTCGTGCGTTGTCTGTCTCGCCTGTCTTCCCGCCGAACGTTTGCTCTCGTTAGGTGAGTTCATGCCTGTGATTCTCGCGATTATCGCGATAAACGAGAGCGAACGCGCTGGCGGGTGCGTGAGGCCCTCGAATTGCTATGAGCGCAGGGCGCGCTCGAGGTCGCCCCGGTTGAGCGCCTCCTCGAACAGGTGCGCGAACACGACGCTGCCGTGCAGGCCATCGTGCTCGAACTCGTTCGTGACCCAGGCATGGCTCGCGCCCACGCGCGAGAGCGTGTCGAGCTGAAGGCCTGAGTCCACGTACAGGTCGTCGAAGTAGACCGCCGCCTGCAGGGGCACCTCGTTGGCTGCGAGCTGGCGCTCGTCGTAGATGAGGTCGAACTCCGTGTCCTGCATGAGCAGGTCGACCGCGGGCTTGAGCGGCGCCAGCAGCGGGTCGTCCTCGAACATGAACGGGAAGGCCGCCTCGCCCGTGAGCATGAGCGGCCGCGCCGCGGCGTCAAACTCCGGGTGGCGTGCGTACTCGTGCTCGGCCGTCCAGTTAATGGGGGCATCGAGCGTGCCGTTGGCGTAGATGAACTCCTGCAGCGTCCAGTACAGCGGGTTGCCCGCCGTGGTGAGGTTCTCGAGCGCGCCCATGAGGAAGCCGTCCGTGAGCTCTGGCGCGGCGCCGGTGCTGGCGAGCGAGCCGTCGCCCGCCTCGAAGGCGGTGTCCAGCAGGTTGTGCAGGCGCTCGGGCGCGGGCTTCATGCCCAGGCCGCCGCCAAGCGTCTGGAGGCGGCGCGGCGTGAGGGGGCTTCCGTCGGGCAGCGTGACGTCGCCGGCGGCAAGGCGGTCTGCGATGGCAGCCATGCGGGCCTCGTCCTGCGGATAGCGGGCGTAGTAGGCACGCGTCTTGGTCGCCATGCGCGGGAACGTGTGCGCGTAGACGTCTGCGGCGCTTGCCGGCATGTGCGGGATGCCGCCGCACGTGAAGCTTGCGGCGATGCCCTGCGGATAGAAGCTGAGGTAGGTGAGGGTGAGGAAGCCGCCGTAGCTCTGACCGAGCGTGGTCCAGGCACGGCCGCCGAACTCCGTGAGGCGGATGTACTCGAAGTCGCGAACGATGGAGCGGGCGAGCAGACGCTTGAGGTAGTCCGCCTGCGCCTGCGTGTCCCCGCGCCTCGCGACGGACTTGGCGCTCGCGTGCTCGCTGCGGCCGGTGCCGCGCTGGTCGGGCAGTACCACGCGGAAGTGCTTGACGGCTTCGGCAATCCAGCCGTCCGAGGTGGGTGAGAGGAGCCTCGGGCCCTGCCCGCCGGGGCCTCCCTGGAGAAACACGAGCAGCGGTAGGTCGCGGCCAACATTCTGTGGTGCGCAGGCGGTGCGGTAGAACACGTGGATGCGCTCGCCGGCCGGCAGCCCATCTGCTGCGGCGCGCTCGGGCTCGGTGCCGCGCCAGTCGAGCGGCACCTCAACGGAGTGGTCCTCGATGTAGAGTCCGGGCAGGTAGTAGCTTGCGAGCTTTGGCATCGATGCTCCTTTGTCGTGGCGTTCCGCTCCATTATCGGCATTTGCCGCATGCCGGGTGCGCGCCGACTCGCAACCTGTCTGGCTGCGTTACCATTGTGTATCGTACGTGTGACTGCCGGCGGTAGACCGACCGGCGCCATGGCTCGCCTGGGGTCTCATCTGCCCCGCCGCGTGCCCAGAAAGGTTTCTCGGCTCAATGCCCATCAACATCCCCGACGGACTGCCCGCCAAGCGCATCCTGCAGCAGGAGCGCATCTTTGCCCTCGAGGAGGACGTGGCCCGCAAGCAGCAGATTCGTCCGCTTCGCGTGGCGCTTCTCAACCTCATGCCCACCAAGATCGAGACGGAGACGCAGATTCTGCGCCTCATCTCTAAGTCGCCCATCCAGGTGAGCGTCGACTTCATGCGCGTCTCGAGCCACGAGGCCACGCACGCCGCCGACCACCTCGTGAAGTTCTACGACACGTTCGACGACCTCAGGCACAACAACTACGACGGCCTCATCATCACGGGCGCGCCCGTGGAGCAGATGCCGTTCGAGGACGTGGACTACTGGGACGAGCTGTGCCAGATCATGGACTGGGCCCAGGAGCACGTGCTTTCTACGATGTTCCTTTGCTGGGGCGCGTTCGCGGGCCTCTATCACCTGCACGGCGTTCACAAGCGCCTTCTGGGCAGCAAGCTCTTTGGCGTGTTCCCGCAGCGCCTCTGTGATGAGTACAACTTCCTCACGAACGGCTTCGACGAGATTCACAACATGCCGCACAGCCGCCATGCCGCGCCCGATGAGAAGGAGATCGACGCCGATCCGTCGCTTCAGGTGCTCAGCCGCGGTGAGACGAGCGGTCCGGCCCTTATCGCCACGCGTGACTTCTGCGAGATCTATGCCCTGGGTCACTTCGAGTATGGCCGAGACACGCTGGCGGACGAGTACTGGCGCGACTTCCATGCGGGCCTGCCCATCCAGCTGCCGGTGAACTACTTCCCCGACGATGACCCGGAGAAGCAGCCCATCTTCACCTGGCGCAGCCATGCCAACCTGCTGTATCGCAACTGGCTCAACTACGTCTACCAGACGACGCCCTACGACCTCGAGCGCGTGCCCGAGGTCGTGGCCGAGCTGCGCGAGCACACCGAGCAGCTCCTCGCCAAGGGCGGCGTACCGAGTAAGTTCTAGTGGACGTGCTCGCGGCTGCAAGCCCATCTCGTAACTAACTGCGCAGCATTTGACTTGAACGGCCCTGTTTGGCCGCCGCCGAGTCGAATGCTGCGTAGTTTGCTTTCGGCCTGGTCCGTGCTGCCGCTGTTGGGTATATTGAAATTAATAATCTCAATGGGCGGGAGGCTGCCATGGTAACGATGATGAGCACAAAGATGACGAAGGCCGGGCAGACGACCGTCCCAAAGGAGATCCGTACCGCGCTTGGCATTGCAGATGACTCTCGCGTGTACTGGTTCTGGGATGGCGAACACGCCTACATCGCCTCCATGCCCTCGCCTTTGCCGGAGGTGACTTCGGCAAAGGAGTTCTGGCGGGGGATTGCGGACGCGGAGAGACAGGTAGAGGCCGGCAAAACCCGCTCCGCCAACGAGGTCGTATCAGAGATGAGGTCGAGGTATGGCTGCTGAGGGCTACGAGGCCGTGCTCACCAACCTTTTCGAGGAAGACTTGGATACGGAGCTGGCCTGGCGAGCGCATGAAGTGGGGCCGGGGAGTGCTGCGAGCTTTCTCGATTCCTTCGAACAGGCAAAAGATGCGGCGGTTTCCTTTCCTGCCTTTATGCCGCAAGTCGAGGGCTCGGATTATCGTTGGGTGCCGGTTAAGAAGAGGGTTGCGGTGTTTCGCATAGACGCGCGTGCCCGTAGGGTTGTTTTCCTGCGCTTGTATAACGCGTCCTCGAATTGGAAGAGCGTACTGAGGAAATCTGCCAAGTCGTAGGTCCCCAGTGATTTCAGTCCGCCTGTTTATCGTGCCGAAAGCGCCTTGTCTGGGCCTCCCGAGGACTCGATAAGGTGCGTTCGGCACGATGGGTGGCAGGGCGGCTACGCGTGAAACAGGGCGATGGGTGCAGGCGGGCCATGGGGATGCCGGTGCGCTCCAACCGTTGGCGCGAAGGCTCCACCCCTCTACCTTGATTTGGGCTTGCGAACAGTGCGGGGGGGGGGTGATAGCGTTGGCGTCGTCGACCGTTTCAGCGCTAGCGCCGCTTAACGCGGCGGGAGGGAGTGCCTATGTTTTGCTCGAAGTGCGGCGCCAATTTGGGGGAGGGTGTCAAATTCTGTCCCAACTGCGGGACGCCGGTTGGGCCCGTTTCCGCAACGCCAGCACCTGTCAATGCTCCTGGGGCGGCTGCGCCTGCGCCGACTGCCGCTCTCCCCAAGCGTCCCGTCCCGTTCGCGATCATAGCGGTGGTCGTAGTAGCGGTTGTAGCCATTGGCGTGTTCATGGCTACTCGCTTGCAGGGTGGCAGTGCCAAGGAGGCGGCGGGCGCAAACGGCATGGGCAATTCTGTTACCAGCATTGCCATTGGCGAGGGTCAGGCTGTGTCGGCAGGCGGCATGGACTACTTTTTCGATGACAACGGTCTTGAGCGCGCGAAGGCGAATGACCCCGGAAGCGTCAAGCAGCTTTGTTCGGTTTCTGATAGCACCTATGTGGGGATGCTCAATTACGCTGACGGCTATCTGTTCTACGCGGGCTATGACTCGAATGCCGACAGCTACGATATCAAGAGCGTGAAGGCTGACGGGTCCGACGGGAAAACCCTTTATTCGCTCGACGCGGATTACAACTACTTCCCCTGTCTCTATATTGTGGACGGGCGAATCTACATCGTTTATCAGGCCTATCAGAACAAAACGGATTCCCTGCACATCGTTAGCATGGCGACGGATGGGTCGGACGTTATTAATGAGCTCGATCTCGATATGTCCTGCGCTAGCGGCCACTGTGTTGCGCTCTCGGGAGATAGGGTCTACTACTCTGACGACGAGGCCGACGATGGCACCGGTGGCGGGTCCTCGGTTTACTCCATGAAAATCGATGGCTCCGATACGAAGAGAATCTTCTCTTCAGACGGCGGTTCGGTTAGGGGCATTACCGTCGTGGGTGATCGCGTGCTCGTTGCGGCCCACGACCGTTCGTGTTCAGCGTACTCTTACTATGTGGCGTCGATGAACACCGATGGCTCTGACGCAAAGAAGATAACCGACGTTTCGGATGATGAGATTGACATCGTCGGTGCCAACAACGACACGGTCTATCTGTCTGACGGAGACGGCTATCTTGCTGTCCCGGTCGCAGGCGGAGATGAGACGGATCTTGGACTGCCGGATTCCTTCCAGTACGGTGCCTGCCTAATTGGGGCAGACGACCATGTCATTGTCAGCGATGGCTCCCTCCTCAATGGCCTTGCCAACAACGTTGGCTCGGTGAAGACCGACGGCTCAAGCTACGTGGAGTACTTCAGCGAAAGTTAGTCGTATGCGAGGCGGGTGGGAGCGACATGTTCCCACCCGCCTCATCGTGCCGGGCACACCTTATCTGGGCCTCCCGAGGGCTCGATAAGGTGCGTTCGGCACGATGGGTTTAAGGGCGGCGACGGCGGCCCCGTAAACCTCGCGGCAAATACGCCAGGATGCGCGCGGCGCTACTCGGTTCCGGGCTTGAAGTACTGGATGTAGGCCTCGATGAGGTCGGAGCCCGCCTGGGCCGCAGACGCCGGGTATTTGAAGCTGAAGTAGCAGATATATCCGTCGGTTACGTAGTACTTGTCGTAGTACTCGTATCCGTCGCTCTTCCACGAGGCGACGCACCACGTGTCACCTGACGCCTCGTATTCGAGAGGATAGTTGTTCTCATAGCCCGACAGGATGTTCTCGGGCGTCTCGCCCTGGCGTGCGGTCGCGTAGGCGGAGACGGTGACCTGGCTCGACGTGCTGGAGTAGACCACGCCGTCGCTGCTGTCGCTCGTGATGGCGTAGTCGCCTGGGAGCCTGAGCTGGAAGCCGTAGTGGGGGTCCGTATAGGAGACGTCTCCGTCGGCGCGGGCTTCTCCCGTGTTTGCCGAGGGGGCGGCGCTTGTTTCGGGGATAGCGGCGTCCGCCGTCGCCGCCGGGGTGCTGGCGTTCGTGGCAGCATCGGTTGTGGCTGCCTGGGTGGTTGCCGGGGCGGGTGCAGCCGGTTCGTGTTCTCCCTTGCCTGGGGACGTGATGAAGAAGATAGCAGCACCGGCGACCGCGAGGATGGCAACGCACGCGGCGATGATGCCTGCGGTCCTGCCGCGCTCCGGCCTCTTGTTTGAGTTCTGGCCCGGTGCCGGGGCGGCCGCCTGACCCGGCGTCGCGGACGAGCCCTGACTGGGTGCCGCAGCCGGGACCTGGAGGGGCGCTGTGGTCGCAATGGGATCTGGAGCCGCTGGCGGGACTCTACCAGGTAACTGGGTTGTGACCTGGTTTGACGGTGCCGTTGTCGCCTGATTTGGCGCCGCTAGGGTGGTACCGCAGTTCGAACAGAACTTTGCGCCGTCTGGTTGCTGCTTGCCGCAGTTCGTGCAGAACATGCCTATGCCTCTAGAATGACGTGTCTCACAGCGCCGTTCTCGTAGACGCCGTAGCTGTGCGTGCCGTCCTTGGGAATGGAGATGCTGCCGGGGTTGAACGCCCAGACGCCCGCGTGCCCGCCGGCCGGCTCGCTCACCTTCTTGTGCGTGTGGCCGTACAGCAGGATGGAGCCGCTCGGGAGTTCGGGCAGCTTGTCGACGCTGTTGTGGAAGCCGGCGCCGTACACGTGGCCGTGCGTGAGGAACAGCTCGCAGCCGGGCTTCTCGCGCGCACCGCCGTCTGCGGCGAGCGTGGCCGTGGGGTCAAAGATGGTGGTGCAGCCGGCCATGCAGGGGAAGTCGAGAACCATCTGGTCCACCTCGGCCTCGCAGTTGCCGCGCACGGCGATGATGCTCGACGCGAGCGGGTTGAGCATGGCGATGACCTCCTTGGGCGCGTAGCCCTCGGGAAGGTCGTTGCGCGGGCCGTGGTAGAGCACGTCGCCGAGGAGGAGCAGGCGATCGGGCTGCTCGGCGTCGAGGGCGTCCATGAGGCGACGGCACCAGGTGGCGGAGCCGTGGATATCGCTAGCGATGAGGAACTTCATGAGGTTCTCCTTACTCGCACTGCAGAAGGGCGTGATAGGTCTCGAGTCCGTGGACGAGCACGTCCTCGTCCATGCGGAACTCATCCGAGTGAAGCGGAATGCCGGTGCCGGTGCCAAGCAACATGAACAGTCCCGGGAGGTGGCGCTGGTAGAAGGCGAAGTCCTCGGCGATGAGAAGGGGCTCGGGCACGAGCTCGAGCGTGTCTCCGAGGGCGGACTTCGCGAGGTGATAGAGCGCTTCGTCGTTCGTGACGGGCGGGTAGCCGTCAGCGAAGTCGAGGTCATAGGTGCAGCCGTAGGAGGCACAGGCGTCCGCGAGGCGCTGCTCGACGCCGGCTCGGGCGCGATCGAACATCTCGTCCGAGAAGACGCGCAGGCTGCCGGCGGCCTTCGTCTGCGCGCTAATGGCGTTGCAGACCGTGCCGCTCTGCATGAGACCAAACTTGAGCAGGCACGGCTCCTCGGCGGAGAGCTCGGCCATGAGGGCCTCGACGCCCGTGAGGAAGTGGGCGCCGGCGAGCAGCGCGTCGTGCCCGTCTGCGCTCTTGGCGATGTGGCTCGAGGTGCCGTGGATGGTGACGTGGGTCTCGCTCGCTCGGGCGAGAAGGGGGCCGGGCCGGGTGGCCACCACGCCGGTGGGCAGGTCGGGCCACACGTGGAAGCCAAAGATGCGGTCTGCGTGGTAGCGCTCGAACACGCCGCTCTCGCAGACGGTGCGCGCGCCGCCCGTGGTTTCCTCGGCCGGCTGGAACACGAACAGGACGTTGCGCGGCAGCGGGCACGCGGCGCCCTCGCGCACCTGGGCGAGAGCGTCGTTCACCCAGCATGCGGCGGCAAGCGCCATGGCCATGTGGCCGTCGTGGCCGCAGGCGTGCATGTGGCCGGGCTTCGTGGAGCAGAAGGAAACGCCGCTGTTCTCGGTGATGGGGAGCGCGTCCATGTCGGCACGGATGGCCGTGGCGGGGCCGCCCGCCGCGCGCCCGCACGCCTCGTCCACGCTGAAGTAGGCGCACACGCAGCTCTCGCACGGCTCCGTGACCTCGCAGGACAGGCCGGCGAGCACGTTGCGGACGTAGCGAGTCGTCTCTGGCAGGTCAAAGGAAAGCTCCGGGATGCGGTGCAGGTCTCGCCGGAACTTCGTGAGCAGCTCGAGGTCTTCCATGGGTCTCCCGTCTCGTGGCGGGCGCCCGCCCGCCTGGTTTGCTTCCATGACTATACGCCGCGAAGCCCGCGCGGCACTCCACTCAATAAAGGAGACGTCCCCTGCCGTGTCAGTCGCAGCGCTCCAGCTCGCGGACGTCGTCGCCTCCGTGATCGACCGTCACGCGCTCGATGGCGTCGACGCTGCCCTCGCGCACCTCAAGGCGCCACTCCGTGAGCAGCAGGTCCATCGTTGACGGGCCGTCGCCCGTCTCGAGCGTGACGGTGAGCTCGCCGTCCTTCTCGGCCACGCGCTCGATCTTCTGACCGGGAATGGAGCCGCCGGCAAGCTGGAGCTGGATGTAGCCGTCCCGCGTGGCCCAGCCCTCGCCGGGTAGGGCCACGTCGTTTCCCGGCGAGGCCTCGAAGGTGAGCACGGGCAGCGAGTCGTCCTGGGTGGCGGACCACAGAGGGGCGCCGCCGCTTACCTGGCCCTTGCTGCACCCGGCCAGCGCGAGCAACGCCGCGAGGCTCCCCGCACCTGCCACGAACTGCCTTCTCGTCATGCTCATGATGGTCCTCTCTTGCGGGGGCCTGTGGTTCTTCCGGATTCTACCCGCGCGGGCCATCCGGCTGACACGCTGGCACGTTCGCTCTGCTTTGCGCAGTTGTTGGCGAAAAAGTTGCCCGAGAACTGCTCAAACCAGAGCGAACGTGAACGCGGCCCCCGATCGCTTCCCGCCGCGTTCGTGGCGAGAACGTTACGCGGCCGCTCGCCACGCCGTCCACGCTGTGCTTTGTGCTACGGTAGCTCCACTGATAGAGGCGCGGGGAAGAGGAGGCGTGCGCAAGCCGGCAGGCGTCGAGCGCGCGCGGAGGCAACCCCGCCGAACCCGGCGTCCAGGCATGGCGGCCGGGTGGGCTCGCGGGAGACACCCGCGAGACTGTCTGCAGTGGCCGCCCGCGCGGCCCCACATCCCTGCAGGAGCGCTATCGATTGGAGACGCATGAGCGCGCCGCAAGACCACGGCCAGCCAAACCAGGTGCCGGCCACCACCACAGACCTCGGCGTTCGCACGGCCGAGGACCTCGAGCGCATTCCCAACCACGGCTACGACCTCAAGGTCCCGTTTGCGAGCAAGGCCACGCTCGAGTGCATCACCGAGAAGTTCCCCACGCCGTTCCATCTCTATGACGAGGCTGGCATCCGCCGCAACATGGAAGCCGTGCGCGAGGCGTTCTCCTGGAACCCCGGCTTTCGCGAGTACTTCGCCGTGAAGGCCAACCCCAACCCCGCGCTCGTCTCGATTCTTCACGAGTACGGCTGCGGCTGCGACTGCTCGAGCTACACCGAGCTCATGATCGCCGAGGCCCTGGGCATCACGGGCCACCGGATCATGTTCTCGAGCAACGACACGCCCGCCGCAGACTTCGCCAAGGCCCGCGAGCTGGGCGCCATTGTGAACTTCGACGACATCAGCCACATCGAGTTCTTCGAGAAGGTCGCCGGTCCCATCCCCGAGACCGTGAGCTGCCGCTTCAATCCCGGCGGGCTGTTCCAGCTGGCCAACGGCATCATGGACAACCCCGGCGACTCCAAGTACGGCATGACCACCGAGCAGCTCTTCGAGGCATTCCGCATCCTCAAGGCCAAGGGCGCCAAGAACTTTGGCATCCACGCGTTTCTCGCGAGCAATACGGTCACGAACGGCTATTACCCCAAGCTGGCGCGCATCCTGTTCCAGCTTGCGGCAGACCTCGAGCAGAAGACGGGCGCCCACGTGGCGTTCGTGAACCTGTCCGGAGGCGTGGGCGTGCCTTACCTGCCGGGGCAGGCCGCCAACGACATACGCGCCATCGGCGAGGGGGTCCATGCCGCCTATGACGAGGTCCTCGTGCCCGCCGGCATGGGAGACGTTGCTGTCTACACCGAGATGGGCCGCTTCATGCTGGCGCCGTACGGCTGCGTGGTGACGCGCGCCATCCACGAGAAGCGCATCTACAAGGACTACATCGGCGTGGACGCAAGCGCCGTGGACCTCATCCGCCCGGCGATGTATGGTGCCTACCATCACGTGAGCGTCGTGGGCCAGGCCGGAGGCCCCGACAAGACGCGCGCCCAGGCCACCGAGACCTACGACGTCACGGGAAACCTGTGCGAGAACAACGACAAGTTCGCCGTTGACCGGCGCCTTCCGCACGTCGACCTCGGCGACCTCCTCGTGATTCACGACTCGGGCGCCCATGGCTTCTCGATGGGCTACAACTACAACGGCCGGCTGCGTGCGGCCGAGGTGCTGCTGCGCGAGGACGGCTCGGCCGAGCTCATCCGCCGCGCCGAGACGCCCGCGGACTACTTCGCCACGTTCGATGCGCTGCCCGAGGTCCACGCGAGGCTTGCCGCGGCGGCAGAGGGGCTTACCGGAATCAAGTAGCGAGGCCGTCGTCTTGGCCACGCCAACGGGGCGGCCCGCGAAGCCGCCCGCTAAGGAGACAACATGGACGTACGCAAGCTCGAGGGATCGATCGTTGCCCTCGTCACCCCGTTCAACGAGGACGGGTCCGTCAACTTTGACCAGCTCGAGCGCCTACTCGAGTTCCACGTGGAGAACGGCACGGACGCGATCCTCACGCTGGGCACCACGGGCGAGAGCGCCACGATGACCGACGAGGAGGACAACTCCGTCGTCAAGTTCGTCGTGGACCACGTGGCCGGCCGCGTGCCCGTCATCGCCGGATCGGGCTCCAACTGCACCGCCGTGCAGACCGCCAAGAGCCTCACGTACCAGAAGCTGGGCGCAGACGCCGCCCTCATCATCTCGCCGTACTACAACAAGTCCAATGAGGAGGGCATCTACCAGCACCTCAAGCACACGGCAGACGCCACCGACATCCCGTGCATCCTCTACAACATTCCCGGACGCACCGGATGCTCCATCTCCGTGCGCAACGTCGAGCGCCTCGCCGCCCACCCCAACGTGATGGGCATCAAGGAGGCGAGCGGCAACATGGCCTACGCCGCGAGCATCGCCCACTGCCTGTCCGACGACTTCCGCCTGTACTCGGGCGAGGACGCCCTCACGGTGCCGCTCATGGCGCTGGGCGGCTCGGGTACCATCAGCGTGTGGGCAGACGTGCAGCCCGCGCTCGTCCACGAGATGTGCCGCGCCTACCTCGACGGAGACGTGGCACGCGCCACGCGCATCCAGGTGGAGGGCCAGCCGCTCATCTCCGCGCTGTTCGGCGAGGTGAACCCCATCCCCGTCAAGGAGGCGCTTGCCCAGATGGGCCTCATCGACGCCAACTACCGCCTGCCGCTCGTCCCCATGAGCGCAGCTCCCAAGGCGGCGCTTCTCGACGCCATGAAGGGGGCTGGTCTCATTGGCTAGCAGCACTTCCGCTCCCATTCGCATCGCCATCATGGGCGAGGGCCGCATGGGCTCGCTCATCCGCTCCACGGCCGAGGCCGTGCGTACCGAGGAGGGCACGGCCGCGTTCGAGGTCGTGGCCCAGATCGGCTTCGACCTTGCCGCCGCAGACGTGGCGCCCGCCGCGGACGTCCTCATCGACTTCTCCAACGTGGTGACGCTTCCCGCCGTCGCGAGCTACGTGCGCCGCACGGGTGCCGCGCTTGTCTCGGGCACCACGGGCTACACCGACGAGCAGATGGCCGAGCTTCGCTCGCTGGCCGAGAACAGCGCCGTACTGCACTCGGGCAACTACTCGCTGGGCATCGCCGCGCTGCGCCACGCCACGGCCCTTGCCGCCCGCGAGCTCGCCGGCTTTGACGTGGAGATCGTCGAGACGCACCACAACCAGAAGGTGGACGCCCCCAGCGGCACGGCAAAGCTTTTGCTCGACGCCGTCGTGGACACGCAGGCCGAGGAGGGCCGCGGCGAGTTCTACCCGGTGTATGGCCGCGAGGGCATGGTTGGCAAGCGCGACCCGCACGAGGTAGGCATGCACTCGCTTCGCGGCGGCACGGTGGCCGGAGTCCACACGGTGAGCTTCTTTGGCACCGACGAGGAGGTCTCGCTCACGCACCGTGCCACGAGCCGCCAGATCTTCGTGAACGGCGCGCTTGCCGCCGCCCGCAAGATGGCCGGTCGCGAGCCGGGCTTCTATGGCTTCGACGAGGTCATGTTCAACTAACGGATAACGCTGCGGCCCGCCGCCCTTCGCGGCGAGCCCGAAGGGACTATGCATGGACGCTCAGGAAATCATCAACTACATCGCCACCGCTCCCAAGAAGACGCCGGTCAAGGTCTACGTGCGCCTCAAGGACGGCGCGAGCCTCGACCTGTCGGGCGCCGACCACGTCTTTGGCACCGAGCAGAACAAGGTCATCTTTGGCGACTGGGCCGTTCTCGGCCCCGTGTTCGAGCAGGCCGCCGACGCCATAGGCGACATGGTGGTCGAGAACGACGGCCGCAACACCGGCGTGCCCATGCTCGACAAGCTGGGCATCCACGCGCGCATCGAGCCGGGCGCCATCATCCGCGACAAGGTGGAGATCGGCGACAACGCCGTTATCATGATGGGCGCCGTCATCAACATCGGCTCCGTCATCGGCGAGGGCACGATGATCGACATGGGCGCCATTCTCGGCGGCCGCGCCACGGTGGGTAAGCACTGCCACATCGGCGCCGGCACCGTGCTTGCGGGCGTCGTGGAGCCGGCGAGCGCCACGCCCGTCGTCATCGAGGACGACGTGCTCATCGGCGCGAACGCCGTGGTGCTCGAGGGCGTGCGCGTGGGCAGGGGCGCCGTCGTGGCTGCCGGCGCCGTTGTCATCGAGGACGTGCCGGCGGGTGCCGTCGTTGCCGGCGTGCCCGCCAAGGTTATCAAGCAGACAAGCGAGGTCGCGAGCGGCAAGGTGTCGCTCGTCGACGCCCTGCGCACGCTGTAGCTAGCCGGCGGTCGCGGTGAACGTCGCGGCCCCGCGACCGCGCATGTCGCACATATATAAGAAGAGGGACGGACAGCGCTTGGCGTGTCCGTCCCTCTTCGTTTGTGCGTCCAAGCCCGAGGGCTCCCCGTGACGCACGGGGCTCACGCTGCCTCTCCGCGGCGTGTCCCGTTTGGCGAGAAGCTAGTCCTCGGCGATCTCGGTGATGGCGCCGGCGGGGCAGGCCTCCTGACAGGAGCCACAGGCCACGCAGGAGTCCTCGTCCTTGACGGTGGCAACGTCCTGGAGCTCGAGGACGTCGCAGGGGCAGGTGTCGACGCAGACGCCGCAGGCGACGCACTCGTCAGCGTTGATAACGGGGTGAGACATGATGATTCCCTTCATCGTGATTTTTACTGCCGGGAGCAAGGGTCGTCGGGCTTAAAAGTAAGCCTTGGTAACCTTTCTACCAGCTCCTTTAGGTGAGAATACCAGTCGCGCGCCCGTTTGCAAGACGCGATTGCCAATTGTTGCGGACTGCCCCAAATCGGCCACATCGCTAAGAAAATCCCACCCCTGAGGGGGATTTTTGTCCGACCTGCCGGGAACTGCCGAACGTCCCTGCTTGGCGATGGTGGCGATGGCATGCGACGACGCGACCCGGACGCCCTATAATCGGTCCGTCAAAAAATCTTATGTGTTGAGACTTAGATAATGTATAGAATTGGAGCGCAGGGGGCATAACCTCCTACGTGCAAAGAGATTAAAAGCGCGGGCGGGTCCGCAAGGGCGCCGCACGCAGAAGGAAAGGACCGCACCATGGGCAAGATTTTGGGCATCGACCTTGGTACCACCAACTCCGCAATGGCAGTGCTCGAGGGTGGTCAGCCCACGATTATCGTGAACGCCGAGGGTGACCGCACCACCCCGTCCGTCGTCGGCTTCCGCTCCGAGGGCGACCGCATCGTGGGCAAGGCGGCAAAGAACCAGGCCGTGACCAACCCCAAGAACACCGTCTTCTCCATCAAGCGCTTCATGGGCCGCAAGTACTCCGAGTGCACCTCCGAGCTCAAGACCGTGCCGTACTCCGTCAAGGAGGGCCAGGGCGGCCGTGCCGTCGTGGAGATTGACGGCGAGGACTTCACGCCCGAGCAGGTCAGCGCCATGATTCTCTCCAAGATGAAGGCGGACGCCGAGAAGTACCTGGGCGAGACGGTCACTGACGCCGTCATCACCGTCCCGGCCTACTTCAACGACTCCCAGCGTCAGGCCACCAAGGATGCCGGCAAGATCGCGGGCCTCAACGTCAAGCGTATCGTGAACGAGCCCACCGCGGCGGCGCTTGCCTATGGCCTGGACAAGAAGGGCACCGAGCAGAAGGTCCTCGTCTTCGACCTGGGCGGCGGCACGTTCGACGTCTCCCTGCTCGACCTTGCCGACGGCGTGTTCGAGGTTCTCGCCACCAACGGTGACAACCACCTGGGCGGCGACGACTGGGACCAGCGCGTCATCGACTGGATGGCCGACAAGTTTCAGCAGGAGAACGGCGTTGACCTGCGCCAGGACCCCATGGCCCTGCAGCGCCTGAAGGAGGCCGCCGAGAACGCCAAGAAGGAGCTCTCCGCCGGCCAGCAGACCACCATCAACCTGCCGTTCATCACGATGAACCAGTCTGGCCCGCTGCACCTCAACTACACGCTGACCCGCGCCGAGTTCGAGCGTATCACGCGTGACCTGCTCGACCGCTGCAAGGCCCCTGTGACCAAGGCCCTGCACGACGCCAACATGCAGATCTCCGACGTCTCCGAGGTCATTCTCGTGGGCGGCTCCACCCGTATGCCCGCCGTCCAGGAGCTCGTGAAGCAGATCACGGGCAAGCAGCCCAACATGTCCGTGAACCCGGACGAGGTTGTCGCCGACGGCGCTGCCGTCCAGGGCGGCGTGCTCACCGGTGACGTCGAGGGCATCCTGCTGCTCGACGTGACCCCGCTGTCCCTTGGCGTGGAGACCATGGGTGGCGTCATGACCAAGATGATCGACCGCAACACCACGATCCCCACCTCCAAGACCGAGGTCTACTCCACGGCCGCCGACAACCAGACGTCCGTCGAGATCAACGTCCTGCAGGGCGAGCGTGAGATGGCCGCCGACAACAAGAGCCTCGGCAAGTTCCAGCTCACCGGCATCCCCGCGGCCCGTCGTGGCGTGCCCCAGATTGAGGTCACGTTCGACATTGACGCCAACGGCATCGTGAAGGTCACGGCCAAGGACAAGGGCACCGGCAAGGAACAGCAGATTACCATCTCTGGCTCCACCGCCCTGTCCGACGACGAGGTCGACCGCATGGTCAAGGACGCCGAGTCCCACGCCGAGGAGGACAAGAAGCGCAAGGACGAGATCGAGGTCCGCAACCAGACCGACAGCCTTGCCTACTCCACCGAGCAGACCGTCAAGGAGCTCGGCGACAAGGTCCCCGCTGACATGAAGAAGCAGGCCGAGGACGCCGTGGCCGAGGCCCGCAAGGCCCTCGACGGCACCGACGTCGACGCCATCAAGGCCGCTGGCGACAAGCTCCAGGAGGTTGGCCACAAGCTCGCCGAGGTCGTCTACTCCAGCGCCCAGGCCGACGCCGCCGCCGGTGATGGCGCTGCCCAGCAGGGCGGCAACGGCTCCGACGACGTGGTCGACGCCGACTACGAGGTCGTCGACGACGACAAGGACAACCA
Organism: Parolsenella massiliensis; assembly: GCF_900143685.1. Classification (NCBI taxonomy): domain Bacteria; kingdom Bacillati; phylum Actinomycetota; class Coriobacteriia; order Coriobacteriales; family Atopobiaceae; genus Parolsenella; species Parolsenella massiliensis. The sequence continues at coordinate 1,818,350 of NZ_LT671675.1, read as the reverse complement.
GTAGCGAGGGGTGAGTCATGATGGCTCGCACCACCGTGAACGATAGGAACCAGGCGGGGGTCCCCGCGGCCCCCGCGCCGAGCCCCGAGGGGGACGACGTGAAGGTCGACATCGAGGTCGAGGGCGACGAGAAGCCCGAGCAGGCCGCCGACGCCCAGCAGGAGAAGCCCGAGACCGTAGAAGCCGAGGTCATCGACCCGGATGCCGAGGACGACGCGCCGGCCGACGCCGATGCCGACGAGCAGACGAAGGTCGAGGCGGCCATCAAGGCCGGCGAGGCCGCGGCCGAGCAGGACTTCAAGTCCGAGGCGGACGGCCTGCGCGCCGAGCGCGACGAGCTCGCTAAGAAGCTCGCGAGCGTCTCGGATGACATTGAGGCCGCCAAGGCCGAGGCCGCTGCGTCCGCGGACAGGCTCTCGCGCCTCCAGGCGGACTGGGAGAACTACCGCCGCCGCACCGAGCGTGACCGCGTGACCGAGCGCGAGCGCGCCTGCGAGGGCCTCGTGAAGGACCTTCTGCCCGCCATCGACGACCTTGAGCGTGCCATCCAGCACGCCCAGGCGTCTGCCGAGGGCAACGAGGTGGCCCAGCAGCTCGCTGACGGCGTCTCCGCGGTGCACGAGAAGGTGGTCTCGGTGCTCGAGAGGCAGGGCGTCGAGGTCATCGACCCCGCCGGCCAGCCGTTCAACCCGATGGACCACCAGGCGGTGGGCCGCGTGGAGAACGCCGATGAGTACGATGAGACCGTCGCCGACGTCTACCAGAAGGGCTACCGCATGGGCGGCAAGGTCGTGCGTCCCGCCATGGTGACCGTCACCTATGGTGGCGCCAAGAGGCCGGCCGAACCCGCGGAAGATGACGCGGCCGAAGACAAGGCCGAGTCCAAGTAACGAACCGCGTGCGCCCGGGCCATCAGCTCGGGCGCACGCATCTGATTGAGAGGGGGGTGCCCTTCGCCATGGCGCAAAGGACGTTCTACGACGTGTTGGGCGTCAAGAAAGACGCCTCTGCCGACGAGATCAAGAAGGCGTTTCGCAAGCTCGCGGTGAAGTACCACCCCGACGCCGGCGGAGACGAGCAGAAGTTCAAGGAGATCAGCGAGGCGTACGAGACGCTCGGTGACGAGAAGAAGCGCCGCGAGTATGACCAGATGCTCATGTTCGGCGGCATGCCGGGCGGCGGGGCCGGGGGATACTCCTACTCCACCAACGTGGGCGGCAACTGGGCCGACATGTTCACGAACATGCGCGGCGGCGACGGCTTTGGCGGCTTCGACTTCTCCTCGATCTTCGGCGGTGCGGCGGGCGCGCAGGCGCGCAGGTCCATGCGTGGCAGCGACCTGACGCTCACGATCAGCCTCACGCCGGAAGAGGCGTTCAGGGGAACGAAGCGTGACGTCTCGTACATGGTCCCCTCGACGGGCGAGCGCGCCAAGCTCACGGTCGAGGTGCCTGCCGGCGCCTACGATGGCATGAAGCTGCGCTATCACGACCGCGGCGAGTACGGCAGCAACGGCGGCCCGCGCGGCGCCCTCGTCATCACGACGAGCGTGGCCGAGCACCCGCTGTTCAAGCGCGACGGAGCTGACGTCCGCCTCGAGCTGCCCGTGAGCGTGTGGGACCTGGCGCTCGGGGCCTCGGTCAAGGTGCCGACTCCTGGCGGCAACACGCTCAAGCTGCGCATTCCCGCAGGCACGCAGGATGGCAAGACGTTCCGCTTCCGCGACCTTGGCGCGCCCAACGTCAAGCGCCACGGCACGTTCGGGGCCATGTACGTCACCGTGCGCGCCCAGATCCCAACGCGCCTCTCGGCCAAGGAGCGCGAGGCCCTCGAAGCCCTGCGCGACGCCGACGAGCGCGACTACCGCAAGGACGTCGAGAAGTACTTCAAGGCATAGCTTCCGGGCGCCGGGCCTCGTGCCTGGCGCCCGTATGGGGTGCAAGCACCCCACAGGAGGGGAGAGCCGCAGATGGCGCACAAGAACGACGAGGGCCGCAACAAGCCGCTCTATATGATCAGCGTCGCCGCCGAGCTCACGGGCATGCACCCGCAGACGCTTCGCGTCTACGAGCAGAAGGGCCTCGTGAACCCGGGGCGCTCCCGCGGCAACACGCGCCTGTACTCGCAGGCAGACATCGAGCGCCTTGAGCTCATCGGCCGCCTCACTGACGAGGGCATCAACCTCGCCGGCGTCGTGCGCATCCTCGATATGCGCGAACACGAGGAGGAGATGGAGCACGAGATAGACGAGATGCGCGCCCGCATGCGCGAGCTCGAGGACCAGGTCCGCGAGTTCAAGACCCGCGAGCGCATTACGGCGCTCGCCCCCTACGAGGGCATGACGCCCGAGAAGGTCATGCGCGGCCTTCTCGGCGGCAAGGTCGAGGGCAAGGACGACGAGTAGTCGTTTCGAGCTCCCGCATAGCGAGTCTCCTCACGCGGGTGGCCTCGGCCACCCGTTTTTTGGCAATCGAAAAATCTACTACAAATAGACTTAGATTTTGTATATCGTCCCATGTAGGTGGGAATATACAACCTCGATAAGCGACGTCGCCCATAGGGGCGGCAGCCCCGCGCACCCCGAATCGGGCGTGCTGGTGGCATCCAGGAGAGGTGATCGACATGAGACTAGACAAGATGGCCGTAACGGCCCAGGAGGCGCTCCAGGCGTCCATCGGCGTCGCCACGGACGCCGAGGCGGGCTCCGTCGAGCCGGTGCACCTGCTCAAGGCCCTGCTCGACTCTGGCGAGCGCAACCTCAGCTCCATCATCGAGCGCGTGGGCGCAGACCCGCGTGCCATCGCCTCGGCCGTGGACGAGCAGATTGCCCGCGAGCCCAAGGTGAGTGGCTCGGGCCAGCAGGTGGGCCTCTCGAACGACTTCGTGAAGGTCGTTGACGCCGCAGAGAAGCTCGCCACAAAGCTGGGCGACTCCTACGTCACGAGCGAGCACCTGCTGTGCGCCCTCGCGGATGACCGCTCGGACGCCGGCCGCATCCTCAAGGCCGCGGGCGTCACGAGCAAGCGCGTCCAGGACGCCTACAACGACCTGCGCGGTGATGAGCGCGTGACGAGCCAGGACTCCAAGCCCGAGTTCGAGGCGCTCGAGCGCTATGGCCGCAACGTGACCGACCTCGCGCGTCAGGGCAAGCTCGACCCGGTCATTGGCCGTGTCGAGGAAATCCGCCGCACCATCCAGGTGCTCTCGCGCCGCACCAAGAATAACCCCGTCCTCATCGGCGAGCCGGGCGTTGGCAAGACCGCCATCGTCGAGGGCCTGGCCGAGCGTATCGTGGCCGGAGACGTGCCCTCCACGCTCAAGGACAAGGAGCTCGTCGAGCTTGACATGAGCTCGCTCGTGGCCGGCGCCAAGTACCGCGGCGAGTTCGAAGACCGCCTCAAGAGCGTCCTCAAGGAGATCGAGAAGGCAGACGGCCGCATCATCCTGTTCATCGACGAGCTGCACACCATCGTGGGCGCTGGCGCCACCGAGGGCTCCATGGACGCCGGCAACATCTTGAAGCCGGCCCTTGCCCGCGGCGAGCTCCACGCCATCGGCGCCACGACGCTCGACGAGTACCGCAAGTACATCGAGAAGGACTCCGCGCTCGCGCGTCGTTTCCAGACCGTGCTCGTGAGCGAGCCCACCGTCGAGGATACGATCTCGATCCTGCGTGGCCTCAAGGAGAAGTACGAGATGCACCACGGCGTGCGCATCACCGACGCCGCGCTCGTCTCCGCCGCGGACCTCTCGAACCGCTACATCGCAGATCGCTTCCTGCCGGACAAGGCCATCGACCTCGTCGATGAGGCCGCGAGCCGCCTGCGCATGGAGCTCGACAGCATGCCCTCCGACATCGACGCCGTGGACCGCCAACTCACCCAGATGCAGATCGAGGAGCAGGCCCTCATGAAGGAGGACGACGCGGCGAGCAAGGAGCGCCTGGAGACCCTCCGCAAGGAGATCGCCTCGACGCGTGAGAAGCTCGACGGCATGAAGGCCAAGTGGAAGAACGAGAAGAGCGCCATCGACCAGGTCCAGGACCTCAAGCGCCAGATTGACGACGCCAAGACCGAGGAGGAGCGCGCCACGCGTGCGGGAGACCTTGCCCGTGCCTCCGAGCTGCGATTCTCTACCATCCCGGCCCTCCAGAAGCGCTATGACGACGCCGAGGCGGCGCTCAACGCCAAGCAGGCCGAGGGCGGCGTGCTCAAGGAGGAGGTCACGAGCGAGGAGATCGCCGAGGTCGTGAGCGCCTGGACGGGCGTGCCCGTGTCCAAGATGATGCAGGGCGAGGTCGAGAAGCTCCAGAACCTCGAGGCTGAGCTCCACAAGCGCGTTGTGGGCCAGGACGCCGCCGTGAACGCCGTGGCCGCCGCCGTGCGCCGCAGCCGTGCCGGCCTCGCCGACCCCAACCGTCCGCTGGGCAGCTTCTTCTTCCTGGGCCCCACCGGCGTGGGCAAGACCGAGCTCGCGAAGGCGCTCGCAGACTACCTGTTCGATGACGAGCGCGCCCTGGTGCGCATCGACATGTCCGAGTACATGGAGAAGTTCAGCGTCCAGCGCCTCATCGGCGCCCCTCCCGGATACGTGGGCTACGACGAGGGCGGCCAGCTCACCGAGGCCGTGCGCCGCCGTCCCTACTCCGTCATCCTCATGGACGAGATGGAGAAGGCGCACCCAGACGTCTTCAACATCCTGCTCCAGGTGCTCGATGACGGCCGCCTCACGGACGGTCAGGGCAGGGTCGTGAGCTTCAAGAACACGATCATCATCATGACGTCCAACGTGGGCAGCCAGGCCATCGCCGCGGGCGAGCAGAACGGTGCGAGCAAGGAGGAGGTCGACAAGCAGGTCAACGATGCCCTGCGCGCAACGTTCAAGCCCGAGTTCCTCAACCGTATCGATGACATCGTGGTGTTCCACCCGCTGGGCCTCGATGACATCGAGAAGATTGTCGACATCCAGCTCAAGGGCGTCCGCGAGCGTCTCGACAACGAGCGCATCTCGCTCACGCTCACGCCGGCCGCTATCCAGGCGCTTGCCCTCGATGGTCTTGACCCGGTCTACGGTGCGCGTCCGCTCAAGCGTCTCATCCAGCGCAAGGTGGTGGACAACGTGGCGAACCTCATCATTGCCGGCGAGCTCCACGAGGGAGACACCGTGCGCATCGACGTCCGCGACGACAACGACTTCTATGCCGAGCGCGTGCCCGCCGCTCCCACCGGCGACGCCGTGAAGCCCGACGAGGTCGAGTAGCAGGCCGCCCCGCTCAGGGCGAGAAACGTGGGATGATAGCGCCCGAGACCCCTACGGCCTCGGGCGCTTTTCTCTTCTGGGCGCCGCAGACTTGCGTGCTGCCCCGCGCCAACCGATTGGAGCCAAGCATGAGCGACGAGAGCAACAGGGACGCCAGCCCCGCCTCCGAGCCCAGGCAAGACGAGCCCACCGAGCTGCTTCCCGGCGGCATGGGCAAGCGTCCTGAGCCCGAGAGAGACGCGGACGACGACTCCACGCTCCCCATGCCCAAGCCCCAGTCACGTCCCGACGACGACACGACCGTGCTCGAGGCGGGCGCCACCGAGAGCCTGGGCGAGGGCGCCGAGGAGCTCGAGGAAGCTGGCCCGTGCGAGCCGGACGTGCCTGGCGCGCCTGCGGCACCCGAGCCCGACGCCGCGCCGCAGCGCCCCGTCCGCCGCCCGTCTCGCACGGTCCTTGCCCTTGTCGCAGCCGCTGTCGTGGTTGCCTGCGCCGCGGTTGCCGTGCTCACCTACCAGGCCGAGCTCTGGGGCGGCGTCAGCGTGCCCGACGTCGTGGGCCTTACGGAGGCGGACGCCGCCTCGGCGCTGCGCGAGGCAGGCTTTGACGTTGCCGAGAAGGACGTCCCCACAGACGGCGGTGCGGGAACGGCGATCTACACGAATCCGGATGCCGGTGCGCGTGCCCGCCGCGGCTTGTCCGTGGAGCTCGGCGTGGGCGTCCCCAGGACGGTGCCGTCCGTCGTGGGAGCCTCGCTCGATGACGCTCGCGAGCTGCTCGGAGACGCCGGCATCACGGACCTGCGCCTCGAGTACAAGAACTCCGATGAGGACGAGGGAACGGTCTTGTCGTGCTCGCCTGCGGCCGGCTCGGTCGTTACCGCAGACGAGCAGGTGACGCTTGTGGTGGCGCAGCCCTACACCGTGCCCGACGTCGTGGGCCTGTCCCAGGACGAGGCCGCTCACGTCATCGGCGAGGCGGGCCTCTCGTCAAAGGTCGAGTGGCAGGAGGCGGAAGGGACGCCGCTCGCGGTGCTGTCCACCTCGCCCGAGGCCGGCGAGCGCGCGAGCGCCGGCGCCACGGTGACGGTGACGGTCGTAGCGCCGGGCGCCAGCTCGGAGACGCACGTGGCAGACTACCTCGCCTTCAGCCCTCGTGACGTCTCGGCCTACCTCGGTTGGAAGGGATGGTCGTTCGACTACGGCGTCACGGAGACCGGCATGGGCTCGCTTGCGGGCGAGGAGTGCGCCGAGACGGGCTGGAAGAAGTCGGGCGTGGGGACGCTCACGTTCACGCCCCGCCCGCTCTCCTCAAGGCACGGCGTGTTTCTTGGGAGCCTGTTTACGAGCGACGTGCTGGCCCAAGGCTCGGCGATCGCCGGCGTGCGCTTTGAGCCCGCGCTCGCCGGAGACGACGCAAACCCGCAGGTGAACTCCTCGACCATCTCGACGTGGGCCGTGCGCTGCGGGCTGGACAACCTGGAGGGCACGCTCGCGGCAGACGATGTGGCCAAGGTCATGGGAGGGCCTGCGGCGCAGCGCCGCTACGTTGTGGGGTACGGCGAGCAGGACGGCTGCGTCTGGGCCATTCTCGTGCGCGACCGCTCCGTCGTGGTGACGTGCGCGCCGCGGGGCCTGTACGATGACGTGGACCTGAGCGGCTATGGCGACTCGCTTGGGGTGTACCTTGCCTACACCCTGGGCACGGACTGATGGGGGAGCGATGTGTGACGAGAAGAGCGTGGCGGCCCACGACGCCGCCAACGAGCGCCGGGAAGCCGTAGCCCACGCGCCCGTAGACCCATGTGTTCGCGCGGAGAACGAGGACGACGACGGCTACGATCCCTATTCGGACCGCAGGCCGGCGCCCGAGCCCATGTTCGAGCGCGATCCCTGGAGCTAGGCTCAAACGCAAGAGGCCCGTCTGGCACGTTGCCAGGCGGGCCTCGCTTCGTCTTCGTGCCAGGCGCTACCGCTGGAGGAAGAACGCCACGAGCAGCACGATGAGGGCAATGACCGCCACCACGATGGCAACCATGGCGATGGTGCGGCGCTGCTGCTGCTCGCGCGAGCCAAAGATCTCCCTGCTGCCCTTGGGAACGGAGAGGTACTGGCCATACTTGAGCTCCTGGCGAACCTTCGTCTCCTGGGAGCGGGCGCCGCGGTATGCGCCGCGAGACATGCGGCTGCGCGTCGAGAGCGTGTAGTCAGACTCGTGTGAGTACTGGTTGTCATAGGTCTCATCGGCCTGGATGTCGTTCACGGGCGGCTGGCTCTTGTGATGGCGGGGCTCGCGTACATAGGCGGGGCGCTGTCTTGGTGCCTCCGCCTGGGGCTGCGTCTCCGGCTTCTGGGCGACGTCCTCGCCGTCTTCCTCGGTGTTGTTCATGGCGTCCGTGTTCATGCGTCCTCTTCCAGGCACTCATTGCGTTCTCAGAGAGTGTACCGCGCGCGGCCTATGGCTAACCGTGATGGCCGTCGTGTATGGAGAAGTCCTGGTGGCATCGGGCTTCATTGTGATGCGGGAGATGGCAAATATCTAAGCGTTGGCAACTTAGGTTATATAAACAAAAAAACTCAGAAATCTTGCGTCAAGGTGTTTAGAGCAGGGACATGCGGGAACAACAACTAATGAAACGAGGGGCGCAGGATCCACGGGGCGCCCGCAACCAACAGAAGGAGTTGGTAACCATGGCAAGCATGATTCCTTACGATCGTTACAACAGGCTCGCTCGTTCGGTCTTCCCGTTCGATGACGTGTTCGACAGCTTCCTGGCTCCGGTGTCCACGCCGGCAGACTTCAAGATGGACGTCGAGGATGTGGGCGACAAGTACGTCATCAGCGCCCACGTGCCCGGTGTCACGCGTGATCAGATTGACGTCGAGCTCAATGAGGGCCGCCTGTCCATCACGGTGGACAAGAAGGACTCCGATGAGCAGAAGGCCAAGAACTATCTGCAGCGTGAGACGGGCGAGTACACCTGCACGCGTGGCGTCTTCCTGAAGGACGCCGCCACCGCGGGCCTGTCCGCCAGGCTCGCCGATGGCATCCTCACCGTCAACGTGCCCAAGCAGGACGAAAAGGCTAACGTCACGAAGGTATCCATCGACTAGCAATCGTACAGGGCGCGCATCGCGTGTCTGCAAGGGGTCGTCGCTTTTGCGGCGGCCCCTTTTTTATGCCGCGGCGCCACATCCCTGTTTGCCAAAGCTGCTGCTTGGGCGCTGTCCCATGAATTCAAAATACAAACACAAGTTCGATTTGTTGTCCGATACCGGTCATATGATTCTCGAAAGGTTGGCCAGAGAGAGGGGTGGCAGGCATGGACGAGCTGGGGATTGGGTGCTGCGAGCAGGGCGTTGTGCTGAGTGACGAGCATGGAGGAGACCAGCGCGTGGTGGCGCTGGGGCGCGGGCCGCAAGGGACTTGCGTCCTGTACGGCACCCGTGGCGACCAGACGCGGGACGCGTTCGGTTCCGCATGGCGCGTCTCCTGCGTTCGTATGGACGATGAAGGCGAGAAGGGCCTCTTGCGCGTCATTGGAGGTGGGCCCGTCGGATACGCCGGCCTTGCGAGCGGCCTCGCGGTGTACTTCTCGCATGGCGGAGCGGAGTTCTCCGACCTTCTCGACCTCATGGACGCTAGGGGCATTCGGTATGCCTATGCCTGCGCGTATGAGGGCGGGGTTGTGTCCAGGGAATAGCGGCCTGCCGCGCGGCGGGCCGAGATAACAAAAGAGGCCGGAACCCGTGGGCCCCGGCCTCGATCATGTAATGGTGCGGCATATAGGATTCGAACCTATGACCTTTTGATTCGTAGTCAAACGCTCTATCCAGCTGAGCTAATGCCGCAGCGCAGTTAAATATATTGCACCTCGGCCCGGCATGCGTCAAGCATTTTTTCGAAAAAGATGAGATATTTTTCGGCTGATGGCGTCTACCTGCGGTTTTGTCGAGACAAGTTGATGCAGCCGCCAGGGCCGCCGCTTGCCTCGGCAAAGAAAAAGCCCCGCGGGAAATCCCACGGGGCTGCGCGTTCTGGCGGAGAGCTGGGGATTCGAACCCCAGATACCCTTAGGGGGTATACTCGCTTAGCAGGCGAGCACCTTCGGCCTCTCGGTCAGCTCTCCGGAAAAGGTGCTAGAGCATCATACCTCACCCACGCACAACTGCAAAGCGACAAACTCGCAAACTCGGCGCGCCTTCACACCGTGTGCCCCGAGGAGGCGGCAAGTTTGAGCCGTCGGCTTTGCGTTCGCTCTCGCTAGGGCAGTTCTCGGCCGAGGACTGGCGCATCAACTGTATTAACGAGAGCGAACGTCATCGCTCGTGCGTCAGCGCGGCAGAAAGCCCTCGTCGACCACGATGTCGTCGCGATGCCGTGCGATCGTGTCCCACGAGAAGCGCGCCACAAGCACGTCTGCGCTCACGCGCTCGCCCGGCTCGGCAAGTCCCAGGCGGCTCGCGATGGCCCCCAGTAGCGGCTCCGGACCCGAGAAGCGCTCGCGAAGCGCCCCGAGGTCCAGGTCGTGCTCGCGCTTGGAGAGCCTGCGGCCGTCTGGCGCCACAAGCAGCGGCACGTGCCCGTAGGCGGGGGAGCCGTAGCCAAGAAGCCGCTGCAAATACATCTGCCGCGCCACCGACCCCAGCAGGTCGTGCCCGCGAACCACCTGCGTGACGCCCATCTCGGCATCGTCAACCGCCACGGCGAGCTGGTAGGCCACCACTCCGTCGCTCCTCCGCACAAGGAAGTCCCCGCACTCGCGCGAGAAGTTCTCGCGCACCTCGCCAAACGCCAGGTCGCGGAAGGAGACGACGTCTCCGTCGCTCCCCGCCTCGGGCACCCGCAGCCGCGTCGCCGGCGGCCGCGCCTCCGCCCGGTTTGCAACCTCGGCGCGAGAAAGGCCGCGGCAGGTGCCCGCATACACATAGGTGCCGTCGCTCGCGTGCGGGGCGCTTGCGGCGTGCAGCTCGCTTCTCGTGCAGAAGCACGGGTAGGTGAGGCCCAGGCCGCGCGTGCCCGCGGCGATGCCGCTGCCACCCAGCCGCTCGATTGCGGCCTCGTAGACCTCGCCGCGCTCGCTTTGCCAGTAGGGGCCCTCGTCCCAGTCGAGGCCCAGCCAGCGCAGGTCGTCCATGATGAGCGCGGCGGCCTCGCGGCTCTGTGCGCGCGGGTCCAGGTCCTCGATGCGCAGCACCATGCGCCCGCTCGCCGCGCGGGCCGAGAGCCATGCCACCAGGCACGACGCCACGTTGCCAAGGTGCATGCGCCCCGAGGGCGTGGGCGCAAAACGCCCGACGACGTGCGCTGGCGTCGCCGGGCGTTCGGTGTTCATGTCGTTCGAGGTAGCCATGCCATCCAGTATGGCACAGCCGCCCAGGCTTCCTACATCGGAAGTGTCGTCTGCGCAACGTAGGTGCGCGTGGCGTACTCGCGGTCCAGGTCGAACAGGCCCTTGGGGTCGCTGCCGAACAGCTTCATGTTGTTGATCATGTCGCGGGCGTTGGCCTCCTCCTCGCCCTGCTCCTTGACGAACCAGTCGAGCATCTGCGTGGCGCGGATGTCGTGCGTCTGCTGGGCCACCTCGTAGCAGTGGTGGATGAGGCTCGTGACGTACTCCTCGTGCGCAAGGCCGGCCTCGAGCGGCTCGAGGTCGTTCTCGAACGTCTTGTCGGGCTTGTCGATGGCCTCCATCGTGGGCTTGTAGTCGTTGTCGAGCAGGTAGCGACGCAGCGCCTTGACGTGGTCGGTCTCCTCTTGGACCTGGATCATGTACCAGTTGGCGAAGCCCTTGAGGCCGCGGTCCTCGTAGTAGTCGGCAAACGTGAGGTAGAGATAGGCGGAGTAGAGCTCCTTGTTGATCTGGTTCTCCAGAACCTTGGCGACTTCCTCGTTCATAGCCATCTGGCGTCCTTTCATCGGATTTCTACGTTCGGCACTAGCCTACCCGCCATGCCGGACACCAAACACCGCGTGCCGTTCGAGTACCATGTTCCTACGTTGAACCGATCCCTAGGGGGGTCCCATGGATACGTCACGACCGGGCCACGCCCGCCGCCTCGTCCTTGCCGCGCTGCTGTTTACCGTCATGGCGCTCGCGCCCTGCCTGTTCCCGCGTTCTGCGCAGGCCCGCGAGTACTCCATCGACGCCGTGAACATCGACCTTACCGTGAACACGGATGGGTCCATCAGCATCGTCGAGGACCGCACGTTCAACTTCGACGGCTCGTTCAACGGCGTGTACTGGGACATCGCCACCGAGGCGCCCGCGCAGCACTCCACGGGCGCAGGCCCCGCGATCACGAGCCTGTCCGTCGAGGACCTCACGCGCGGCGGCGGCCCGTTTGCGCAGTCTGACGCCGGCGCGCCCGGCACCTACAAGGTCACGGACTACTCGTCCTACACGGACGTCAAGATCTACACGCCGCACGAGGACGAGAGCGCCACCGTGCGCATCTCCTACACCATGTCGAACGTCGTGAACGCCTGGGCAGACACCGGCGAGCTGTACTGGAAGTTCGTCTCGGACGGCTGGGACGTCTCCTCCAACAACGTGACGTGCCGCGTTCACCTGCCCGTGGCTGCCGGCGAGAGCGTGACGGCTGGCGACAACGTGCGCGCCTGGGGCCACGGCTCGCTCGACGCTTCGCTTGCGTTTGACGGTGACGACGTCGTCTACACCGTTCCCGGCGTGGGCACCGACGAGTTCGCCGAGGCCCGCATCACCTTCCCCGTCTCCTGGCTTACGGGCATGGTGCCCTCGAGCATCTCGCGGCTGCCCAACATCAGGGCCGAGGAGCAGCAGTGGGCAGATGAGGCGAACGCCCGCCGCGAGCAGGCGCGCCGCACGATCTCCGTCTGCACGGTGCTTGGCGCAGGCGCCGTCGTGGGCATCGTCGTGCTGACGGTGCTGCTCTCGATGCGCTATCGCCGCCACCACAAGGCGCGCTTCTCCGACCCCTACTTCCGCGACGTTCCCTCGAGCGACCACCCGGCCATGCTCGCGGCCCTGTGGAAGGGCGGCACAGTGCCGGGCGAGGCGTTCACCGCCACGCTCATGAAGCTTACGGACGACGGCGTCATTGGCCTGTCGCTCGTGAAGGACGACAAGGGACGCGAGAAGGACTACCAGATCGAGCGCGGAACCCGCAACTCCAGCGACGACATCGATGACGCCGCCATGAAGCTGCTGTTTGACGTCGTGGCGCCCCGCGGCAAGGACCGCCGCTGGCGCGACGCCCCTGCGGGTGGCTACACCACGCTGCGCTTCTCGGATGTGAAGCGTGCCGCCAAGAAGGCCCCCGAGACCTATGCCGAGGCCCTCGAGGAGTGGAGCAGCGAGGTGAGCGGGCGCTGCGAGGCCCGCGGCTTCTTTGACGAGAACGGCTTCACTGGCCGCGCGCCTCTCTTTGTGTTCAGCATCCTGCTTGCGATCGTTGGGTGCATCGCGGGACTTGTGCTGCTCGACATGGAGGCCTATGCGCTGGGCATTGGCGCGCTGGCGCTCAACGTCCTGGCGTGCGTGGCGGCCTGCCTGGTTGCCGTGCGTCTGCGTCCGCTGTCTTCCGAGGCAGTGGAGCTCAGGGCCCAGCTGGCGGCGCTTCGCAAGTGGCTCCAGGAGTTCACGCTGCTCAAGGAGGCCGTCCCGCGTGACGTCGCGCTGTGGGACCGCCTGCTTGTCATGGCCGTGGTGCTTGGCGTGGCCGATCGTGTGGTGGAGCAGCTGAAGATGGTGGCCCCCGAGGTCCTGGAGAGCCCGTACTTCTACAGCTACTACTGGTATCACTCCTACGGCCGTCTCGGTTCGCCGGCCACTGCGTTCACTACGAGCTACGAGAGCGCCCATCATGTGAGCACGGCTGCCCTGGCCTCGTCCTCGAGCAGCTCGGGCGGCGGCTTTGGCGGCGGCTTCTCCGGCGGTGGCGGCGGAGGAGGCGGCGGTGGCGGCGGTGGCGGCGCGTTCTAGCGCCTCCGCGCACCCGCGCAAGGCGAGTTGATGAGGGTGGGCCTGGTGCCAAATCGGCACTGGGCCCACCCTTTTTCTGCTTAATCTTCGGGCCGCAGCCCGTCTATCGGGAAATCGAGCTCTTTTATGGTCGCAAATTGCGTTAGTGTACGACCTCCGCGCGAGATCCAGCCCCCGCGTCGCGGCTGTTTTTTAGCTCCAAGCAATCTACCTGCTATTTTGCAAAACCGACGATGCGTCGAACCGTCGAGGCCGGTGCCCAGCTCGTACACAAACGCAATTTGCGACCGCTGACGGGGCGACGTTTTTGGCAGATGGCTTGCGGAGCGTGCCTATGCCTCGCCGCCGTAGACAAAGTAGCGCTCCGGAGCGCCTTCCACGGTGCCGCTGCGCACGGCCAGGCGCTTGAGCCCCAGGTGCTCGTAGAACGGCCAGTCACAATCCGTGTCCGTCACAAGCCAGTAGCGCTCGGCGCCGTGACGTGCAAAGTGATCGCGGGCTTGCGAGAGCAGTCTGCGGCCAAGGCCGTGCCCCCGTGCCTCGACGCTCACCACAAGTAGGAGCACGCGCGGCTGCGCCTCGAGCCTGGCCTCGGTGCGCATCGCCTCCGTGGCGCGAGCCTCGTCCAGGTAGATCGGCGGCTTGGGCTCGGCGAGGTGCTCCTCGCGCTCGCGGGCGCGAGCGAGCAGCTGCCCGGCGGCCTCGCGCGCCTGCGCGCCAATGCGCCCCCATCGCGCTGCCGCCTCGGGGTCGTCGTGCGTGCCATGCGTGATGATGACGCCCATGACATGCCCGTTGAGCAGCGCTTTTACGCCCCAAGTCATGTCTGCGAGGTAGCTGCACACCTCGTCGGTGGCCAGCAGCCTCGCGACGCTCTTACGCTCGTCGTCCGAGAGGCTTGCGCCCGCGAGCGCGGCGGCAGAGAGGTCGCCGAGCCCATCGGGGGAGTACCAGGCCGCAGACGCGAGCCCCACGATGTCATCGAGGTCTGTCCTCGTAATCCGCTCGAACCTGATGCCGTCGTTTTCCATGCGCTCTCCTTGGCGATGACGCTAACGCCTCTGTCGCTTGTCCCCAGCCTACCCGATGGCTTCGCATCCTTTCCGCGGTGCCGAACTCCGTGCATTGCGGCACAATAGAGGCTTGGGAGCTCAAACCCCGGCCCGGCACGCACCGGCTCCGGCGGAGGCCGCTCCCACAAGCATTTGCACTTCAACGAGGAGGTTTCATGGCACAGGGTTCCATCAAGAGGGCGCTCGTCTCGGTCACTGACAAGACCGGTGTCGTCGAGTTCGTCAAGACGCTCGAGGATGAGTTCGGCGTCGAGGTGATCTCTACCGGCGGCACGGCTCGCGTGCTCGCGGACGCCGGCGTCAACGTCGTCCCCATCGAGCAGTACACGGGATTCCCCGAGATGATGGATGGTCGCGTCAAGACCCTGCACCCCAAGGTGCACGGCGGCCTCCTCGCCCGTCGCGATGACGAGAAGCACATGGCCGAGGCCGCGGAGCATGGCATCGGCATGATCGACCTCGTCGTCGTCAACCTCTATGAGTTCGAGAAGACCGTTGCCAAGCCCGACGTCACCTTCGCGGACGCCATCGAGCACATCGACATCGGTGGCCCCTCCATGCTCCGCTCCGCCGCCAAGAACGCCGACGCCGTGACCGTCGTCAGCGATCCGACGGACTACGATGCCGTCCTCGCCGAGATGCGCGCCAATGATGGCGCCACCACGCTTGAGACCCGTCGTCGCCTGCAGTTGAAGGTCTACCAGACCACCGCCGCCTATGACACGGCCATCGCCGCCTGGCTGGGCGAGCAGGCCGCCAAGGCCTCCGCCGAGGGCGAGGCCACGAGCGCCTTCCCCGAGAAGCTCGTGCTCACCGCCACCAAGGAGCAGGACCTCCGCTACGGTGAGAACCCGCAGCAGGCTGCCGCGTTCTATGTGAGCCCGGACGCGCCGGAGCACTCGCTCGCCCGCGCCGAGCAGATCCAGGGCAAGCCGCTCTCCTACAACAACATCCTTGACGCCGACGCCGCCTGGGCGGCAGTTCGCGAGTTCGACGAGCCCGCCGTGGTTATCCTCAAGCACCAGAATCCGTGCGGCTCCGCCACCGCCGCGGACGTTACGGAGGCCTATGACCGCGCCTTCGCTTGCGATCCCATTTCCGCCTATGGCGGCATCATCGCCGTCAACCGCGAGGTGCCCCTGTCGCTGTGCGAGCACTTCGCTGACGTGAACAAGCAGTTCGTCGAGGTCATGATTGCCCCGAGCTACACGCCCGAGGCCCTCGAGCGCCTCTCCAAGCGCAAGAACATGCGCGTGCTTGCCACCGGTGGCGTCGACCGCACGATCGGCCACGAGGTCCGCACCGTCGACGGCGGCGTCCTCGTCCAGGATATCGACCACGTGAGCGAGGACCCCGCGACCTTCACGGTGCCCACCAAGCGCAAGCCCACGGACGCCGAGATGGATGACCTGCTGTTCGCCTGGCGCGTCTGCAAGGCCGTGAAGTCCAACGCCATCCTCGTCGCTAAGGGTCGCGCCGGCATCGGCATGGGCCCCGGCCAGCCCAACCGCACGGACTCCGCCCGAATCGCCTGCGAGCGCGCCGAGGCCGCCTGCGAGCGCATGGGCGTCTCGACCGAGGGCATGGTCGCCGCGTCCGACGCCTTCCTGCCGTTCCGCGACGACGTCGACGTCCTCGCCGAGCACGGCATCACCGCGATCATCCAGCCCGGCGGCTCCATCCGCGACGAGGAGTCCATCCAGGCCTGCGATGAGCACGGCATCGCGATGGTGTTTACGGGCTACAGGCATTTCCGCCACTAACGGGCTTCCCTGGCACCCCATCTTGGCGCTCAGGCTTCGGCTCGCGTATTCCAATACGCGTCGCCTTGCCTTCGGGCCAATCTGGGGCGCCAGGAAACCCCTTTTGAATTGTTTGATGAGGAGCGTTCGTGCCCAAGATCTACGTCATAGAGGACGACGAAGGCATCCGCGTCGAGCTCGTCCGCATGCTCGAGCGCGAGGGCTTTGAGGCGGAGGCGTGCGAGGACTTCTCCCGCGCCGCGGAGCTTGCCCTCGCTGCCGCCCCGGACCTCGTTCTTCTCGACCTCACACTTCCGGGTACGGATGGCCAACTCGTCTGCCGCGAGATTCGCGCCACCTCCTCCATCCCCGTCATCGTGCTCACGAGCCGCGTGACCGAGACGGACGAGGTGATCTCCATGACGCTGGGCGCGGATGACTTCGTGTCCAAGCCGTACAGCCCTCGCGTGCTCGTTGCCCGCATCCAGGCGCTGCTGCGCCGCGCGGGCCAGGCTGCGGCACCCGCTTCGACCATCGAGCGCGGCGCCGTGTCTCTCGACCTCTCGCGCTCCTGTGCCGCCGCGAACGGCAAGACCGTCGAGCTCACCAAGAACGAGATGCGTATCCTGGGCCTGCTCATGCGCCGCTCTCCCGCGATCGTCTCGCGCGAGGACCTTATGCGCGAACTGTGGGACTCAGACGCCTTCGTCGACGACAACACGCTCACGGTCAACGTGAACCGCCTTCGCGCCCAGCTCGCGAGGGTGGGCGTCGAGGGGTTCCTGGTCACGCACCGTGGCCAGGGCTATTCGGTCCAGGCGTAAGCGATGAGGCTGGGAGGCTATATCCGCTCGCGCGCGCCTGAGCTCTGCGTCTTCTCGGCACTCGAGGCGCTGCTCGCGATCGTGCTGCGCGTCTCCGGGGAGGGCGCGGCATTTGTCGCGCTTGTCTGCACGATTGCGCTTGTCGCCGCGCTTATCATCATCGCGCTGGGCTTTTACCGCGAGAAGGGCTTCTGGAGCGCCCTTGATGAGATGTGCTCCTCGCTCGACAACGTTCGTCTCCTGCCAGAGCTCATCGACCGCCCGGGGTTTCCCGAGGGCCAGGCGGCCTATGACGCGCTCGTCTCCGTCGTGAAGTCCGCCAACGACGATGTTGCCGAGCAGCGCCGCTTCGTCGAGGACTATCGCTCCTACGTCGAGACGTGGGTGCACGAGGCGAAGAGCCCGATAACGGCCGCGCGCCTGGCGCTCTCGAACCTCGAGGAGGACGCGGGCGCATGCGCGGGCTGCTCGCGGGCGATGGAGCCCCTCGTCCCGCGCCTGCGATCTGTCGAAGACGAGCTTTCCCGCGTCGAGCGCTGCGTCGAGCAGGCGCTGTTCTACGCGCGCTCCGAGACGCTCGAGCGCGACTTCCTTGTCCGCACGCACCCTCTCCGCGAGATGGTCGCCGCTGCCATCAAGGCCAACGCGAGCCTGCTCATCGGCGCCGGCGTGACGCCGCGCTTGGGCGAGGGCCTCGACATCAAGGTCTTCACGGACGACAAATGGCTCGTCTTCATGCTGGGACAGCTCCTCCAGAACACGGCTCGCTACGTGCGTCCCGGTTGCGAGGGCTGGCCCCAGGTGTGGTTTGATGCGCGTCTTCTGGACGAGGGCTTCGCGAACGAGCGCGTCGAACTGACCGTGCGCGACAACGGCTGCGGCGTGAGTGCGGCGGACCTGCTGCGTGTGCTCGAGCGGGGCTTTACGGGCGATAACGGCCGCACCCACAAGCAGACGACGGGCCTGGGCCTTTGGCTCGTCGCGCGTCTCGCCCAGAAGATGGGTATCTTGGTCGCGGTTGACTCTACCGAGGGCGAGTTTTTCTCCGTGACGCTGGGATTCCCCGCCAACAAGATGCACTACTTCGAGGGCTAGCGGCTGCGCGCTGGCACCTTGGCCGGTCGCTCGAACGTTCGGTGCTGCCGCTGGGTCGAGCGCCGCCGTCCGCTGCCCAATCGCAAAAAAAGAGGGCCAGCCAAGCGGCTGACCCTCGAATGCCGAGCGTTCTATGCGACTGCCTGCCAGGAACTATGCCGCGTAACGAATACGAATGGCGTCATTCACGATGCCGCGGCTCATGACGTAGGTGACTAGGAAGTAGCCGCCGTACGCCGCGAGGAAGATCGCGCAGGTGAAGCCCACCATGCCACTGATGGTGAGACCTCCGAATATCCTGACGAGGTCGATGACCACCTTGAGCGCCACGAGCGAGTGGGCGATGCCGATTACAAGCGGGAACAGGAAGAACACGGTCTGCTGAGCGAGGACGGAGTGAGCAATCTGACTCTTGTCGCAGCCCAGCTCGGAGAGCACACGATAGTTGCGGCTGGCGTCGGACACGCCGGAGAGCTGCTGGATGGCCAGGATGGCGGCGCAGGCGATCACCAGCACGAAGCCGATGTAGATGGCGAGGTAGCTGACGGCGCCGTTCGTCGTGTTTGCCGTGGCGTACATCGTGGTGCGGGTCGTACTCGTTCCCCAGTAGCCGATGATGCCGCTCTCCGTATGGACCGGGCTGTAGCTGATGTGGTTCGTGTCGACTTGAGCCATGACCTTGTCGCCCTGTTCGGTGCCGACGCCTGGCTTGTTGTAGTTGATGAGCAGATTCGAGGTCTGGATCTGGAGGTGCGCGTCATCGACGACGTCATCAGGCACGATGATGGTGCCGGCGTTTGAGCCCATGGCGGAGTCTGCGAGGGCACTGTTCTCGACATCCACCTTTTGCGCCGCGGGCGTGAGCTCGTGGCCGCCCAGGCTGATGGTCACGCCGGAGGCAAGGACCTTGTCGTAGAAATCGGTGATGCTGTTGCCCATGTCGCAGGTGATGAGGTAGCCGTTTTCGTCGAGGTTGACCTCGGGCTTGCCGCAATAGGCGAGGAGCTGGTTGTACTGGCTCTCTTTCATGACGGAGAGACCAAAGACGTCTGCGTTGGAGTTCTCCATGCCGGCGGGAGTTTCGGCGCCGCTTGCCTTCGAGAGGGAGTTCATATTGAGCGGAGTGCTTACCTGCGTGTCGGCGTCGTTGACAATCTGCAGGACCTCGTCCTTCGTAAGGGAAAAGTAGAGGTCGAGCTGGAGGGGAGAGTCGCAGACGGAGTCGATATCGATTCCCTGAGTCCTAAGCTCGTCTGCGGCGTCAATCGGGCGGTCTGGCATGACGTAGTGCTCGGGGTTGCCGTCCCCATCTTGGCTCTCGCCTGTGCTCTCGTTGTACCAGACGCTCTGGCTGAAGTCGACGGGGTTCACACGCTCGATGGCATTGGACGTGGCGCTGACGATAGACATGCCGGTGGTGACGGACGTGATGGCGAGGAACAGGATCATCGAGATGATGGCCATCGAGAGCGAGACGGTGTTGACCTTGGCGGAGAGCTGGCGAAGCGTGAAGGCGTTGAGGCCGCGCCAATAGATGTCGCGCACGGTTTGGAGGAGCTTGAGCAAAAGCCCCGAGAGCCCAAAGAAGAACAGGACGGTTCCGAGGGTCACCATTCCCGTGGTGATCTCGAACTGGGTCATCGCGGCTTTGAGCTCTTCGCTCCTGGCGGTGATGGGGAGGCCGTCATGCAGCAGGCGGGAGTAGGCCGCTCCGATGAGCACGGCGCCAAGCAGGCACACCAGACCTGCGAGCAGCGGGTTACGCGTCTTGACCGACTCGTTGCGGCGTCCCGACCCCATGAGGTCGATGAGGCATGACTTACGCACCACGCGAAGGTTGAACACGAGCGTCACGAGGAAGATTGTGGCGAGGCATCCCACGGTGAGCGCCAGGGCGCTCGTGGAGAAGATGAACCTGAAGTTGGCGATCTGCGTCTTGAAGAGCGAGGCGGTGAAGAAGACCATCAGCTGGGAGAGGCCAACGCCCAAGATGATGCCGAGGACCAGCGCCGCGACTGACACGATGACCGTCTCAAGCGCCATGATGCGGGCGACCTGGCCGCGCGTCATGCCCAGCACCTGGTAGAGGCCAAACTCCTTGTTGCGACGCTTCATGATGAAGTTGTTGGCGTAGACCATGAGAAAGCCCATGACCGCGCCGAGAAACACGGTGAGGCCGCTGAGTAGCTCTCCGAGGACCTCGCCCAGCCCTTCGATGTCCACGCCGGCGAGGTCGACCTGCAGGCTGATGGTGTTGAACGCATAGAAGACGGTCACGCCAAGCGTGAGCGTGAGCAGATAGATGAGGTAGTCGCGCCGCGCACGGGCGACGTTGCCCCAGGCGAGCTTACAGAGCATCGGAACCCTCACCGCCCATCATCGCGACGACCTCCATGATGCGGTCGAAGAACTCGCGGCGAGGAGAGCTTCCGCGGCGGAGCTCGGTGAAGATCTTGCCGTCGCGGATGAACAGGACGCGTCCCGTGTAGCTCGCGGCGAAGCTGTCATGGGTGACCATGAGGATCGTGGCGCTCCTCTCCTCGTTGAGCTGCTGGAGGCTCTCGAGCAGGAGGCGGGCGCTCTTGGAGTCGAGGGCGCCGGTGGGCTCGTCTGCCATGATGACGGCGGGCTTGGTGACGAGTGCGCGGGCGGCGGCGACGCGCTGCTGCTGGCCGCCGGAGAGCTGGTAGGGGTACTTGTCGAGGACGTCCGCGATGTTCAGGCGGCGGGCCATCTCCTCCACGCGGGCAAGCGTCTCGCCGGCAGAGACGCGGGAGATGGTGAGCGGCAGGGCGATGTTCTCGCGAGCGGTAAGGGTGTCGAGCAGGTTCGAGTCCTGGAAGATGAAGCCGAGCTGCTCGCGGCGGAAGCGTGCGAGCTCGCTGGTGCGCATGGACGTGACGTCGGCGCCTCGCACGAAGACGTGGCCGCTCGTGGCGGAGTCGATGGTCGAGACGCAGTTGAGCAGCGTCGACTTGCCGGAGCCCGAGGCACCCATGATGGCGACGAACTCGCCCTCGTTCACGTCGAAGGAGACATCTGCCAGGGCGCGCGTCGTGGCCCCACGACCCTTCTTGCCGCGGTTTCCGTAGGTCTTCTCGAGGTGCTGGACGGAGAGGACCGAGTTCGCAGGTGCCTGGCGCACCAGCGACCCATCGAGAGGAATGTTGGAGTTGGGCTGATAGTGGTTGCCCATGGGTATCCTTTCTTTCACGTCCCGTCGTCGGGGCGCAGCTACATGACACCAGTATCGTTGCGCGACCGTCCCTGCGGAGCCATCGAATTGGCTTACAGTGTGGTTGCAAAAATGTAATGTTGGGCGCCCGTGTGTGCGGGCGTGTGGGCGTCGTGCGCGCGGCGTCTCCGGATCCTGGCGCGAAGCGCTCGCAGAAAGGCGGTTCTTCATGGCAGACGGCAAGATTCCCGAGGAGTTCGAGGTGGGCACGCCCGTGCTCGTGTGCCGCTGGCGCCTCCAGGACGGCACGCTTCCACTCGAGAACCGCCACATGCGTGCGCTGGGCCGCCGCCACGTGCTGGGCAAGAAGCTCTCGCGCCAGCTTCTGGCCTGGGCCAAGCAGCACCTGGAGTGGACGCTCGAGGACGGCACGCACGACCACCCCGACGGCGTCCTCATGCTCATGGTGGACGCCGAGGGCCGCGCCGCCATGGCGTGCGGCGACTACGAGCCGCTGCCCGATGCCACGCTTGCCACCCTGCTGGCGCGTGCCGAGCAGGGCAGCACCGAGGCGTCCGAGACCGACGTGGCCCCCGAGACGATCTGGGTCTCCCGCGGCCGCGGCCTTGCCGTGGGCATGGCGCCCGGCGAGCACCCCTCCGGCACGGCGTCGCTCGTCGAGGACCTCGCCAAGACGCTCGGCATGCCCGTCGAGCGCGACCCGCAGCTCATCGCCCGTCTCGCAGACGGATCGCTGAGGCCCACCGAGGCGTTCCTCGTCTCCGATGAGCACGGCATCGCGCCCGCTACGGACGCCTCCGGCGCCCTGGCGCAGAAGTTCGCCGGCGGCTGGGACCGCCTGCTCACCCGCGCCCGCCGCCGCTAGCATGCCATTGGGGACGGGTTCCCGTGGCGAGCCCGGCCCCGGCGCCGTGCCACGGGAACCCGTCCCCTTTGGCACGCCCGGACGCATATCCGAACGCCGGCAGCACTTTCTCAAATTGACGACTAATCGGTGCTCATTTGCGGGATAATCAAACCGCTATGAAGAGATGTCACCCTCTGGCGATCGGGGAAGTCGCCACGGGGTGATTTCGCGTGCTCGGGCATCCGCCAAGGTGGCGGAGGCGGCTCTTCTCGTCAAGCCCGCGCGTGACCTCGACAGAAGGAGAGGATATGGCACGTAAGTTCAAGTCTATGGACGGCAACGAGGCTGCTGCTTGGGTCTCGTACGCCTACACCGAGGTGGCGGGCATCTACCCGATCACGCCGTCCAGCCCGATGGCCGACCACGTCGACCAGTGGGCCGCCCAGGGCATCAAGAACGTCTTTGGTACCCCGGTCAACGTCGTCGAGATGGAGTCTGAGGCTGGCGCCGCCGGCACCGTCCACGGCTCCCTTGGCGCTGGCGCCCTCACGACGACCTACACGGCGTCCCAGGGTCTGCTGCTCATGATCCCGAACATGTACAAGATCGCTGGCGAGGGCCTGCCGGGCGTGTTCCACGTCTCCGCCCGCTGCGTCGCCTCCCACGCGCTCAACATCTTCGGCGATCACTCCGACGTCATGGCCTGCCGCCAGACCGGTTTCGCCATGCTCGCCGAGGGCAACGTCCAGGAGGTCATGGACCTCTCGCCTGTCGCCCACCTCGCCGCCATCAAGGGTCGCGTGCCGTTCCTGAACTTCTTCGACGGCTTCCGTACCTCGCACGAGATCCAGAAGGTCGCCATGTGGGACTTCGACGACCTCAAGGACATGCTCGACATGGATGCCGTCCAGGCCTTCCGTGACCACGCCCTCAACCCGGAGCACCCGCACGCCCGCGGCTCCCACGAGAACGGCGACGTCTTCTTCCAGCACCGCGAGGCTTGCAACAAGGCCTATGACGAGCTGCCGGCTGTCGTCGAGGAGTACATGGGCAAGATCAATGCCAAGCTCGGCACTGACTACGGCCTGTTCAACTACTACGGCGCCCCCGACGCCGACCGTGTGGTCGTCTGCATGGGCTCCTTCTGCGACGTGCTCGAGGAGGTTATCGACTACCTCAACGCCCACGGCGAGAAGGTCGGCCTGGTCAAGGTCCGCCTGTTCCGTCCGTTCTCCATCAAGCACTTCGTTGACGTGCTCCCCGAGACCGTCAAGAAGATCGCCGTCATGGACCGCACCAAGGAGCCGGGCTCCATTGGCGAGCCGCTCTACCAGGACGTCGTGAGCGCCCTGTACGAGGCCGGCAAGACCGACATCCACGTCTCCGGCGGCCGTTACGGCCTCGGCAGCAAGGACACGCCTCCCGCGTCCGCCTTCGCCGTGTTTGAGGAGCTCAAGAAGGACGAGCCCAAGCGCGAGTTCACCATCGGCATCAACGACGATGTCACGCACCTCTCCCTCCCCGAGCCCGAGGATGCGCCCAACACCGCTGCCCCCGGCACCATCGAGTGCAAGTTCTGGGGTCTCGGCGGCGACGGCACCGTTGGCGCCAACAAGAACTCCATCAAGATCATCGGCGACCACACGGACAAGTACGTCCAGGCCTACTTCCAGTACGACTCCAAGAAGACCGGTGGCGTCACCACCTCGCACCTGCGCTTCGGTGACTCCCCGATTCGCTCGCCGTACTACGTCACAAAGGCCGACTTCGTGGCC
Source organism: Parolsenella massiliensis (assembly GCF_900143685.1). Classification (NCBI taxonomy): domain Bacteria; kingdom Bacillati; phylum Actinomycetota; class Coriobacteriia; order Coriobacteriales; family Atopobiaceae; genus Parolsenella; species Parolsenella massiliensis. Next base: position 1,794,573 of record NZ_LT671675.1, on the reverse strand, counting down.
TGCCACAACCCCTCCTACATCGTCAAGGGCTTCAAGATGGTCCGCGACGTCAAGCCTGGCGGCACGTTCCTCGTGAACTGCCAGTGGTCTGATGAGGAGTTCGCCGAGCACCTGCCGGCCGTGGCCAAGCGCTACATCGCCAAGAACAACGTGAACGTCTACCTCATCGACGCCATCGACCTGGCTGCCAAGGTGGGCATGGGCAAGCGCACCAACACCGTGCTGCAGTCTGCCTTCTTCGCCCTGGCCAAGGTCCTGCCCGCCGAGGACGCCCTCAAGTACATGAAGGACGCGGCCACCAAGTCCTACATGAAGAAGGGCCAGGCCATCGTTGACGCCAACCACAAGGCCATCGACGCCGGCGCCACCGCGTTCCACAAGTTCGAGGTGCCCGCTGATTGGGCCGCTGCCGAGGATCAGCCGCACGAGCTCTCCATCGAGGGCCGCGCCGCCATCGTCGAGCAGGTCAAGAACCTCCTCGAGCCCATCAACCGCATGGACGGCGACTCCCTGCCCGTCTCCGCGTTTGAGAAGCACGTCGACGGCCAGTGGGAGCTCGGTGCCTCTCAGTACGAGAAGCGCGGCGTTGCCGTCATGGTTCCGCACTGGGACGAGACCAAGTGCATCCAGTGCAACCAGTGCTCCTACGTCTGCCCGCACGCCACGATCCGTCCGATCGCGATGACTGCCGAGGAGGCTGCCGCTGCGCCCGAGAACATGCGCATGATCGATGCCAAGGGCAAGGGTGCCGAGGGCCTCAGGTTCACCATCGCCGTGTCCCCGCTCGACTGCATGGGCTGCTACAACTGCGTGACGACCTGCCCGAAGGACGCTCTCACCATGGTCCCGCAGGAAGAGGAGCTCGATCAGGCTCCCGTCTGGGACTACGCCGTCAACAAGGTCTCCGAGAAGAAGGAGCTCGTTGCGGCCAACGTCAAGGGTAGCCAGTTCGCCAAGCCCTACCTTGAGTTCTCCGGCTCCTGCGCCGGCTGCGCCGAGACGTCCTACGCTCGCCTGATCACCCAGGTCTGTGGCGACCGCATGTTCATCTCCAACGCCACCGGCTGCTCCTCCATTTGGGGCAACCCGGCTGCCACCTCGCCCTACACGGTCAACGCCGAGGGTCACGGTCCGGCCTGGAACAACTCCCTGTTCGAGGACAACGCCGAGCACGGCCTGGGCTTCGCCGTGGGCTATGCTGCCGTCCAGGACAAGCTTGTCGCTCAGACGGAGGCCCTGCTCGAGGGCGATGCCTCTGACGCGCTGAAGACCGCCGCCACCGCCTGGCTCGAGAACCGCAACGACACCGAGGGCTCCAAGACGGCCGCTGCCGCCTACGTCGCCGAGCTCGAGAAGTGCGGCTGTGACGCCTCCAAGGCCATCCTCGCCGACAAGGCCTACCTCACCAAGAAGTCCTTCTGGATCTTCGGCGGCGACGGCTGGGCGTACGACATCGGCTTCGGCGGCTTGGATCACGTCCTCGCCTCGAACCACAACGTCAACGTCTTCGTCTTCGACACCGAGGTCTACTCCAACACGGGTGGCCAGGCTTCCAAGGCCTCTAACCTTGGCCAGGTCGCGCAGTTCGCTGCCGCCGGCAAGATGACCAAGAAGAAGTCCCTCGCCGAGATCGAGATGTCCTACGGCTACGTCTACGTCGCTCAGGTCGCCATGGGCGCCAACCCCGCGCAGACGCTCAAGGCCATCACCGAGGCCGAGGCCTACGACGGCCCGTCCCTGGTCATCGGCTACAGCCCCTGCGAGATGCACTCCATCAAGAAGGGCGGCATGATGCACTGCCAGGAGGAGATGAAGAAGGCCGTCGATTGCGGCTACTGGAACCTCTTCCGCTTCAACCCGGCCGCGCCGGAGGGCAAGAAGTTCTCGCTCGACTCCAAGGAGCCGGCTGGTGGCTACCAGGAGTTCCTGATGAACGAGGCTCGTTACGCCTCGCTCACCCGCGCGTTCCCCGAGCGCGCCAAGGAGCTCTTCGCCGAGAACGAGGAAGCTGCCATGCAGCGCTACGCGCACCTGCTCAAGCTCAAGGCCGTCTACAACGAGGCCTAAGTCCCAAGTGACTGCGCCGCTAGTTCCGTGAGCTAGCAAGGGCCCGTCCCGATCATCGGGGCGGGCCCTTTTGCGTTCGAGGCGGCCGTGGGTTTGCAAGCATTTGCCGATGCGTGGCGAGGCGATGGGGTGAACGAAATTCTCAAAACTTCGAAAAATATCGCCGGCCATGAATGCCGGCTCAGTTGCTTCGGCGAGCGGTGGAATTTCCCCGGTGGGGTAGAATGTCATTACGTATTGGAGGAGGGGCCGCCACGCGGCGGATCCGGCAGGGTCATGCCTTGGGCAGGCGGTCCTCTCCACGAGCCTTTGGGCGGCGCATAGCATGAACCCCGCCATAGTCATACCTACCTATTGGGCAAATGACCCATCGCAGCCGGGCGTGTACGATCACGCAACGGCCATCGACGAGCCCCTGCCCGAGCTTGCGCGCTGCCTGGACTCGCTCGATGACGTGCGCGGGGTCATCCGCGTCATCGTGCTGCTCGTGGCGCCGCCCGAGGCGGAGGCCTCAGCGCGCGCCCGCGTCCGCGCCATCGTTCGCGACCACCCAGACCTCAACCCGCTGGTCATTGGCTCGCGAGAAGCGCGCCTCATCGCTGGCCGCATCGAGACGGTGTGCCCCAGCTTCTCGGGCGAGGTCGTGTCGCTTCGCGGCTACGGCGCCATTCGCAACATGGGGCTTGCGGCCTGCGCCATGCTCGGCCACGACGTCGCCGTGTTCATGGATGATGACGAGGTGGCGCTCTCCCCGGACTTTCTTGTTGACGCCGCCTACGGGCTGGGCCGGCTCACGCGCCAGGACCTCAAGATCCTGGCCAAGACGGGCCACTTCGTGGACGCGAACGACTCCCACCTGGCGGACGTCTCGAAGCCCCGGTTCTGGGAGCGCTGGTGGTCCAAGCGCCGCGAGTTCAACGAGTGGATGGCCGGCGCCCTCGAGGGGCCGCGCATCAAGCGCTCGAACTACGCGTGCGGCGGCTGCATGGCCGTGCACGCGGCGGCCTTCTCGCGCGTGCCGTTCGACCCGTGGATTACGCGCGGCGAGGACCTCGACTACCTGCTGAACCTGCGCATGAGTGGCCTGGAGATGTGGTTTGACCGCCAGTGGTACGTGAGGCACCTGCCGCCGGTCACGCCAGACGCGCCCAACCGCTTCTTGCAGGACGTCTACCGCTGGATCTACGAGCGGGCGAAGCTCGCCTTCTGCGCGCGCCGGCCGAGCCTGCGTCCCGTGACGGCCGAGTCGCTTCTACCCTACCCGGGCAAGTGGCTGACGCCCGAGCTGGACGCGCGAATCTGGCGCACGGCGCTCGCTCGTGCCATAGCGGGGCCAAGCCGCGGGGCCTACCTGAGAGTCTGGAGGAGCGGGCGCGCAGATGCCTATGCGTACGCCCAGGCAAACGACGAGAACTACGCGCGGCTGCTGAGCTTCTGGCCGAGCGTCATGGACGAGATTTGGGACGACGAGGCCCTTGCCGCCGCCGTCCTCGAGATGTCGGGCAAGGGGACGGTCCCCTCGCCACATGAACCTGCAGTGAAAGGAGTGGACGCTTGAGTCCCAACCGCCTGAACGGTCGCCTCTCGCGACTCGATGACGTACGCAGCTCGCAGGCAACCGAGCGCATCCTTGGGCTTGCGTCCAAGACGCTCGACCTCATGCGCTCCGGCCTCACGAAGCAAGGCTGCCAGGACGTCTGCCGCCTGCTGCTTCCCGAGACCACGGCCATCGCCGTGGCCATGACCGACACCGAGCGCGTGCTCGCCTACGAGGGCGCGCTCGCGGCCGACTTCCCGCCGGGAAGCCCCATCCACACGGCCGCCACGCTCGAGGTGCTCCAGAGCGGCAAGCTCGGGCTGTTCCAGGCCCGCGGCGAGAGCGACGCCGCCTCCTCCGAGCTGCCGCGCACCGTCCGCGGCGGCATCGTGGTGCCGCTGAACGTGCAGGACCGCCCGCACGGCACCATCAAGTTCTACTACCGCTCGCCGGCAGACATCGACCGCAGCCAGCTCGCCATCGCACGCGGCTTTGGCCAGCTGCTCTCGACGCAGCTCTCGACCCACGAGCTCGACCGCCAGGCCGAGCTCACCGCAAAGGCCGAGGTCAAGGCCCTGCAGGCGCAGATCAACCCGCACTTTCTGTTCAACACCATCAACACCATCGCCGCGCTCACGCGCACCGACCCCGCCCAGGCCCGCACGCTGCTGCGTGAGTTCGCCGTGTTCTACCGCCAGACGCTCGAGAGCTCCGACCAGCTCATTCCGCTTGCGCGCGAGCTCGAGCAGACGCGTCGCTACCTGCGCTTCGAGCACGCGCGCTTTGGCAAGGACCGCATCCTGGAGCGCGAGCACGTGGGCGCCGGCTGCGGCGAGGTGCTCGTGCCCGCCTTCATCGTCCAGCCCATCGTGGAGAACGCCGTGCGCCACGCCATGCGTGACGAGGGGCCGCTCCACATCGACATTCGCGCGGACGTCGACGAGGACGACGTGCTCATTGCCGTGACCGACGACGGCCTGGGCATGGACGAGCGCGCCGTGGCCGCCCTGCGTGAGGGGATCGAGGGAAATCGGGCTTCCGGCTGCTCCGGCGATGAAAAGGGAACCGGAGTTGCTTTGAGAAATGTTGCAGAGCGTCTCGAGAGGTTCTATGGTTTTGGCTCGGGCATCGATATTATGTCAAAGCCCGGTGAGGGCACGTGTGTGACGCTGAGACTTGCCCACACTGCTGCCCACAACGAATAACGAGGATGTGCTTGTATGCTGCGTGCCATGATTGTTGACGACGAGGCCCCCGCTCGCTCCGAGCTGCGGTACCTGCTCGAGGAGACCGGTCGCGTCGACGCGATCGTAGAGGCCTCCAGCGCCCGCGACGCCGTCGAGAAGCTGATGGACGGCCGTCCTGACGTGCTCTTCCTCGACATCTCCATGCCTAAGACGAACGGCATGCAGCTTGCGGAGGCGCTCCACAAGCTCAAGAACCCGCCCGCGGTCGTCTTCGTGACGGCGTACAGCGAGTACGCCCTCGAGGCGTTCGACGTCGACGCCGTCGACTACCTGATGAAGCCGGTCGAGACCGAGCGCCTTGAGCGCGCGCTCGACAAGGTGGCCGCTCGCGGCAAGGGCAGCTCCGCCCCCGCCGCCCCCGCCGAGCGCATTCCCGTCGAGAAGGGCGGCCGCAAGGTCCTCGTCCCCATCGACCAGATCCGCTACATCGAGGCCAAGGACGACTACTCCTGCATCTACACGGATACGGACCGCTACCTGTCCGTCATCTCGCTCGCCCAGCTCGAGGCCAAGCTCTCGCCGCACGGCTTCTTCCGCGTGCACCGTGGCTACATCGTGAACCTGCAGTACGTCGAGGACGTCGAGGTCGTCTCGAGCGGCGTGATGCAGCTAGGCATCCAGGGCGTCGAGGGCAAGAAGATCTCTGTCTCGCGTCGCCGCGTCGTGCAGCTCAAGCGCGCGCTGGGGCTGTAACGAACGCGCAGACACATTGCATCTACGGGGCCGGCGCTTGTCAGCCCCGTTTTTGTTGCGCGGTCTGGGCGGATGTGCGTGGCAGGTATAATCGAGCGCATTAATCCGGCGATAGGGGTCAGCCATGGCGGGCAAGCGCATCGACGTTCTGAGTGACACGCACGGCAGGCTCTCGAACGAGGTGCTCGACGCGCTGGACGGCTGCGACCTCATCGTCCACGCCGGCGACATTACGTCCGACGAGGACTTCGTGACGCTCGGTGCCCTGGCGCCGCTGCGCCTGTGCCTGGGCAACAACGACTGGGCGGGCGAGTACGGCCCCGAGGTGACGCGCAAGGTGCGCTTTGAGTACGAGGGCCTGCGGTTCTGCGTCTGCCACTATCGCCAGGACCTCACGGGCGAGCGCTTCGACGTGGGCGTGTTCGGCCACACGCACGTGCCCGAGAGGGACACGCTTGGCAGCGGCGCGCTCGTCATGAATCCGGGCAGCCCCACGTTCCCTCGTAGCTCGAGCGGCCCCACCATGGGCCGCATCTACGTCGAGGACGGCCGCGTAGTGTCGTCAGAGATCATCAAGCTGGGCGATGGCGAGGACCGCGGCTGGGGCCGCAGCTTCTTCGCCGGCTGGTAGGTGGGACAGCGCATGACATTGGACACCTGCCAAAGGGGACGGGTTCATCTGGCATGCCAGATGAACCCGTCCCCTTTGGCAGGTGCTTTGGCAGGCGCCCGCGCCGCTACAGGAACTCGCGGAGCTCCTTGACGAGGCGGGCCTTGGGGGCGCTGCCGACCATGGTGTGCACGGGCTTGCCACCCTTGAACAGGATGAGCGTCGGGATGGACATGACCTGGAATCGCATGGCGAGGTCCTGGTCGTTCTCGACGTTCACCTTGCAGACGGTGAGCTCGTCTGACATCTCGTCCGAGATCTCCTCGACGACGGGCGCGAGGGCTCGGCATGGCCCGCACCAGCTGGCCCAGAAGTCAACGAGGACGGGCTTCTCGGAGGAGCGAATCGTGGCGTCGAACGTCTCCTCTGTGAGCTTGCGTGTTGCCATGGTGCCTCCCTTGGTGGGCCGCCGGCTGCGGCCATGTGGCTTTGCTTGGGGTTATACCCAGCCTCCTGCCGGGTAGTCAGCACACAGGCGGTAGAATCGCGCTAGAGAAGTGGCGTCGGGGCCCGCGCGCATGGGGCGCGTCGGCAGCGATGCGGTTGGGAGCCCGGATGGACGTGCGTCAGGAATACCTCGACAAGGCAAGGGCCGAGCTGGGAGACCTCGCGCAGGCCGGCGTCATCATGACCGGCAACGCGTTCTCCCACGTGCTGCTCGTGAAGGGCGAGCCCGAGGTGCCTGCTGCGGACGGCTCCGTGCCCCGGCTGCTCGAAGGACCGGACGGCAAGGCCCTGCGCTCGGCGCTGGGCGCCTTGGGCTACGCGCCCGAGGATTGGGGTGGCCTGTCCGCGAGCGATGCCGAGGGCTACCCGCTCGTACCCGGGACGCTGCGCCTCGCCATCGCCACGCTTGACCCTGACACGCTCGTCGCGCTCGACGATGCCGCTGCCGCCGCCATCCGCGAGGTGTTCGCGGACGAGCTCGTGGAGCTCGAGAGCCTCGATGCCGCCACGCTCAGCCCCGGCCTCGTCGTGCGCGTCCTGGGCGTGCGCGTCCTGGCGCTTGGAGGGTTCGAGAAGAGCCTGTCTGACCCCAAGGCAAAGCAGCTCATGTGGGCGCGACTCAAGCAGCTTCCGCCCCAGGGCGAGCCCTACTAGCGCCGCCCCCCCTCGCCGTTCGGGCACCTGTGGCCCCAAGCGCTCACGGAGCCACTCGTTTGCGGTACGCTTAAGCCTGGTATGCGAAGGCGGCCTGTCCGCGTGGCCGCCGTCATCGTCCAAGGAGGACACATGTCGAACATCCCCGCACCCGTTGACGCCACCGCGACCCCCGAGTGGGCGGCCCTCAAGGCCCACCACGATCAGCTCGTCGCAGACCACTTCAACCTCAAGGACGCCTTCGCCGTCGATGACAAGCGCGTCGAGAAGCTCTCGTTCGACATGAGCGACCTGCACTTCGACCTCTCGAAGGACCTCATCACCGACGACACCGTCAAGCTTCTGTGCGACCTCGGCCGCGCCGTGGGCCTCGAGCAGCGCCGTGACGCCATGTTCAGCGGCGAGCACATCAACACCACCGAGGACCGCGCCGTGCTGCACACCGCGCTTCGCCGTCCCAAGGACCAGATCGGCAAGTTCGTCGTTGACGGCCAGGACACCGTGGCAGACGTCCACGAGGTTCTCGACCGCATGTACGCCTTCGCCAGCCGCGTGCGCTCCGGCGAGTGGAAGGGCGTCACGGGCAAGCGCATCGAGCACGTCATGAGCATTGGCATCGGTGGCTCCGACCTGGGCCCGGTCATGGCCTACGAGGCGCTCAAGCCCTACGCTGACGCCGGCATCGACTGCCGCTTCGTCTCCAACATCGACCCGAATGACATGGCCGAGAAGACCCGCGGCCTCGACCCCGAGACCACGCTCTGCATCATCGTCTCCAAGACGTTCACCACGCTCGAGACGATCACGAACGCGCGCGAGGTCCGCACCTGGCTGCTCGACACTCTGAAGGCCCAGGGCGCCATCGACGGCTCCGACGCCCAGAACGCCGACGCCATCAAGAAGCACTTCGTCGCCGTGTCCACGAACCTCGAGCTCGTCGAGCAGTTCGGCATCGACCCGGACAACGCCTTCGGCTTCTGGAACTGGGTTGGCGGCCGCTACTCCGTCGACTCCGCCGTGGGCCTGTCGCTCATCATCGCCTTTGGCCCCGAGCGCTTCGCCGAGTTCCTCGCCGGCTTCCATGACGTGGACAACTACTTCAAGAACACGCCGCTCGAGGAGAACGTCGTGGCGCTCATGGGCCTCATGAACGTCTGGTACGTCAACTTCTGCGGCATGGGCAGCCACGCCGTGCTTCCGTACAACCAGTACCTGCACCGCTTCCCGGCCTACCTCCAGCAGCTCACGATGGAGTCCAACGGCAAGTCCACGCGCTGGGACGGCACGCCCGTGACCTCCTCCACGGGCGAGGTGTTCTGGGGCGAGGCCGGCACGAACGGCCAGCACGCCTTCTACCAGCTCATTCACCAGGGCACCAGGCCCATCCCCGCGGACTTTATCGCGTTTGTGAACACGCCCAACCCCACCAAGGACGGCGACCAGGACGTCCATGAGCTGTTCCTGGGAAACTTCCTTGCGCAGACGAAGGCCCTCGCCTTTGGCAAGACGGCCGACGAGGTCCGTGCCGAGGGCACGGCCGAGTGGATGGTCCCGGCGCGCGTCTTCGACGGCAACCGTCCCACGACGTCCATCTTCGGCGAGGCGCTCACGCCGCACGCGCTCGGCGAGCTCATCGCGCTGTACGAGCACATCACGTTCGTCGAGGGCACGGTCTGGGGCCTCGACTCCTATGACCAGTGGGGCGTCGAGCTTGGCAAGCAGCTCGCCAAGCAGATCACGCCCGCCTTCCACGACGACGAGGCGCTCGCCAAGCAGGACGCGAGCACGCAGGCGCTCATCGCCTACTACCGCGCCCACAGGAAGTAGTCGCCAGCCAGATTCTTCAGCCCGAGGGGCCGTGCCGTTGCGCACGGCCCCTTCTTCTCAGAAGGGAGCGAACGTGGACCAGGCCACAGCCCCCAGGTTCGATGCCGTCATCTTCGACATGGACGGCGTGCTCGTGGACTCCGAGACCCTCTACATCCGCGAGTTCCAGGCGTTCTCGCGCGCCTATGGGCTCGACGTCACCGAGGAGGAGCTGCTCGCGCAGGTGGGCGCCTCGCACCAGACGTTCCAGCGAACGGTGCAGGACGTGCTTGCCCGCGGCGGCATCGAGACGCCGTCTCCCGAGGAGGCCGAGAGGGTCTACGAGACCTGGGCGGCCGAGAACTTCGAGCGCAACTACGGGCAGATCATGAACCCCGGCGTGCCCGAGACGCTCGATGCCCTGCGTGCCGCCGGCGTGCGCGTGGCGCTGGCCTCCTCGGCCCCGCCGCGCTTCATCCACGAGGCGCTGGGCCAGTGCGGCATCGACGATCGCTTCGAGCAGTTCGTCTCGGGCGAGCAGTTTCGCGAGAGCAAGCCCAACCCGGAGATCTACCTGCACTCCATGGAGTGCCTGGGGCTTGGTGCGGACAGGTGCTGCTGCGTGGAGGACTCCGCGTTTGGCATCGCGGCAGGCAAGGCGGCCGGCATGTTCGTGATCGCCAAGCGCGAGGAGCGCTTTGGCTTCTCGCAAGACGCCGCCGACGTCATCGTGGACGAGATTCCCGGCGTGCTCGACGTCGTGCTGGGGTAGGGGCTGCGGGCGGTAGTGCGTGGCGTTCGCGTCTGCCATGCCCCCCCGCGCCTCACGTTTGCTCTAAATAAAGCAGTTGCCATCGCGTTGAGGCGATGACAACTGCTTTTTCGTGAGCATATGCGTCTGTGTTGCCGGGATGGCGTCGCTACTTGCCCGTCTCCTTGACGGCTCCCACGTGCTTGAGCAGGTCGTGGTAACGCTGGGCGCTCATCGCGCGAGACGGAATGATGACGTAGCTGCCGTTCGCGAACGCGAGGACAGCGGACTCGTTGCCCAGGGCGGCGCCGCGAAGGTCTGCGATGCGCAGCGTCTGGGTGTCATCGGGCGAGGTGACGGTGAGGGTGTCCTCGTAGACGGCGATCGAGCGACGACGCTTGTCGGCGGGGATGAGCGCCGTGTCGAGGCCCGCGCGGCGGAGCTTCCGCAGCTGCATCTGCGGCCAGCGGTCCGCGACGGCCCAGAGGATGACCTCGGCGACCACCATGGCCACGAGCAGGGGCACGTTGTCCTTCGTGGCGGGCGCGAGCGCCGCGATCACGATGAGCACGAGAACGGCGTAGCTCGTGACGCTTGCGGGGTTGCGCCTCTTGTCGCCGGCGAGCAGGCGGGCCGCCTCATCGACGAGTTGGGCGGAAAGGTCGTAGCTGAGGCTGAACAGCGGCTTGTCGAGGCCGGCCTCGGCCTTGTTGGTGGCTTTTGCCATGGTGCTCCCATCTGGTGCCTTTGCATGCAAGAGCAAATTGTAGCGCGCCGCCCGCCCGGGCGCGTGGCTCTCGGGCGGGCGGCACGTGGCTGCTCGTATGATGTGTACGTGCGGGCTCGTGCCCGGTCGCGCCTGGCGCTAGTAGATGCCGCGCTGGCGTCCGGCGCGGTCTCCCACGCGGCGGTGCTGGCCGCCCTTGCCGCTCGGGCGCTGCCTGCGGTTGGCCGGCTGCTCGCGACGGTCCTGCTGGGCGCTGCGGCCGCCCTGCTGCTGGCGGGCGTCTCGGCCCTGGCCGCCGTTGTTGCGCCTGCCCTGGCCGGAGCGCCTGCCGCCGCGGTTGCGCTGCCTGCGCTCGCCCTCGGTCTCGAGCTCGAGCTCGGCGACCTCGCGGCGCGTGAGCTTGGCGCTGCCGGGGCGCTGCGGCTTCTTAGAGGCGGCCTTGCCGGCCTTCTTGGCCTCGCCCTTCGCGGGCTTCTCGTGCTCGGCGAGCTTCTCGCTCTTCTCGGCGCGCGGCTTTGCCAGGGCGCGCTTGCGGGCAGCGGCGGTCGCGGCCTTGCGAGCCTCCTCGCGCTTCTTGCGGGCCTTCTTGCCCAGCGGGCGCCAGCCCTCGGGGTCGCGGTTGGGGTCAAGCTCAACGGGCTTGTCGCCCAGCTCGAGCTCGTAGCTCGGCTCGAACGGCGGCACGATCTTGCCCATGAGCTTCTCGGCGGCGTAGAGCTCGTCGCAGTCGTTCTCGGTCACGAGCGTGAGCGCCCAGCCGGCCTCGCCGGCGCGGCCCGTGCGGCCGATGCGGTGGATGTAGTCCTCGGCGTCCACGGGCACGTCGAAGTTCACCACGTAGCGCACGTCGGAGACGTCGATGCCGCGGGCCAGCACGTCGGTGGCCACGAGCACGTCGCAGCTGCCGTCACGGAAGGCGCGAAGGGCGCGCTCGCGCTGGTTTTGGCTGCGGTCGCCGTGGATGGGCGCGCAGGAGATGTTGGCGCGGCGAAGGCGACGGCACGCGGCGTCGGCGCGGTGCTTCGTGCGGCAGAAGACGATGACGCGCTTGGGGCCCTCGTGCTTGAGCACCTCGGGGAGCAGGGCGTTCTTGGCCTCGAGCGAGACGGGGAGGGCGAACTGGTCGATGGTCTCGGCAACCGAGCCCTTGTGGGCGATCTCCACGATGGCCGGGTCGGTCACGAGGTCGCGGATGCCGCCGATGGCGTCCTCGTCGAGCGTGGCCGAGAACAGCAGCGTCTGGCGCGAGGAGGGCGTCTGGCCCACGATCTTGCGCATGGCGGGCAGAAAGCCCATGTCGAGCATGCGGTCGGCCTCGTCCAGGACGAGCACCTCCACGTCGCCCAGGTGCGCCTCGCCCTGCTCGATGAGGTCAACGAGACGGCCTGGCGTGGCCACGAGAATGTCGAGGCCACGGCGAAGTGCCGCCTTCTGGGGCTCGTAGCCCACGCCGCCCACCACGGTGTAGCTGCGGTGATGCGTGCGTCCCTCGATGGTGGCGCACACGTCTGCGATCTGCTGGGCAAGCTCGCGCGTGGGCGTCACGATGAGCATCTTGGGGCCGCGGTGGCGCTCGGAGTGGCCGAGGCGGCTCATCGTGGGCAGCAGGAAGGCGGCCGTCTTGCCCGTGCCGGTCTGTGCGGCGGCGAGCAGGTCGCGGCCCTCAAGGACGTAGGGGATGGCCTGCGCCTGGACGGGCGTGGGCTGCTCGTAGCCGAGCGTCTCGACGGCCTTGAGGACGGCCTCGGAAAGGCCGAGGTCGGAGAAGGCGACGGGCGTGCCGTCGCCGGGGTTGGTGCTCTGGGTCATGTAAGGTGTTCCTATCTTTGGGCTTGTGCCCGTGCTGCGGCGGGCCTGCGCTCACGGCTGCAGACCTACCGATGGTCGATTCGTTGCTACCACTGTAGCCGAAGTGTGCTTAAGCCGCGGCCCTGACGCGGTACGCTGTGTGCAAACTGTGGGTGATAGCTGGGACGACTTTGCTGTGAGGAGCGCGCGATGGGGGAGCCGACAAACGACGAGTGGTGGCGACACGACGAGCCCGCCGTAAACGAGCGCCAGACCCGCGAGCGCCGCGCCGCCGAACGCCGTCGGCTCGAGCAGGACCCGTACTACGGCGCCGAGAGCCGGCACCGTCCCCCGCGAGACGGCCGCGCCGTGCGCCCCGAGACGGGCCGCAGCGAGGCCGCCGAGCTTCCCAACGCGCGTCGCCGCTCCAGGGGCGGGCACGCCGGCCCCTCGGCGCCCGGCCACAGGGGAGGCCCGGCGCAGCGCTACGGCTACAGCAGCTCCGAGCGCGCAAGCCACGGCACCATGATCCCCGACGACCGCCCGCCGCGCCGCCGCCCCAGGCAGCAGCGCCCGCTTGGCTGGTCCAGCCAGAACGTGCCCCAGCTGCGCGAGACCTCGGCAAGCAACGGCGGCTGGAAGTTCCGCTCGCTGAACCCCGTGCACGGGCGCAACATCCCGCCGGTGGTGTTTCTCGGCATTGCGGGCGTAATCGCCATCGTGTTGCTCGTCTTCGTGGTGCGCGGCGTGTCTGGCTGCGTGGCCTCCCATGCGGCCGCTCCCGTCGAGGAACCTGCGACGAGCGAGGCGGCCGCCACCGATGACGCGGCCGCCACGACGCGGGCCGCCACCACCGACGACGCCAACCTGCCCGCGCACACGGTGCTCGACGAGGGGCGCCGCACCGCGAGCGGCGACGGCCGCATGAGCTTCTCGGCCGTGGGCGACAACCTCATGAACGACAACCTGCTCTCCCTTGCCGACGCCTGGAGCGGCTCGGTGGGAGACGGCTCCTATGACTTCTCGCCCTTCTATACCGAGGTGGCGCCCGTGGTGCAGGGCTCGTATGACGTCTCGTTCATCAACCAGGAGACGACGCTCGGTGGAAACGACGAGTTTGACTACATCGGATACCCCAGCTACAACACGCCCGACTCGCTGGCAGACGCCGTGGCGAACGCCGGCTGGCGCATCGTGAACACGAACACGAACCACACCTACGACACGTGGACGAAGTCCATCGAGCACTCGCAGGGCGTGTGGGCCGCGAAGACCGGGCTCATCACCATTGGCAGCTACGACTCCGACGCCGACCGCCAGACCGTGCGCCTCGTCGAGTGCAACGGCATCAGGCTCGCGGCGCTGTCGTACTGCTACGGCCAGAACGGCTATGAGCAGTCCGACCTCCCCAACGACTACTTCGCTGTGCCCTATGACGAGGCCAAGATGCGCGACGACGTGGTGCGCGCCCGCGAGGTGGCCGACGTGGTTCTCGTCTACATGCACTGGGGAGACGAGTACACGAACGAGGCGAACGATGAGCAGAAGGCCATCGCCAAGGTATGTGCCGACATCGGCGTGGACATGGTCATCGGCAGCCACGCGCACGTGATCCAGCCCGTGGAGTGGGTGGAGCGCGAGGGCGGCGGCAAGATGCTCGTGGCCTATGGCCTGGGAGACTTCGTCTCGGGCTACCGCAACAGTCCCAACTGCATCCTGAGTGGCATGCTGAGCTGCGACTTCGTCCGCGTGAGCGATGGTGACACGGGCAATGCGGACAACGTGGGCCCCGGCGGCATCGCCGTGGAGAACGTGGTCTGGCACCCGCTCGTTGAGCACATGGTGGGAGACACCGACGTCGTGCGCTTCGTGAAGGACTACTCGGCCGCGGATGCCGAGGCAAACGAGCTGCTTGCCACCGTGGGCGATCCCACGACCTGGCCGCTCGAGAAGACCCGCAAGGTCATCGGCGACGCCATCACCATCGACGCGTGACACCTGGGGACGGGGTCAATCTGTCACCGTCGGACCCCACGACCTGGCCGCTCGAGAAGACCCGCGAGGTCATCGGCGACGCCGTGACCATCGACGCCTAGTCCGCCGGCAAAGGGTGACGATGGGGACGGGTTCCTTTGCCATGACAGAAGGACCCGCCCCCATCGTCATGGACGCGAAACGCCCGCCTCGCTTGGACGAGACGGGCGTCCGGGGGCGCGATGCTGACGGATGCGCTTAGGCGTCTCGCTTCTGGCACATGAGCAGGTGGTCGGCGACCATGACGGTCTCTCCGTTCTGGTTGAGCACCTCGAGGTGCTCGGTCACGATGCCCATGTTGGCGCGCTTCTTGTGGTCCTTCTTGTCGGAGATGGTCACGACGGTGTGGATCGTGTCGCCGATGAAGACGGGCTTGATGAAGCGCAGGTGGTCATAGCCGTAGCTGAACGCAACGGGGTTGATGAACGACGCCGTGAGGCCAACGCCCACGCTAAACGTGAGCGTGCCGTGGGCGATGCGCTGGCCAAACTCGGTGTTCTTGCAGAACTCGGCGTCGATGTGGTGGGGGAAGAAGTCGCCCGTCTGGCCGGCGTGGATCACGATGTCGGCCTCGGTGATCGTCTTGGCGCCCGTCGTGCGGGTGTCGCCGAGCTGGTAGTCCTCGAAGTAGCAGACCTTCTCGTCCATGTTCGTATCCTTTCTCCTCCGGCGCATCGGAAATGTGCCGGTATCCCCTTCTCGCCTAGGCGAGAACCTTGTCGTTGTCTTGTCCCACCTTGGGAGCGGCGGGACCGCCATGTGGACGCTCCCCGTCGATGACGATGGGGCAGCACGTTGTCTTGACCCTCGCGCCGTTCTCGCGGCCGACCTCCTGCGTCATGCCCAGACTTGCGAACGCCTCTGTGCCCATGAGCTTGTCCCAGGTGTAGACGTCGGCGCACCACACGTCCGCCGGTTCGAGGATGGAGAGCCAGTGGGCGGTTGTCTGCGTGGTGAGGTGCTTGGCAACAATTCCCTTGATCTCATCACGCTTTGTGTGCCACGTATCGGTGTCCGTGTAGCCGAGCAGCGCTTCGCAGCCGATAAGCTCGCCGAGCTTGGGAACGGGAATCATGGCGAGCGCCAGGTAGCCGTCGGCCGTGCTGTAGATGCCATACGGTGCGTCGATGAAGGCATTGGCGTTGTTGACGCGGCTGCGCTCCGGAGCCTTGTGGCCGTCGTTGAGGTAGGTCGTGAACACCTCGAACTGGGCGTCGAGAAGCGAGCGCATGAGGTCCACCTCGATGTGGGCGCCCTCGCCAGTGCGCTTGGCGCGAAGGACGCCCGCCAGGATGCCCTGAGCAAGGTGCTGGCCGGCAAACAGGTCGCCGATGGATAGTCCCATGGGCGTGGGCGGCTGGTCGGCGTTGCCGTTGAGATAGCAGATGCCGGAGAGCGCCTGGGCGAGAAGATCCTGACCAGGCTTGGTGACCCAGGGGCCCTTCGTGCCATAGCCAGTGATCTGGCCGTAGACGATTGCGGGATTAAGTTTGCGCGCGCTTGCATAGTCCACCCCCAAGCGCTCTGCGACGCCCGGGCGGTAGTTTGTGACCATAACGTCTGCCTCGCGAATGAGCTTCTCGAGCGCGGGACGGCTCGCGGGGTCCTTGAGGTCGAGCGTGACGCTCTCCTTGTTGCGGTTGATTGCGTGGAACAGGGAGCTGTCACCATCGATGACGCAGTTGGAGATGTAGAGCGTGCGGCAGATGTCACCCGTGCCAGGGCGCTCCACCTTGGTGACGCGCGCCCCCAGGTCTGCGAGTCGCAGGGTTGCAGACGGTGCGGAGAGGAACTGGCTCAGGTCGAGCACGGTGATTCCCTCGAGTGGTCTCATGGCTACTCACCCTCCTTCTGGTCAAGGTGGAACTCCTCGATGATCCGCTGTGTGTCCACGCCGAGCCGCGGGGCGCTCTTGGAGGGGCCAAAGTCCTCGCCGGCGAACGTGATGGGGCAGCGCGTGGTGAAGACGTGCTCGCCCTCAACGCGGCTAACGTCCTGGATGAAGTCAAGCGCCTTGAATGCGTCGGAGGTCATGAGCTTCTCCCAGGTGTACACGTCGGAGCACCAGTAGTCGTGTGCCTGGAGGGCGTCGAGCCAGAGCTGGGTCGTCTCGGTCTGCAGCACGTCCTGGATGGCGCGCTTGATCTCGTCGCGGCGCGTGAACCACTCCTCCTGGTCCGTGTAGGAGGCCACCTTCTCGGAGCCAATGATTTTGCCAAGCTCGACGACCGATCCCATTGCCAGCGCGATGTAGCCGTCGGACGTCTCATAGATGCCGTAGGGGGCGGCGAGATAGGCATGCGCGTTGTTGAACTCGCTGCGCTGCGGCGCCTTGTTGCCGTCGTTGAGATAGGTGGTGATGACCTCGAACTGCAGGTCGAGAACGGAGGCCAGTAGGCTTACTTCGACGTGGCCGCCCTCGCCAGTGGTCTCGCGGCGGATGAGGCACGAGAGAATGCCCTCCGCGGCATGCACGCCGGTGTAGGAGTCCGCGAGAGAAAGTGCGAACGGCATGGGAGGCTGGTCGGCGTTACCGTTGAGCCACGCCAGGCCCGAGAGAGACTGAACGAGCAGGTCCTGCCCGGGCTTCTTGGCCCACGGGCTCGTGGCGCCATATCCCGAGATGCTTGCGTAGACGAGGCGCGGGTTGAGCCTATGGGCCTCCTCGTAGCTCAGCCCCATCTTGGCCATGACGCCGGGGCGGAAACTCTCGATGAGCACGTCTGCCTGCGCGATGAGGCGCTTGGCCATGGCGAGGCCCTCGGGGCTCTTTGTGTTGAGCTCGATGCTCTCCTTGTTGCGGTTGATCGTATGGAAGTTCAGGCCGTCTCCGTCGGAGACGCACCCCTCGAGGACGAGGTGACGCGAGCCGTCTCCCGT
Source organism: Parolsenella massiliensis (assembly GCF_900143685.1). NCBI lineage: Bacteria > Bacillati > Actinomycetota > Coriobacteriia > Coriobacteriales > Atopobiaceae > Parolsenella > Parolsenella massiliensis. The sequence goes on along the minus strand of NZ_LT671675.1, from coordinate 1,777,272 downwards.
GCCGGGTCGCTCGATCTTGATGACGCGAGCGCCCAAATCGGCAAGGCGCAGTGCGGCGGAAGGGCCTGCGAGGTACTGGCAGAAGTCGAGGACGAGAATTCCCTCAAGCGGTTTCATCTCAATCACCTAAGCCTTCGTGCGCGAGACCGCGTAGATCTCGTCGAGCTTGTCGAGTGCCTGGGCGGCTGTGAGCTCGCCCTGGACGAACTTGTGGAGCACGGGGCCGGCGTTGTCCTGGAAGTGGAGGTAGCCGCTGTAGCGCGGACGTAGGTAGGCGGCGTCAAGCGAGGCGAGCGTGTCCTTGAAGAAGCTGAGCGTTGTGCGGTTGCACTCCTCGTCAAGCCACGCGGCGCGGTGTCCCGGCTGGCCCCCGTTGTCCGCGTAGAGCGTGCTTTGGATTTCGGGGGAGAGGGCGTAGCTTACGAAGTTGGCGGCCTCCTCGACGTGCTGCGTCTTAGCCGAGACGGCAAGCCCCGTGCCACCGAGGACACCCTGCAGGATGCTGCCATGGTAGAGGGGCACGTTCGTGGCCTTCACGGGGTGCGCCGCATAGCCGCGGCGCGAGTAGTTCACGTAGCCATAGACCCACGGGCAGTAGACGGCGGCGTCACTTGCCGCAAGTGCCTCGTGCACGTCAATCGTGTTGAGCGAGAATACCTCGTTCGGACAGAGGCTCGCGAGGGCGCGCATGTCCTCTAGCACGGCGAGGCCGTGGTCGCGGTCCACGACGTGCTCGGCGTCGGACGGGTCGAACAGGGACCCGCCGGCCGTGGCGCACATCCCATAGAAGTCCATGAGCAGGTAGGTCGGCGTTGCGGCATAGATTACCTTGCCACCCTTTGCCAGCTCGAGGACCTCGTCAAACGCCTTGGGGAGCTCATCCGCCCCGATCTTGTCCGGGCGAGAAATGGCGACGGGGGAGGCGGCGTCGATGGGCAGCGCGCTTTGGAAGCCGTCGAAGTTATAGCTCTCGAACGACCTGCCAACGGAGTTCTCACGCTGATCCGCGAGGAACTTGGCTGGCAGATACTCGTTGAGCGGCAGCAGCACATTGTGCTTGGCCGCAAAGCCGGCCCAGGGGTGGTCGATGATGAGGAAGTCGTATGTCTCGGCAAGCTCCTGGATGGGCTTGCTCTCGAACTCGGACAGGGAACGCTTCTCCCAGACGATGTCCGTGCCTGGGTGAAGCTCCGCATACCTTTGAGTCACCCCGACGATAGAGGTGAATCCCCTGCTGTGATTCCAGGTGATGCCTCTCAAGGTGGTAGCCATATCTACTCCTAATGGCGAGTCGGTCGATTCGTCGCGGCGTGTGCACGAATGCGCCCGACGCGGTGGCTCAAAGTGTAATTGGTAGTACCAGACGTGTCTAGTTCGGCATTAAAAACGGCTAATTGGTAGTACCAAAAATACGCTCACCTCCAAATGTAGACCGTTCGTCGGGCTATAGTTGGCGAAATTCAACGTTCTGGTTGCTAATTCCAGGGACGGTAGCAATGATTGGTACTACCAGAAGCGAGCAAGGCATCCGCGGGCCGGCGCGCTTCGTTTTCCGCAGTGACCTATCCAGCAAACAGACAAAGACAAGGAGCCAAGAGATGGCAGCAGCGTTTGGAGTGCTCTTGCTCGCGACCCTGTTCCAGGGCAGCTTTGGCATCTGCTTCAAAAAGTACCAGCCGTTCTCCTGGGAGGCCTTCTGGGCACTCTTCTCGATCATCGGCGTTCTTCTCATGCCCCACATCTGGGCGTTCATCGGAATCGGCGGAGACTACTTCTCCTATCTCGCCCAGACCCCGGCACCCATGCTCATTGGCGGCGCCCTGGCCGGCTTCTTTTGGGGCATCAGCTCCATTTGGTACAGCCGCGCCATCGACTACATCGGCGTCTCCCTTGTGACCGGCATCAACCTCGGCCTCTCCAACCTTCTCGGCAGCCTCGTCCCCATGGCGATTCTGGGAACCTGGCCCTCCCCGAGCGTTCTGGCCCTCATCCTCGTTGGACAGGCCGTGCTGCTCGTGGGCGTCGTCATCCTGTCCAAGGCCGGCTTCATGAAGCGTGCCGAACAGGGCGATGAGGAGCAGGCTGGCGAGGGCGGCGGCAAGAAGTCGCTGTTCATGGTGGGCTTCATCATGGCGCTCGCATCCGGCGCCGGCTCCGCTGCCATCAACATCGGCGCCACCGCCTCTGGCACGCCCGTCAACATCGCCGTCGCCGCTGGCGTCGATCCGATGTATGCCTCGCTTCTCCAGTGGACGGTCGTCTTTGCCGGCGGCTTTGTCGCCAACTTCTTCTATGCGCTCTACAAGCTCATCAAGAACCACACGTTCTCTGACTACACGAAGCCCGGCTGCGCCAAGGCCTATGGCAAGGTGCTCCTGACCTCGTTCGTGTGGTTCGCCGCTCTCGGCGTCTACGGCTTTGCCACCTCCATGCTCGGCGACCTCGGTCCGGCTGTCGGCTGGGTCATGTTCAACGGCCTTGCCCTCATCGTCGCCAACGCCTGGGGCTTCAAGGATGGCGAGTGGAAGGGCTTCACCAAGCCGCGCAACGTCGCCCTCGTCGGCAACCTCGTGATCATCATCGCCCTCGTCATCCTGGGCGTCACGAACGTGATGTAGCACCGTCCGGCGTGCGGGCCGGGCCGCTCGACCCGCACGCCACCGATTCAAATAGCGTTTTGGTCCTAAGTTCGTGCTCTGCGTTTTTCCACCTCATCAAAGGCGACGGCCACGCGCCGTCACGTCCATAAGGAGTAAGCACCATGGCAGTCGATAACGTCTCTTCCATTGACGAGCTCACCTATTGCCCGGAGATGCCCGAGAAGCCCCGCAACATCGTGAGCATCGGCACGGGCGGCATCGTCCAGGGCTCTCACTACCCGGCCTACAAGCTCGCCGGCTTCCCCGTGAAGGCATGCTATGACCTCAACCACGATACGGCCGTCAAGGTGGCCGAGGAGTGGGGCATCTCGCACGTGGCCGAGACCGTCGAGGAGCTCGTCGCGTATGGCGCGCAGTACGACGCCGTCTTTGACATCGCCGTCCCGGCCAACGCCATCCCCGAGATCCTCGTCCAGCTCCCGGACAACGCTGGCGTCCTCATCCAGAAGCCCATGGGTGAGAGCATTGAGCAGGCTCGTGAGATCCTGCGCATCTGCCACGAGAAGAACCTCACGGCCGGCATCAACTTTCAGCTGCGCCAGGCTCCGTACATGATCGCCGTCCGTGATCTCATCAAGCGCGGCGTCATCGGCGAGGTCGTGGACATTGACCACCGCCTCGTGGGCGAGCAGCCCTGGAACCTGTGGCCCTTCCTGTTCCCGAAGGATCGCGTGGAGATCAACTACCACTCCATCCACTACATCGACAACATCCGCAGCCTCGTTGGCGACCCCAAGGCCGTCTACTGCAAGACGATGCAGCATCCCAAGATGCGTGAGCTCGCGCAGACCCGCACGTCGATCATCATGGACTACGGCGACGACCTGCGCGTGAACCTGCACATCAACTTCAACCACAACTATGCCAAGAAGTACCAGGAGTCCATCCTCAAGATCGAGGGCCTCGAGGGCGCCATCCGCGTCAAGCTCGGCCTCATGTACGACTACCCCGAGGGCGAGCCCGATCGTGTCGAGTACATCACCTTCAAGGAAGGCGAATGGAAGGAGCTCCCCGTCCGCGGCAGCTGGTTCAACGAGGCGTTCATTGGCACCATGGGCGGCCTGATGAAGAAGCTCGATGACCCGAACTACGAGTACATGAACTCGGTTGAGGACGCCTTCCACACCATGTGCGTCGTCGAGGCCTGCTACAAGAGCAGCGCCGAGGGCGGCACCCCCGTTGACTACTCCGAGGAGTAGCGAGAAGCGTTAATCCCACCCTCGGGATGGGGCGGTGCGGCTTTTGGGGAGTCGCGCCGCCCAACGGGATCCCGAGTGCTATTTCCGCGCGATTCGAGCATGCGAAGGAGCCTCATCTCCATGATCAACATCATCGACACCCACGTGCACGTCTGGGATCTGGATAACTATCGACTGCCGTGGCTTGACGGTGAGGGCCCCACGCTCAGGCGTACGTGGTCCGTCTCGGACTACGCGGCTTGTCTGGACGAGTCCCATGGCTATCGCGTTGAGCAAGCCGTCTACATTGAAGTTGACATGGCGCACGATGAGCGCGAGCGCGAGAACGAACTCGCCTGCAAGATGGTCTCTGACCCCGAGTGCGCCTACGGTGCCGCCTGCATCTCCGGCAACCTCGACGAGCCGGGCTTTGACGAGTACATCACGAAGTGGGCCGCGCGTCCCGAGATCCGTGGTCTGCGCCAGGTGCTCCATGTGCCCTCGGCTGCCCCCGGCACCTGCCTCGAGCCCGGCTTCCTCGACAATGTGAGGCGCCTTGGTGAACTCGGCCTCGTGTTCGAGGGCTGCGTGCGATGCCCTGAGCTCGGCGACCTTGTCACCGTGGCCAGGGAGTGCCCGGACACCACGATTGTGCTCAACCACATGGGCATCGTGGACGCTGACATCATGGGCGCGGAGAACCCCACGGCAGACGAGCGTGCCTATCAGGATGCCTGGAAGCGCAACATGGCGGAGATCGGAAAGCTGCCGAACGTCGTGTGCAAGGTGTCGGGCCTCAATCCCATGAAACCCTGGAGCACGGAGAGCCTGTCTCGCGCCGTTGGTGTGGCGCTCGACGCCTTTGATGCCGATAAGGTTATGTTTGCGAGCAACTTCCCCGTGCTGCACGTGGCCATGACGCTCGACGAGTGGATTTGCCAGATGCTCAAGATGACTGAGTCCCTTGACGCGGCCGACCGCGAAGCTCTGTTTGCCGAGAACGCGCGACGGGTCTACGGGCTCAGGTAAAGAAGGTTGAAGTGCCCTGCGGCCATATCCGCAGGCAAAAGGAGGAGATTCACGATGGCTAAGGTTATGCGTTTTGGTTCCGTCTCCCGCACCGATGGCGAGGAGGGCTACAAGAAGTACGCCGCCTATCACTCGAACCCCTTTGAGGGCGTCAACGAGATGATCAGGGCCTGCAACCTGCAGAACTACTCCATCTACTACTACGACGGCCTGCTGTTCTCGTACTACGAGTACGTGGGTGACGACTACGAGGCCGATATGGCCAAGATGGCTGCCGACCCCAAGACGCAGGAGTGGTGGGCCGCGGTCGTTCCGTGCATGAAGCCACTCACCGATGACGGCCCTTGGGTTGACATGCAGGAGGTCTACCACCTCGACTAGCCTACCCCATCGCAATCCGACGGGCGCCACTCCCCGGCGCCCGGTCTGGTCGGGGCGTCCTCGCGGGCGCCCCGTTTTTCCAAGGAGGCAAGAATGGAAGGCCTGTACGTTGCGTCAATGGTCCCCTTTGACGAGGACGGCAAGATCAACGATGGCGTCGCGCGTGAGATGATCGAGGCGAACCTCGCCGAAGGCGCCGCGGGCTTCTTCGTCGCCGGCTCGTCGGGAGAGTGCTTCCTGCTCACGCCAGAGGAGCATCTGCACCTCTTTGAGTTGTTTGCCGAGTACAAGGACAGGTGCACGCTGTTTGCGCACGTGGGCTCGTGCGGCACCGATGAGAGCGTGCGCTATGCCAAGGCCGCCGCGGAGATGGGCTGTCAGCGAATCGCCGCGACCCCGCCAATCTACTTCGGTTACTCCTCTGCCGCCGTTGCCGGCTACTACGATGACATTGCCAGTGCCGTTGGCCGCGGTGTCTACTACTACAACATTCCGATGAACACCAAGCGCGCGCTCAATCTCTATGATGCCGATACCCGCGCAATGTTTGCCTCGGGCTCCATCGCCGGCGTGAAGCACACGAACCTTGACCTGTACGAGATGGAGCGCTCCGCACCATCAGCCCTAAGCTCAAGTGCTTTGGTGGCTTCGAGAACGAGATGGTGGGCTTTTTGGCCATGGGCTGCGACGGTTTCATCGGCTCGACGTTTAACTTTATGCTCCCGCACTATCTCAAGATCTACGAGGCGTTCAACGCGGGGGCGCGTCGAGGAGGCCCGCCAGTTGCAGGTGAAGGCCAACAACATCATGGAGGCCATCATGGGGGAGGGGTTGTTCCCCTCAATCAAGCACATCCTCTCGGCTCGCGGTATTGCCGTGGGCGAAATGCGCAGACCGTTCCAGCCGCTGCCGCCCGAGGCTGCAGCCCACGTCGACTCGGTGGTCGCCGAGGATCTGGTTCTATAGCGTGGCTATGCCATAGATATGCAGGGGAGGGGCTGGTCCATGGGTGGGCCAGCCCCTCTGTTTGTTTATCGAGCGAGCGCGCTACTCGTTCGTGAGTTGGCTGATGGAGTTTGCAAAGAAGCCGTCGACGTTCGACACGACTCGGGAGCGGTCATCCTGGGCGAAGGACTTCAACACTTTGACGCGCCAGAGCACGGCGCTTTCCTTTGAGGCGGGCGTGGAAAGGATTTGCAGCGCGCTGTCGTGGCGCAGCACGATCATCGTCTGCATAAGCTTGTCGTAGATGCCGTTGCCGCAATGGGCGCCCACGTAAGTGTCAATCTCGTCGATGAGCGAGCTGAAGTGCTCCGCCGAGACCTTGTTCGTGTCGAGGGCAAAGAGCTGGTCAGCGTAGTCCTGAAGCGTGTCCACGACCTCGTCTGTGCGGCGGTCGAAGCATGAGAGGTAGACGGTGCCTTCGATGAGCTTGCGGGCGTCGTAGAGGTTCTCGTAATCGGAGATCTCCCGGTGGTAGCTCCACAGGATCGTCTCCTTGGGAATCTGGGTGCTCTGCTCGGAGACGAACGAGCCGCCGCCGGGGCGGATGTCGATGAGCCCGATGAGCGACAGCGCGCGCAGGGCCTCGCGGATGCGGCTGCGCGTGACGCCGAACATCTCGGCCAGGGAGCGCTCGTCCGGGAGGCGCTCGCCGGCCTTGAGCTCACCGGACGTGATTTGCTCGGCAAGCTGGTTCATGATCTGCTCGGTGAGGGTTTCTTTCTTGACAGGCTTAACTTCCATGGTGACTCCGGTGGTGCCTCGAGGCGAGCTGACGCCTATGATACTAAGTGTGGTAGCACCAGTTTATCTTATGTTCCCCCAGCATATGGCCGACAAAGGGTGACGATGGGGACGGGTTCCTTTGTCATGACGTTGGGGACGGGTTCCTTTGTCATGACAGAAGAACCCGTCCCCATTGCCATGCGCCTCTCGGGACGTTCCCGCACAAACCCCGCTTCTTGGGATGGTTTCTCGCCCAAAACGGCTCGAGAACATCCTGCGGAGCGGAGTTTACGGCAAAGCATCCCAAAAGGCGGAGTTTGTCATGCGCCCGTTACGCGGCCGTGCTAGCGTAGCTGCGAAGCAAAAAGCCGCCGCGGGGGAGGATCCATGCAAGAGCTCAGCCAGCGCACGTCGCAGTTCACGGACTCCGTGATTCGCCGCATGACGCGCGTGTCCATGAAGTACGACGCCATCAACCTGTCCCAGGGATTCCCCGACTTCGACCCGCCCGCGGCCATCACCGACCGCCTCGCCGAGGTGGCCCACACCGGTCCGCACCAGTACGCCATCACGTGGGGCGCGCCCAACTTCCGCGCGGCGCTCGCGGCCAAGCAGAGCCCGCGCATGGGGCTCGACATCGACCCCGAGACCCAGATCGTCGTGACGTGCGGCTCCACCGAGGCCATGATGTGCTCGGTCATGACCGTCACGAACCCCGGCGACCGCATCGTCATCTTCTCGCCGTTCTACGAGAACTACGGGGCCGACACCATCCTGTGCGGCGCCGAGCCCACCTACGTCGAGCTCCACGCGCCCACGTTCACGTTCGACGAGGCCGAGCTCGAGGCCGCCTGTGCGCTGCCGGGCACGAAGGCCCTCATCCTGTGCAACCCCTCCAACCCCTGCGGCCACGTCTTCACGCGCGCCGAGCTTGACGTTATCGCCCGCATGGCCGAGAAGTACGACCTGTGGGTCATCACCGACGAGGTTTACGAGCACATCGTCTACGCGCCCTACCAGCACGTCTACTTCGCGAGCCTGCCCGGCATGGCCAAGCGCACGCTTTCCTGCAGCTCGCTGTCGAAGACCTACTCCATGACGGGCTGGCGCCTGGGCTACGTCATCGCGCCGGCAGACGTCATCGACCGTGCGCGCAAGGTGCACGACTTCCTCACCGTGGGAGCGGCGGCACCGCTCATGGAGGCCGCCGTGGCGGGCCTTGCGCTGCCGCAGTCCTACTACGACGAGCTCACGGCCCTCTACACTCACAAGCGGGACCTGTTCTGCGATGGCCTGCGCAGCCTGGGCTTCGACTTCGTGGAGCCGCAGGGCGCCTACTACGTCATGGCCGACGTCTCGAGCCTGGGCTACGAGAGCGACTACGACTGCGCCGTGGACCTGGCGGCTAAGGTGGGCGTGGGCACGGTTCCCGGCAGCTGCTTCTTCAACGCGCCCGAGAACCGCTTCGTGCGCTTCCACTTCGCCAAGTCCGACGAGGTCCTCAAGGCCGCCCTCGACCGCCTCGACGGCTGGCGCGAGAAGATGGCACGGTAGCGGCGCGAATATCTGCCAAGAGCCACGTTTTACGCGCGCAATCCGTTGTGGGCCGTGTTTTACGCGTCCACAGCCTCGCTAACGCGTAAAACGTGGCTGTAAACGAGACGAACGCGTAAAACGTGGCCGAGAAACATCCCGTCACGAGGCGTTAACAAAAAAGGGGTTGCGCGCGGGCGGGGCGGGCGCGTATAGTCGCACCCAACAAGCGCACGAGGCGCTTATCGACCCTGTGAGAGGAGGCACCATGTTCCAGTCCATGAACAACAACTGGTGGTGGCGCAACTCGATCTCTCTCGGTCGATGGTGAGTCTTGTCGCGCCTTATACCTCGCGAATGAAAGGGCTCCCGGTTCGACCGGGGGCCCTTTTTTCGTCTCGCAACCTCACCACGACCGCAGCCGGAATCGGCAAACGCAGACACCAATCACGATCACGGAAAGGATCGTCACCATGTCCCAGAACACCCCGCAGCCCCGCACCGTCATCACCAACGACCGAGGCAAGCTCGACCTCCAGGCCCTCGTCCTGCTCGCCATCCTGCTCGCCGCCGGCTTCATCCTCAACTTCACGGTGAGCAAGGCCATCTCGTCCATCTCGGGCGGCATGATCAGCCCCGAGTTCATCATCTCGGCCTTCTGCCTCACGATCCTCGTCGTGCGCCCCAACATCGGCCAGGCGCTCGTGATCGGCCTCATCTCCGCCGCCGTCATCCAGATCACGACCACCTCGCCGTTCATCGACTTCGCCGCCGAGGGCGTCGCCGCCATGCTCATGACCGCCATCGTCAACGCGGCTTCCAAGAAGGGCGCGGTCAAGCCCACCGCCGCCGTCGTCGCGACCTTCGTCACCACGTTCGTCTCGGGTGCCATCTTCATGGTCATCAAGATGGCGATGCTCGGCGTGGTCGGCAAGCTTGCCGCCGCCATGCTGCCCGTCGTCGCTCTCACCGCCGTCTTCAACGCCGTCCTCGTGGGCGCGCTCTACGTCCCCATCAAGAAGGCCCTCCACATCGCCGACTAGCTGCAGCTTCGATTCACTCTCGAAACCTCGCCCTTCTCCAGAAAGGATCCCCCCCATGGCCACGAACGCCGAAGCCCGCGCCGTCTCCTCCGTCGCCAAGTCCACCGGCCTCGTCGACATCAAGTCGCTCGTCCTGCTCGCCATCCTGCTCGCCGCCGGCTTCATCCTCAACATGACGCTCGGCAACGCGCTCGCCATCGTGGGCATCAAGCCGCAGTTCATCATCGCCGCCTACGCGCTCGCGATCATCCTCACGCGCGCCAACCTGGCGCAGGCGGCCATCTACGCCATCGTCTCCGCCGCCGTCATCCAGCTCACGACGTCCATCCCCGGTCTTAACTTCGTCACCGAGCTCGTGGCCGCGCTGCTCATGAGCGCGCTCGTGAAGGCGGGTGTGGGCGGCAGCAAGGTCAACCCGCTCGTCTCGGCCTTCCTCACCACGCTCGTGTCCGGCGCGCTGTTTGCGGTCCTCGGCACCGCCCTCATGGGCGCCGAGCTCGCCACGGCCGTCGTGAAGGTTCCCATCGTCCTGGGCACCGCGGTGTTCAACGCCATCGTGGTCCAGGCCCTGTACTTCCCGCTCAAGAAGGTCCTCGGCAACTAACTTGGATACCATGGGACGCGCCGGCCTCGCGAGGGACCGGCGCGTCTTGTGCGGCTGCGCACGCGCCTGCGCCAGCTGCGCCGCAGATTACCAGCAAGAAAGGCTCACATGAGCACATCCACACCAATCATCGAGCTGAGGGACGTCTCGTTCTCCTATGACGAGGGGCGCGAGAAGGCCCTCGACTCCGTCTCGCTCTCCGTTCGCGAGGGCGACTTCGTGGGCGTCATCGGCCCGTCGGGCGCAGGCAAGTCGACGCTCGCCGCCATGATGAGCGGCGCCATCCCGCATCACTACGCGGGCAAGCTCTACGGCGCCACGCTCGTTGACGGCCGCGACACCTGCGAGGTCACGCTCACGGACATCTCGCGCATCGTCGGCAGCGTGCTGCAGGACATCGACGCGCAGATGGTTGCCTCCGTCGTCGAGGACGAGATGCTCTTTGGCCTCGAGAACTTCGGCGTGCCGCACGACAAGATCGAGGAACGCCTCGCCGGCGCGCTCGATGCCGTGGGCATCACCGACCTGCGCGACCGCGAGATCGCCACGCTCTCCGGCGGCCAGAAGCAGAAGGCCGCCATCGCCGCGATCCTGGCGCTCGAGCCGCGCGTCCTCGTGCTCGACGAGCCCACCGCCGCGCTCGATCCCGCCAGCTCGCGCCACGTGTTCGACACCCTTCGCGAGGTGAACGAGCGCATGGGCGTCACCGTCGTGGTCATCGAGCAGAAGGTGGCGCTGCTGTCCGAGTACTGCGGCCGCATCGTGGTGCTCGACCACGGCCGCGTGGCGTTCGAGGGCACGCCGCACGAGGTGTTCTCGCACGGCGAGGAGCTGCGCGCCATGGGCGTCGACAGCCCGCGCGTGGCCCGCGTCTCCAACAGCCTCGCGCGCCATGGCGTCATCGAGCAGGGACTTCCGTGCCTGAACGTTGCCGAGGCGTGCGCGCTTGTGGCCGGTCTCGTTGGCACGGGCGCCCGTGACGCCGAGCCCGGCCGCGCCCCGGCGGCCTCGCCCCACGCCCCCGCGCCGCGCCCCCACGCCGAGGGCGCCGAGCCCGTCGTGGAGCTCTCCGGCGTCAACTTCTCCTATCCCGGTGGCGGCGCCTCCGTGCGCAACCTTGAGATGCGCGTCTATCCCGGCGAGCTCGTGGGTGTCGTGGGCCAGAATGGTGCCGGCAAGACCACGCTCACCAAGCTTTTGAACGGCCTGCTCAAGCCGGCGTCCGGCGAGGTGCGCATCGCGGGGCTCAGCACGTCTGAGGTGCCCACGAGCTCCATTGCCGCGCACTGTGCCACGCTGTTCCAGAACCCCGACCACCAGATCTGCAGGGACACGGTCCTCGAGGAGGCGGCGTTTGGCCTTGAGCTCCAAGGGGTGGATGCCGCCGAGGCCCGCGAGCGCGCCGCCCGCGTTGCCGAGCGCTTTGGCCTACCGCTCGACGAGGCGCCGTTCTCGCTCTCGCGCGGCCAGCGCCAGATGGTGGCGCTTGCGAGCGTCGTGGTGTGCGAGCCCGAGGTGGTGCTGCTCGACGAGCCCACGAGCGGCCTGGACTACCGCGAGTGCATGACCGTCATGGAGACGGTGCGCGAGATGGCCGAGCACGGCAGCGCCGTCATCATGGTCTGCCACGACATGGAGGTCGTGAGCGACTTCGCCGAGCGCCTCGTCGTCATGGCGAACGGCGAGATTCTCGCGCGCGGCGTCGCGGCAGAGATCTTCTCGGACGCCGCGCTCATGGAGCGCGCCTACGTGGCGCCGCCCCAGATGGTGCAGCTCGCCGGAGAGCTCTCTCGCGAGGTCTCGCCCGCGTTTGCCGGCATGAGCGAGGTCTCCGACATCGTCGACGCCGTCGAGGGGATGATTCGCCGTGGTTAACGTCATCGACTACGTGCCGGGCACCACCGTCCTGCACCGCCTGAATCCCGTGGCCAAGCTCGCGCTCGCCGCCGGCATCATCGTGGCGACGTTTCTGGCAGACACGTTCCCCATGCTCGTGGGCCTTCTCGCGCTCACGCTTCTGCTGGGCGCCTACGCCGGCGTGCTGAAGAACCTCCTGTCGCTGCTGAAGCTGCTCGTGCCGCTTGCCGTGGTGATGCTCGTGCTGCAGACGGCCTTCGTGCGCGGGGGAGACGTACTGTTTGCGTGGGTCACGACCGACGGCCTCGTCACGGGCGGCAAGGCGTGCCTGCGCCTTCTGGGCGTGGCGCTGCCGCTCATCCTCATGCTCACGGTCACGAAGCTCAACGACCTGGCGAACGCCTGCGTCGAGGTGCTGCACGTGCCGTACCGCTACGCGTTCACGTTCACGACGGCGCTGCGCTTCGTCCCGGTGTTCTCGCAGGAGATGAACGCGATCATGGAGGCGCAGACGGCCCGCGGCGTTGAGTACGACACGAGAAACCCCCTCAAGAAGATCCGCCTCATGCTCCCGCTGTGCGTGCCGCTGCTCGTGAGCTCGGTGGGCAAGACCGACGTCACGGCGCTGGCCGCCGAGCAGCGCGGCTTCTACCTGCGCACGCGCGAGAGCAGCTACAAGCGCTATCCCGTCGCGGGCATCGACGTGGCCGCCCTCGCCGTCACCGTGGCCCTCATCGCCGTCGGCGCCCTGCTCTAGCGCCTGTCCCACCCCAAAGGGGACGTAGCCCTTTGGGACGCCGGCGCGGGACGCCTCGCAAAACTCGTGGAGCTTTCTTGGCGGGCGTCCGTCTCGTCTATACTGAAAACCCGAGCGCGTTCGATGGGTTCGGGTGACGCCACACCTCGAACCTGGTCAGGGCCGGGAGGCAGCAGCCATAAGGGGCCTCTGGCGGGCACCCGTTCCCATCGAACGCGCTCTTGTCGTGCCCCGCGGCCAGCCGTGGGGCATACGTGTATCTAGGGGCAATGTCAGCGCAATGTGAGCTGGCGAGCCCGGAAGGGGACCAATGGGCTTCATCAACTTCATAGCCGAGCTGCTTCACGACCCGAGAACCGCCATCGCCGGCTGGATCGCCGCCGGCCCGCTCATGGCCTACGGCTGCGTGTTCCTCATCATCTTCATCGAGACGGGCGTCGTGTTCTTCCCGTTCCTGCCGGGCGACTCGCTGCTGTTCGCCTCGGGCTTCTTCGCCCACAACGGCGGCTTCAACATCATCGCCCTGCTCGGCGTCGCCTGGGTGGCGGCCATCCTGGGCGACCAGTGCAACTTCATGATCGGCCACCTGTTTGGCCAGAAGATCATCGCGTCGGGCAAGGTCAAGGCCATGACGCCCGAGCGCATCGAGAAGAGCGAGAAGTTCCTCGAGAAGTGGGGCCACCTCGCCATCTTCCTGGGCCGCTTCTTCCCGTTCATCCGCACGTTCGTTCCGTTCATCGCCGGCATGGGCGGCATGCACTGGCGCAACTTCGTGCTGTTCAACGTGCTGGGTGGCGTCACGTGGTCCACGCTGTTCACGCTGCTTGGCTACTTCTTTGGTGGCATCCCGTTCGTGCAGGACCACTTCGAGCTGCTCATCGTGGGCATCGTCGCCGTGTCGATCATCCCCACGGTCGCCGGCCTCGTGAAGGCCAAGCTTGGCAACAAGAAGGGCGCCCACAGCAAGTAGGCGCCGCGCCCGTTCGGCTTGTGCCCGTTGCATTCTGGGGCGCACCACGAAGATTGGCCTTTTGCCAGCTAAACGCTACCGTTCGCGGCGCGGGATGAGTGCGGGCTGCCGTGGCGGGCAAGAATGACAGCGAAGCGCGCGTCCTCCTGAACGTTCGTCTCCCCTCCGGTCGTCGGGTAGTCAGTTTGGGCGCTTACAATGGCACGTCCAATAGTTCGTCAGAGATTCTTCCAACCCCCTGTTCTCTGGGAGGACGCGCGCCACAGAGAAGATTCCGAGCCCCTCGCTAAGCGAGGACCGGCGCCCTAAGGCGGCCTGGGCTCGGCTAAGCGCCCCGACGCAACGCCGGGGCGCTTCTTTTTTGCGCGGGCGGGCTCGCCGGGGTCTCCTGCACGGAAATGGGCCGTATCGGACGAGGCGGGCGGCGAGGTTTCGCGACCTGCACGGAATTCGCGCCTATCGGATAAAACGGGGCGAGAACGGCGGCGACCTGCACGGAAAACGGGGTTATCGGACTCGCGCTGTTCGCCAGCGTCCGATAACCCCGAAAAACGTGCAGCTGGATCCGCGCCGGTTCCGATAACCCCGAAAAACGTGCAGCAACCCTACGCCAGTCGCAGCGCCCGCGCCCTACAGCGCGAGAATCGCCTGCCGAGCCGCGCCGAGAAACCCTGCGTCGTTGCCAAGGTTCGCCGGGCGGATGGGCGTGTCCCTGCAGCTCACGATGGCAACCTCGCGGTAGCGCTCGACGCACGCCTCGCCAAGCGTGTCCCAGCCGCCGCTCATGCCGCCGCCGATCACGAACGCGTCGGGGTCAACGATGACGGCCACGGCCGCGAGCGCACGTCCCAGGTAGTGGCCAACGCGTTCGCACGCCCGCCTCGCCTGGGCGTTTCCGCCGCGTGCTGCCTCAAAGACGGCGAGCGCGTCCGTGGTGTGGGCGATCTCGACCGGCTCGGCGCCGTCCTTCTCGCACTCCTCGCGATACAGGCGAATGAGCCCGCGTGCGCTCGCGTACTGCTCAAGGCAGCCGCGGCAGCCGCAGTTGCACGCCTCGGTCTCGCGGGGCTCCACGTTGATGTGGCCAATCTCGCCCGCGGCCCCGTGCGCACCCGCGATCACGCGCCCGCCAATGACGACGCCCGCGCCCACGCCGGTCCCCAGCGTCACCATCACGGTGCTGCCCGACGCGTCGCCCGAGCCTAGCCACGCCTCGCCCAGCGCCGCGGCGTTCGCGTCGTTCAGCGCGGCGATGCGTGCCGTGGGAAACGCGCTGCCCAGGCAGGCGAGAAGGCCGTTGAGGTCGAGCGTGATGTTGGGCGCCATGGCGAGCGTGCCGTCCTCCAGGACCACGCCCGGCACGTCCACGCCCAGGGCCGCGACGTCGCTCGCACCAAGCCCGGCCTCGCCCACAAGCGCGGCCACCGCGGCCTGTACCTCGGCAAACGCCGCCTCGTTGTCGAGCACGCCCGTGCGCACCTTCGACGTGGCGAGCGTCTCGCCGTCTCTGGTCACAAGGCCCATCTTGATGCTGGTGCCGCCGATGTCCATGCCAACGACGACGCTGCCGCCCCTGTCTGCCATGCTTCCTCCTTTGTCGGTATCGCCCAACTTTAGGCCATTGCGGCCGGGGCGGCGCGTGCGCCCGGCTTCATGCCGCCCACCGCCCAATGCTTCCCGTCTGCGGCCGTCCCAGGCCCCGGAGCCCCAATAGAAGGGACAGTAGTGGAATAGCCTCTCCCGGGGAGGGGCGCCCAGCCAACGAGAGAGGACCAATCCATGGGGGAGAAGAAGCTGCTCGAGCCAATCGAGGTAGGCCCCATCACGCTTAAGAATCGCGTCATGTTCCCGCCGCTCACGACGGGCTACGAGGAGCGCGATGGCTCCATAGGCCCGCGCAGCCTCGCGTTCTACGAGCGTCTGGCCGCCGGCGGCACCGGCTACATCGTCATTGGCGACGTGGCGCCCGTGAACACGGCGAGCCCCACGCCCAAGCTCTGTTCGGACGAACAAATCCCGAGCTTTGCGGCACTCGCCGATGCCGTCCACAAGCACGGCGCCAAGCTGGCGCTGCAGATCTTCCACCCCGAGTACGACGTCCCGGGCGTGGGCCGCATGATCGTGGGGTCCATGGCCGCCGCCAAGGCCGCCGCTGCCGCCCGCGCCGCCGGCGACGAGGAGACGGCCGTCGCCAAGACGGCCGAGTCCGAGAAGATCCGCGCGGACGCCTACGCAAAGCTCCACCACGACATGCAGCACTTCGCGAGCGAGGCCACGGCCGAGCAGCTCGCCCAGATCAGGGACGCCATCGCCGCGTGCGCCGCGCGCGCCCAGAAGGCCGGCGTGGACGCCATCGAGGTCCACGGAGACCGTCTCGTGGGATCGCTGTGCTCCAAGACGCTCAACCACCGCGCCGACGAGTACGGCGGGTCGCTCGAGAACCGCACCCGCTACGCGCTGGAGGTCGTGGCGGCCATCCGAGAGGCGGCGCCCAACCTCATGCTCGAGTACAAGCTGCCCATCATCACCACCAACGCGGACGGCAGCCCACGTGGCAAGGGCGGCCTCGCGCCCGACGAGGCCTGCGCGTTCGCCGTGGCGCTCGAGGCGGCCGGCGTCCACATGATCCAGGTGGCCCAGGCCAACCACACCGGCAACATGGGCGACACCATCCCGCCCATGGGCGAGGTCCCCTACAACTGGACGCTCCCGGTGGCCGCGCGCATCAAGGCGCTCGTGAGCATCCCCATCGCCACCGTGGGCCGCGTGGTCACGCCCGAGGCCGGCGAGAAGATCCTCGAGGACGGCCAGGCGGACGTCATCGGCTACGGCCGTTCGCTGCTCACCGACCCCGACCTCGCCAACAAGTTCGCCAAGGACATCCCGGTGCGCCTCTGCCTCAACTGCAACAAGGGCTGCGTCGACGCCATCCAGGGCCGCCGCTACATCTCCTGCGTCCTCAACGCCGAGAACGGCGACGAGGTCACCGTCTCCATCAGGCCGGGTGAGGGCGAGAAGCGCGTCGTGGTCATCGGCGGCGGAATCGCCGGCTGCGAGGCCGCGCGCGTGGCGGCGACGCGTGGCTATGACGTCACGCTCTATGAGAAGCAGCAGCGTCTCGGCGGCCAGATCTGGCTCGCTGCGGCTCCCCCGCGCAAGGCAGAGATCGCTCGCGCCATCGAGTACTACGAGGCGGAGCTCCCGCGCCTGGGCGTTGCGCTCGAACTGGGTCACGAGGCGGGCGCGGCGGAGGCGGCCGGCGCCGATGCCGTCATCGTCGCGGTGGGCGCGCAGGACGTCACGGTGCCCGTGCCTGGTGCGGACGGCGCCAACGTCGTGTCCAGCTGGGACGTGCTCGCCGGCAAGGCGCCCCAGGTAGACGGCAGCGTCGTGGTCATCGGCGGCGGACTTGTGGGCGTGGAGACGGCCGAGTACCTCATCGCGCACGGCTGCAAGGTCCAGATCGTCGAGATGCTCGACAAAATCGCCGCGGGCGAGTCCGCGACCATCCTGCCCACGATCAAGGCGGAGTTTGCCCAGGCCGGCGTGGTCGAGCACGTGAACACAAAGCTCGTCGCCGTCACCGAGACGGGCGTCGACGTCGAGGGGCCGGACGGTGCGTCCTCCATCGCGGCCGACTGGGTCGTCATGGCGGTGGGCTCCAGGAAGCTCGCGTTCGACGCTGCGGGCATTGACGCCCCCGTCTCCTTCGTGGGCGACTGCTCCGGCGAGCGCACGGCCGACATAGCCGCCGCCATCCGCAGCGGCTACACCGCCGCCAACGAGATCTAACACGTCCCAAAGGGGACGTAGCCCTTTGGGACGCGAGCCCGAGGGGCCGCGGGGCCGCCTGGAGACATCCGGGCGGCCCCTCGCTTTGTATACTGGATTGGTCTGGCGCGGCCCACCCGGCCTGCGCCACCAACCTTGTCGGAGGCCGCATGGAATCGCTGTATCGCAAGTATCGCCCGCAGACGTTTGAGCAGGTAGTTGGCCAGACGCATGTAGTCTCGACGCTCGAGCGCGCCGTGTGCGAGGGACGCCTGTCCCACGCCTACCTGTTCTGCGGCCCGCGCGGAACCGGCAAGACCACCATGGCCCGAATTTTGGCCAAGGCGCTCATGTGCGAGCAGGGCGAGGGCCATCTTCCAGACGGAACGTGCGAGGAGTGCCGCCTCATCGCCGCCGGCGAGCACCCGGACGTCTACGAGCTCGATGCCGCGAGCCGCACGGGCGTCGACAACGTGCGCGAGGAGATCATCAACCGCGTCGACTACGCGCCGGTGCGCGGCCGCTACAAGGTCTACATCATCGACGAGGTCCACATGCTCACGCCGGCGGCGTTCAACGCGCTGCTCAAGACGCTCGAGGAGCCTCCCGAGCACGTCGTGTTCATCATGTGCACCACCGATCCGCAGAAGATCCTCGCCACGATTCTGTCGCGCGTGCAGCGCTTCGACTTTCACTCCATCGCGCCCGACGAGATGCGCACCCACCTTGCCCACGTGTGCGACGAGGAGGGCTTTACCTATGACGGCGAGGCGCTTGACCTCGTGGTTCGTCATGCGCGTGGCGGCATGCGAGACGCGCTGTCGTCGCTCGAGCAGCTCTCGGTGTTCGGCGCGGGCAACGTGAGCGTCGAGGCGGCCCGAGACCTGCTTGGCGAGTCGAGCGACTCGGCGCTGTCAGACGTGTCTCTCGCGCTGGCCCGCCGAGACGTGCCGGTCCTCTTTGGCAAGGTCTCCGAGCTCGTCGACGGCGGCCGAGACCTGCTCCAGTTCACCCGCGAGCTGGCGTCTCGCGTGCGTGACGCGTACGTCGTGGCCGTTGCGGGCGCCAAGCCAGGCGTGGTGAACGTGGCCGAGGGCGAGCTGCCCCTGCTCTCTGAGGAGGCTGCCGCCTATGGCAGCCCCGATCGCCTTGCCCGCGTGCTCACGGTGCTGGGCGATGCGGCAAGCGAGATGCGCACGGCTGTGAACCAGCGCCTTGTGCTCGAGATTGCCCTCACGCGCTGCGCCCGTCCGGAAAGCGACCTGACGCTCGAGTCGCTTGCCGAGAGGATTGCTTCGCTTGAGGCGAGGCTTGCGGGCGGTGCCGCTCCGGTTGCCGCTCCGGCCGCGGCGCCCGCGCCCCGTCCTGCCGTGCCTGCTGCGGCGCCCGTGCCTGCCGCTCCCAAGCCGGCGGCCCCCAAGTTCGTGCCTCCCGCGCTGAACCTGCACCACAAGCCCGCGGCGAGCGCGCCTGCCGCTGCGGTTCCGCCCGCGCCCAGGCCCGCCGCGCCCGCCTCGGCTCCGGTGCCGGCACCTGCGCCTGTGCCGGCGGCCACGTCCGCGGCCTCAGCCACGGTCGAGAACGGCGCGCTCCAGCGTACGTGGAAGGCGGTCGTGGACGGCCTGCTCAAGACGAACGCCTCGTGCGGCTCGCTGCTGCTTGCCGCCACGGCCACGGCAGATGATGGCTCCACGCTCACCGTGACCCTTCCCGGTGGCAGCTCCTTCACGCGTCGCATGCTCGAGCGCGCCGACGTGAAGGCCATCGTCGACAAGGCCGTTGCCTCGGCGTTCGGCTCTCCTCGCACGCTGTCGTACGCAAGCGACGGCGCCGCTCCCGCAAGGCCGGTCGCGCCCGCCCCGGCAGCCCCCAAGCCAGCGCCCGCCCCGGCCGCGTCCAAGCCCGCGTCACCGAGGAGGACATCCCTCCCTACGACGACGTCGACGTGCCCCCCTACGACGACGCGGACGTTCCGCCCGTCGACGTCCCGGCCCCCGCGCCCGCAAGTGCCGCGTCCGACCTCAAGGTCCCGGACTTCGCCGCAAGGGCATCCGAGGGCGGGGAGACGCCCGTCGCGAGCTCCGAGCCCGTCTCGGCCAACAACGACGAGCTTGCCTCGATGTTCTCGGACGTCTTTGGCGCAACGAAGATGACCGTCGTGGACGAGAACAACAACCCCATCTAGCAGCCGGGATGCCCCGCCAACCCGGGGCATCCTCTTATGCGGGCCCATCTCCCTTCTCGTGCATATCTGCACGAATGATACAAACGAGCAGCCGTGGCCGCTCGAATGATGCAAACGTGCACGTGTGTACGCGAGAAGGGGCGTCTCGGTGTACATACCTGCACGAATGGCGCAAATGTGCGTGCAAATCCGCACGAATGGCGCAAACGTGCGCCGCCTCGCGTCGTACGACCTGAGCGCATCGCGGGCCAAACCGCTAGAGTCTTATCGAGAGCAAAGCCAGGCGCCTGCGGCGCCAACCGAGAAGGAGCCACCATGCCCCAGATGAACATGCAGCAGATGATGAAGCAGGCGCGCAAGATGCAGGAGCAGCTCGCCGCCGCCCAGGACAAGCTCAAGGACGTCGAGGTCTCTGCGTCGACGGGCGGCGGGATGGTCAAGGTCGTCGCCACGGGCGAGATGCAGATCAAGTCCATCGAGATCAGCCCGGACGCCTGCGACCCCGAGGACGTCGAGATGCTCCAGGACATGGTCCTCGCCGCCGTCAACGACGCCCTGTCGAGCGCCCAGGAGGCTGCCAACACGCAGATGAGCGCGGCCGCCGGCCTTGGCAACATGAGCATCCCGGGCCTGTTCTAGTCCCATGCCCTACGACCAGCTTGGCGCCGGCGGTCCCCTTGGCGGGGCCCCGGCGCCTTCTCGCAACGACGGCCGCGCCCTGCGGCGCCTGCTCGACGAGCTGGGGCGCCTGCCGGGCATCGGGCCCAAGAGCGCCCAGCGCATCGCCTACCACATCCTCGGCTCGGACGCCGAGGAGGCCCGCCGCCTTGCCCAGGCGATTCTCGACGTGAAGCAGCAGGTGCACTTCTGCCCCGTCTGCTTCAGCTACGCCACGCGCGAGCGCTGCGACGTCTGCGAGGACCCCAGCCGCGACCAGACGAGCATCTGCGTGGTCTCCGAGCCGCGTGACGTCACGGCGATCGAGCGCACGGGTGCCTTCCACGGCCTGTACCACGTGCTTGGCGGCGTCATCTCGCCCATGGACAAGATCGGCCCCGAGCAGCTCCACGTTCGCGAGCTACTCGCGCGCCTTGCAGACGGCACCGTCACGGAGGTCATTCTCGCCACGAACCCAGACGTCGAGGGCGAGACGACCGCAACCTACCTCTCGCGCACGATCAAGCCGCTCGGCGTGCACGTGACGAGGCTCGCGAGCGGCCTGCCCGTGGGCGGAGACCTCGAGTATGCCGATGAGGTCACGTTGGGCAGGGCGATCGAGGCACGCCGCGAGCTGTAGTATCGTTGCGTGTGTCGGGACAGGTCCCGGCGCACATGCGAGCCAAGGCCCGCACGAATGGAAGGGGCCATAATGGCGAGATTCAAACAGCCTGCCGACGGGCAGCAGCAAAGCTCCGGTGCCCAGGCGCGCCGTCCCGCCGCCCACGCGCGTCATGCGGCGCCGGCGTCGCGGCCACAGGCCCGTCCCTCTCGCGAGGCAATTCCGCATGTTGACGCGCCGCGCCCGCAATCCTCGCGCTTTGCCGAGGCATCGCGTGCCACGGCCGCCTCGCACAGCTTCCCCAAGCTCGGCAACACCTCCACGAGGATCGTCGACGGCCAGATCCCGGCACCCGTGAGCCCGTCCTACTCGCTGGACGACGCCCCTCGCCCCATCGGCGTCGACCCATCCGCCACCGGGGCGTTCCACACGATCAGAGACGGCCAGGGCGCCGTCGTCACGACGCGCGAGACCGCCGCGGCCGCCGCCGATGCCGCCCGCGAGGCCATCGGGTCCTCCGAGACCGTCCGAGCGGGCGTCCGCCGTCGAAAGGCCGCTCGTGCGGACGCGAGCAAGGCACCCAGGGGCGCCATCGCCGGGATTGGTGTGGCCGTGGTCATCGTGATTCTCCTCGCCGTGCTGCTCGTCCGCTCGCTTGCCCAGCCCGCGGTGCCCGCCGACGCCGTCACCGGGGCCGCCCAGGCGGACGTGGTGGCAGACGGCAGTGGCGTCACCGTTGCGGGCTCCTCGTACTCGACCCGCCAGGGAGACGCGGGTTGGGAGCTCGTCAAGGGCGAGGGGGATGACGCCGCCATGGTGGCGCAGCTCTCCGGCACGCCCGTGGCCCTGTGCCTGCACGAGGGAACGCTGTTCATCCCCGAGAACCTCTCGGACGGAACCTGGGACGTCATCTGCTACGTCGTGGCAGACGGCTCGACGCCCACGCAGCTGCTCAACGGTGACGGCCAGCCGGTCGTGGGGTCGGGCGAGCTTTCGCAGGCCGAGCTCGACGGAAATGAGCTCGTCGTGAGCGGTGCGGACGGCGGCCAGACGAGAATCGCGCTGTCATAGCGCGGCCACCTGGGCCCCAAACAGTTTTTCTTTCTTGTCCAAAGCGGCGTCTATCGAGGTAGATGCCGCTTTTTGTCGCCCTGCGCATAAGATATTTCAAATTTGCCAAAAAAAGTTTGAATTTGGGCTAGACAAGGGCCGCAATCTTCGGCATTATATTCCTCGCACCTGACACGGGGTATTAGCTCAGCTGGTTAGAGCGCCGGCCTGTCACGTCGGAGGTCGCGGGTTCGAGCCCCGCATATCCCGCCATTGGATGTCAGAGGGCCCTGGGAAACCGGGGCCCTTTTTGTTATCTCGGCAGCCTGCGACGTCGCGTTGCGGCCTCGCCCCGCGCACGCCCATCTGGCGTGTAGCCAATTCGTATGCACCGCCGCTGCGCGTGAGGGGCCTCCACGCCCTTTTGCTAGAATCTCCGGACAGAAGGAACGTCACGCAACTCAATTCTCGGAGGCAGGCCAGTGGCCGAGCTCATGCAGCCAGATCAGGGCGAGGAGCCCTGCGGGGACACGCCCGCGGCCCGGCTTGCTGTCTTTGACTACGACGGCACGATCATGGATGGCCAGTCCGGCCAGCTGTTCGCGGTCTTCCTGCTCAGGCACGGCCTCATCTCCAAGCGAACGGCGCTGCGCCTCGCGTGGTGGGGAGCACGCTACAAGCTTCATCTGCCCTACAGGCAAGACGAGTCCCGCGAGCTCATCTTCCGCGACCTTGGGAAGTACGATCACGACGAGGTCATGCGCCTCATGCGCGACTTCTACGAGGAGTTCCTCGCGCCGCGCACACGTGTGGACGCCGTCGCCGAGATTGCCCGTCGCCACGAGCAGGGCATGATGTGCGTGCTTGTCTCGGCAACGTTCTTCGAGATGGCGCGCGTGGCTGCCGAGCGGCTTGGCATCGAGGGCGTCGCGGCCACGAACATGGAGCTCGACGCCCAGGGCCACTTCACCGGCCGCGTCGAGGGCGAGGTCGTTGCAGGCCAGGGCAAGGTCCGAGCCGTGCGTCGCTGGGCCGACGAGAACATCGGGCCGGGCGCCTGGAGCATCGCCTGCGCCTATGGCGATCACTTCACCGACGAGCCGCTCCTTGAGCTGGCCGACGAGCCCTTTGCCGTGAGCCCCGGCAGCACCCTGGCGCGCGTGGCGCGCCGCCGCGGCTGGCAGAGCCTCGAGTGGAACTAGCCCATGGCAGGCGCTAAGGCCCCGGTCCCCATCCCGACGGTCCCCCTGACCGCTGCGGTGAGGGATCGCATATACCTGCGCGGTCGCGAGCTCTACCGAGACCTGCCCTGGCGCCGCACGCGCGACCCCTATGCCATCTGGGTGTCCGAGACGATGCTCCAGCAGACGCAGGTCTCGCGTGTGGACGGGCGCTGGCAGCGCTGGCTCGAGCGCTTCCCGAGCGTGGATGCCCTCGCCGTCGCCAGCTCCGCGGACGTCCTCGACGAGTGGCAGGGGCTTGGCTACAACCGCAGGGCGCTCGCCCTGTGGCGCGCCGCCGTGCAGGTCGCAGAGGAGCACGCCGGCCAGATGCCACGCGATGAGCGCGAGCTCCGCGCACTGCCGGGGATAGGGCCGGCCACGGCGGCGGGCATCCGCGCCTTCGCCTACGACCTTCCGGGCACCTACCTCGAGACGAACGTCCGCTCGGTGTTCCTGCACGAGCTGTTCCCAGACGCGCAGGACGTGCCAGACGCGGCCATCGCCCCGCTCGTGGCGCAGGCATGCCCCGCGTCTCCCATCGAGATTGCGGGGGCCGACGCGCCTTGCACGCCTCGTACCTGGTACTATGCCCTGCTCGACTATGGGTTTCACCTCAAGCGGACGCTGCCGAACCCCTCGCGTCGCTCTCGCTCGAACGCGCGGCAGTCGCGCTTCGAGGGGTCGCACCGCCAGAAGCGTGCCGCCGTCGTCCGCCTGTTGCTCGACGCCCGCACGCAGGGCCAGGGCCTGCTGCCGGCAGACGTCGCCGAGGCCCTCACGGCCTCCGAGACAGCCGCGGGCCGCGCTCCCGTCGACGAGGCGTACGCGCAAGACATTCTCGGCCAGCTCGCGCGCGAGGGGTTCTGCCGCGAGCAGGACGGCCGCTGGCTGGCCTAGGCGGCTACGTTCCCGATGCCTCACAAACGTGGCGTCACCCTTGCCGCCCATGCGGGTAGAAGCCTGGTAGCGGCCCTTTGGCCGCAGCATAAACGCATGGGCTGCGCCGCGGGGCGCCGCCCTCCGAGCAAGGGAGCAACCATGGCCACAGACTTCGAGAACTCTCAGACCAAGAAGAACCTCGAGGCGGCGTTTGCCGGGGAGTCGCAGGCGTCCATGAAGTACGGCTACTACGCCAAGGCCGCCAAGAAGGAGGGCTACGTCCAGATCGGCAGCATCTTCGCCGAGACGGCCGGCAACGAGGCCGAGCACGCCAAGCTGTGGTTCAAGTACCTGCACGGCGGCGAGGTGCCCGACACCCTCACGAACCTGCGCGACGCCGCCGCGGGCGAGCATGGCGAGTGGACGGACATGTACCCCGAGTTCGCAAAGACCGCGCGCGAGGAGGGCTTCGAGGAGATCGCCGCGCGCTTCGAGGGCGTCGCAGCCGTCGAGCGCGCCCACGAGGAGCGCTACCAGAAGCTCGCCGCGCGCATCGAGGCTGGCGAGGTCTTCAGCAGGCCGGGCGTCAAGGTGTGGAAGTGCAGCAACTGCGGGCACCTGCACGTTGGCGAGTCCGCGCCCAAGGTGTGCCCCGTCTGCATGCATCCCCAGGCCTACTTCGAGCAGCAGGTCGTCAACTACTAGCGAGGGACGTACCGTCCGCTCGCCTCGTCCAGGGCCCGTGCCTTTGCGCGGGCCCTTCTCGTGCCGAGGCGGGCTGGTTTGGCGGACCCACAGCTGAGCAAATCCCTCCCGTTTACCGAACCTTTTCGAACCAATGCCTTTAACGGACAAGATGTGGGGATAAAGTGGAGTCACACCCGTTCGAAATGAACGGACGCCATATAGCCGCAGCTCATCTAACTGACGGCGAGAAGTTGAACGGCGTTTGCGCATGCGGGTGCGGCACCCAGGGGAGGGGAGTCACATGAGCGAGACCAAGCCCGCCGTCGCGGCCAGCGCCGGCGCGCTCGACATAACCAGCGATGACCTGTACCTCATGGGCGCAGGCACGTGGTACCGCAGCTACGAGAAGATGGGCGCGCATCCGTGCGAGCAGGACGGAGCGTGCGGCTATCGCTTTGCCGTGTGGGCGCCGGGCGTCCGCAGCGTTCACGTCGTGGGAGGCTTCAACGGTTGGGACGCGCAGGCAAACCCGCTGTCCCCGCTTGCGTCCGG
This sequence comes from Parolsenella massiliensis, assembly GCF_900143685.1. NCBI lineage: Bacteria > Bacillati > Actinomycetota > Coriobacteriia > Coriobacteriales > Atopobiaceae > Parolsenella > Parolsenella massiliensis. Next base: position 1,751,906 of record NZ_LT671675.1, on the reverse strand, counting down.
CGAGGTGTGGTGCGGCTTCGTGGCCGGCGTTGCGCCCGGTGAGCTGTACAAGTACGTCATCGAGACCGACACCGGCGAGCTGCTGTACAAGGCAGACCCCTATGCGTTCGCGAGCGAGCTCACGCCCGGCACCGCGTCGGTGACGGCTGCCGAGCCCACCTATGCCTGGCATGACGCCGACTGGCTTGCTCGCCGTGCCGCGGCAGACCCCATGCACGAGCCGCTCAACATCTACGAGGTCCATCTCGGCAGCTGGCGCCGCCATGGCGACGAGCCGCAGGGCGAGCCCCGCGAGGACGGAACGTGGCCCGGCCCCATGGACGAGTTCCCCGCCCAGCGCGGCCGCTACTTCTCCTATGACGACCTCGCCTCCGAGCTCGTGCCCTACGCCAAGAAGATGGGCTACACCCACATCGAGATGCTGCCCGTCATGGAGCATCCCTTCGACGGCTCGTGGGGCTACCAGGTTACGGGCTACTTTGCGCCCACGTCGCGCTTCGGCGAGCCCGAGGGCCTCATGCGCCTCATCAACGCCTGCCACGAGGCCGGCCTCGGCGTCATTCTCGACTGGGTGCCCGGCGGCTTTTGCGCAGACGCCCAGGGCCTGGCCATGTTCAACGGCCACATGCTCTACGAGCACGAGATTCACCCCAACTGGGGCACGCACAAGTTCGACTTCGCCCGTGGCGAGGTGCGCAGCTTCCTCGTCTCGAACGCCCTGTACTGGCTCGACCGCTTCCACGCCGACGGCATCCGCATGGACGGCGTCTCGAGCATGCTCTACCTCAACTTCGGCATCGACAACCCCGCCGAGAAGCGCCTGAACAAGAACGGCACCGAGGAGGACCTCGACGCCTCCGCCTTCATCCGCCAAGTGAACACGGCGGTGGGCGAGTACTGCAAGGGCGCAGTGATGATGGCCGAGGAGTCCACGGCCTGGCCGCTCGTCACCTACCCGCCCGAGGACGGCGGCCTGGGCTTCCACTTCAAGTGGGACATGGGCTGGATGAACGACACGCTCCACTACCTGCAGACCGACTTCCCCTGGCGCCCCGGCAACCACGGCATGCTCACGTTCTCGATGATGTACGCCTTCAACGAGAACTTCATCTTGCCGCTCTCGCACGACGAGGTCGTCCACGGCAAGTGCTCGCTCATCACTCGTCAGCCTGGGGACCAGTGGCGCCAGTTCGCGGGCCTGCGCACGCTCGCCTTCTACCAGATGACCCACCCGGGCGGCAAGCTCAACTTCATGGGCAACGAGATCGGACAGTACATCGAGTGGCGCTATTACGAGTCCATCCAGTGGTTCCTCACCGAGCAGTTCGAGCCCCACGCCAAGCACCAGCACTACATCGAGGCGCTGAACAACCTCTACCTCGCCGAGCCCGCCCTGTGGCGCGAGTCCTACGACTGGGCCGGCTTCGAGTGGCTGTCCGCGGATGACTCCGAGCACTCCATCGTCTCGTTCGTCCGCCGTGGTACGGAGCCCGAGGAGGAGCTCGTCGTCATCATCAACTTCGACGTGAACTTCCGTCCTGGCTGGCGCGTGCCCGTGCCGCGCGAGGGTGACTACGTCGAGATCTTCAACTCCGACGACGCCTCGTTTGGCGGCTCCGGCCAGCTGAACCCCGGCGTGCTTTCGAGCCGCCCGGAGGACTGCGACGGCCGCGAGAACTCGCTGATCATGAGCGTTCCCCCGCTTGGCGGCACCATCCTGCACCGCACCGGTCCCTCGAGCTACGTGGTGCCGGTCCCGGCCGAGAAGGCCGCGCTGCCGCGCCCCGCCGCCCAGACCACCTCGCGCAAGCCCCGCGCCACGCGGGCAAAGGCCGCCTCGGCCAAGTCGGTCGCCGCGGGCGAGCGCGTCGTGCTGCCCAAGAAGGGGAGCAAGAAGAAGCACAAGCGCGCGAAGGGGAAGGCCTAGCCGTCGCCGGGCCTGGAATCGCGCACGAGATAGGCGGCGTTCAGCCGCCGCACGACCACAAGGAGCTATGCGAATGATCGACCACATCTTCGAGAACCCCGAGGCATTTGCCCACGAGTACCGAGCGATGCTCGAGGCGCTCGTCGGCAAGGACTTCAGGGACTGCACGGCGCAGGACCAGTACCAGGCGCTTGCCCAGCTCATCGCCCGCAAGGCCAACCGCGAGTTCGCTACGTCGGACTCCGAGAACAAGAAGAGCGACAAGAAGAAGATCTACTACTTCTGCCTCGAGTTCCTCCTGGGCCCGCTGCTCGACAACTACCTGCTCAACTACGGCGTCCGCGACATCGTGAAGCAGGGCCTGTCCGAGATGGACATCGACCTTGAGGAGCTCATCGCCCAGGAGGGCGACCCGGGCCTGGGCAACGGTGGTCTGGGACGTCTGGCCGCGTGCTTCCTGGACTCCATGGCCGCCGAGGGCATCCTGGGATTTGGCAACGGCATGCGCTACCACTACGGCCTGTTCAAGCAGCAGATCGTCGACGGCCGCCAGGTGGAGGTCACGGACAACTGGCTCGACAAGGGCTACCCGTGGGAGACGAAGCACCCCGAGAGCAGCGTGCTCGTGCGCTTCGGCGGCGAGGTCGTGCGTCACGAGGACGAGGCGGGCCGCTATTGGTTCACGCAGGAGGGCGGCGAGCTCGTGAAGGCCGTGCCCTATGACGTGCCCATCGTGGGCTACGGCGGAAAGACCGTGAACCGCCTGCGCCTGTGGAGCGCCGAGCCCGCCCACGAGGACTTCGACCTGGACGCCTTCAACGCCGGCGACTACGCCAAGGCCGCGAAGTTCCGCACGGACGCCGAGGCCATCTCGGAGATCCTGTACCCCAACGACGCCGGCGAGCACGGCCGCATCCTGCGCCTCAAGCAGGAGTACCTGTTCGTGGCCGCGGGCCTTGCCTCCATCATCCGCAACTACAAGTACGACCACGCCGACGCCGGCTGGGAGCGCTTCCCCGACTTCGTGGGCATCCACACCAACGACACCCACCCCGCCATGTGCGGCGCCGAGCTCATGCGCCTGCTCGTGGACAAGGAGGGCCTGGACTGGGACACCGCGTGGGACATCACGACGCGCACCCTCTCCTACACCAACCACACGGTGCTTCCCGAGGCGCTCGAGAAGTGGCCCATCGAGACGTTCCGTCGCCTGCTGCCGCGCCTGTACATGTACGTGGACGAGATTAACCGCCGCTACATCGAGAGCTTCCCGCGCAACATCGACAACTGGCAGGAGAAGCTGCGCAACACCGCCATCCTGTGGGACGGCCAGGTTCGCATGGCCAACCTCTCCGTCATCTGCAGCCACAGCGTCAACGGCGTCGCGGCCCTGCACACCGAGATCCTCAAGCGCGAGACGCTCCACGACTTCTACGAGCTCACGCCCGAGAAGTTCAACAACAAGACGAACGGCATCTCGCCTCGCCGCTTCCTGGGCAACTCCAACCCGAGCCTCTCGGCCCTCATCACGTCCAAGATCGGCGACGGCTGGCTCAAGGACGCCGATGAGCTCTCCAAGCTGTCCGCCTACTACGACGACGCCGACTTCCTTGACGCCATGAGCGCCTCCAAGCGCGAGAACAAGGTGCGCCTCGCCAAGTACGTCCTCGAGCAGACCGGCGTGGAGATTGACCCCGACTCCATCTTCGACGTGCAGGTGAAGCGCTTCCACGCCTATAAGCGCCAGCTGCTCAACATCTTCAAGGTCATGAGCATCTACAACCGCATGCTCGACGACCCGAGCTACAAGCCGCGCAAGACGACATTCATCATCTCGGGCAAGGCGGCAAGCGCCTACACGTTCGCCAAGGAGGTCATCCGCCTCATCAACTCGGTGGCAGACGTCATCAACAACGACGAGCGCGTGAACGGCTACATCAAGGTGGCCTTCATCCCCAACTTCGCCGTCTCGAACGCCCAGCTCATCTACCCCGCGGCCGACATCTCCGAGCAGATCAGCACCGCCGGCAAGGAGGCGAGCGGCACCTCGAACATGAAGCTCATGATGAACGGCGCCCTCACACTGGGCACGCTCGACGGTGCCAACGTGGAGATCGCCGAGCTCGCGGGCATGGAGAACGAGAAGATCTTCGGCCTCAAGGTTGAGGAGATCGAAGCCATGCGCGCCCGCGGCGACTACTTCGCCTGGGACGTCGTCAACGCCGATCCCAACGGCGTGGGCCGCTGCGTGCGCCAGCTCACGGACGGCACGTTCGCGGGCCTCTCGGGCAACTTCGACCAGATCCACGACGAGCTCATGGGCAACAACGACTACGACCTCGTCATCGCGGACTTCGCGAGCTACGTCCAGGCGTGGGAGGAGCTCACGGCCTCCTACGACGACCAGCGCGACTGGCAGCGCCGCGCGCTCCACAACATCGCGAACTCCGGTCACTTCTCGAGCGACCGAACCATCAGGGAATACGCCTCCGACATCTGGGGGCTCGACTAGCACTCGCCCGGGCGCCGCTCCCCCATGGCGGCGCCCGGTTCCGAAGGACGGCACATCAACTCGGCAAGAAGGGGGAAGGACATGAGCAAGAAGGAAAGCATCGCGATGCTGCTTGCTGGCGGCCAGGGAAGCAGGCTGCTCGCACTCACGCGCAACATCGCCAAGCCGGCAGTCTCATTCGGAGGCAAGTACCGCATCATCGACTTCGCGCTGTCGAACTGCGCCAACTCGGGCATCGACACGGTGGGCGTGCTCACGCAGTACCGTCCGTACCTGCTGCACTCCTACATCGGCACGGGCGAGGCGTGGAACCTCGACTCCCGTGACGGCGGCGTCTCCATCCTGCCGCCGTACGCCACCGAGGCGGGCGGCAACTGGTACGCCGGCACGGCCGACGCCATCTACCAGAACATCGGCTACATCGAGAGCTACAACCCCAAGTACGTCGTCATCCTGTCCGGCGACCACCTGTATCGCATGGACTACAGCAAGATGGTCGAGAGTCACGTCGCCAACAACGCCGACCTCACGATCTCGGTCATGCCGGTCGACTGGGCCGAGGCCTCGCGCTTTGGCATCATCACCAAGAACGAGGACAACTCCGTCCAGAAGTTCACCGAGAAGCCCAACAAGCCCGACTCCAACCTCGCGTCGATGGGCATCTACGTCTTCAGCACCGACGTGCTCATCCGCGCCCTCAAGGAGGACGCACTCGACACCACGTCCGAGCACGACTTTGGCAAGAACATCATCCCGAAGCTGCTCGACGAGAAGGCCCGCATCTTCTGCTACGAGTTCCACGGCTTCTGGCGCGACGTCGGCACGATCTCGAGCTACCACGAGACGTCCATGGACCTGCTCGGCCCCAACCCCGAGTTCGACCTGTTCGGCAAGGAGTTCCCGTTCATGACGAACGCCCCGGTGCGCCCGCCGCACTACGTGGGCCCCGATGCCGTCATCGAGGACGCCATCATCGCCAACGGCTGCAAGGTCAACGGAACGGTGCGCCACTCCATCCTCTCCACGGACGCCGTGGTGGGCGCCCGCGCCGTCGTCGAGGACTCCGTGCTGTTCCCGGGCGCCGTCGTCAAGGAGGGGGCGCACGTCGTCCGTGCCATCCTCGGCGAGCATGCCGTCGTGGAGGCGGGCGTGGAGCTCGGCAGCGTTGACGTCACGAAGGACACGGCAGTCATCGGCGACGAGGTCGTCGTTGGAAAGGGGGAGGAGTAGGCCATGGAGACCGCGGTCGGACTCATCACCACGAACTATTCCGTCAAGCACCCCAGCGCGCTCACGAAGGCCCGCCCGGCGGCATCCGTGCCGTTCCTGGGCCGCTACCGCTTCGTTGACTTCGCGCTGTCGAACATGGTGAACGCCGGCATCAACACCGTTGGCGTCATCATGCCGTTCAACTACCGCTCCATCGTCGACCACCTCTACACGGGCAAGGACTGGGGCCTGGACCGCAAGAAGGGCGGCCTGTTCCTCATGCCGGGCTCCGCGTTCGGCACGAGCCGCAAGGGCCCGCGCTTCCTTTTGCGTGACCTCATCGCCAACCGCGTGTTCCTCGAGAGGGACACGGCCACCAACGTCGTGGTCTCGGCGGCCAACATCATCTACAACTACGACTACAAGGACCTCATCAGGGTCCACAACGAGAGCGGCGCCGACATCACGCTGCTCACGAAGACCTACAGCTGCGAGGCCGAGGACGTCTCGAGCGTCTATACCGAGGACGGCCACGTCCGCGGCTTCACGTACGGCACGCGCTTTGGCGACGAGGGCTTCCTCGACTGCTTCGTCGTGCGTCGCGAGAAGCTCCTCGAGCTCATCGACCGCTACAGCAACGTCGACTACCTCGACCTGTTCGAGGCCCTGCAGGCAGACCTCTCCCAGCTCGACATCCGCGCCCACCGCGTGGACATGTACACGGGCACGGTGTTCGACGCGCGCATGTACTACAAGCGCAGCCGCGAGATGCTCGACCCCAACGTCATCGACCAGCTGTTCCCCGCGGACCGTACGATCATGACGAAGGCCCACGACAACCCGCCCGCCAAGTACGAGTCCGGCTCGCGCGTCACGAACTCCATCGTCTCGGGCGGCTGCCACATCATGGGTACCGTCGCCGACTCCATCCTGTCGCGCAACGTCGTCGTTGAGCCGGGCGCCACGGTGCGCGGCTGCGTCATCATGACCGGCTGCGTCATCGGCCGCGGCGCGCGCGTCGAGAACGCCATCATCGACCGCGACAACGTCATCTCCGCCGGCACCGAGCTGCGCGGCACGCCCGACAACGTGCTCGTGAAGGAGAAGGGGGGCGAGCACGCGTGAGCGGAAGGACCCGCCGGAAGCTCCGCGTCCTGTACTGCGCCGCCGAGGCCGCCCCGTTCGTGAAGACGGGCGGCCTGGGTGACGTTGCGGGCTCGCTTCCGCACGAGCTCAAGCGCTGCGGCTGCAAGGTGGCCGTCATGCTGCCCAAGTACAAGAGGATCAAGCCCGAGTACCGCGACGCCATGCGCCACGTGGGCGACTTCTACATGAACCTGGGCTGGCGCAACGTCTGGTGCGGCATCGACCACCTCAGCTACCACAACATCGACTACTACTTCGTGGACAACGAGGACTACTTCGGCCGCGACAGCATCTACGGCGACTTCGACGACGGCGAGCGCTTCGCGTTCTTCTCGAAGGCCATCACCGAGGCCATCGGGCGCATTCCCGAGCTCGCGGGTATCGACGTGCTGCACTGCAACGACTGGCAGACGGCGCTTGCCTGCGTGTTCCTGCGCGAGTTCTACCGCGGGCTTCCCGGCTACGACAACGTCAAGACGGTCTTCTCCATCCACAACGTCAAGTTCCAGGGCCAGTACGGAGACGACGTCCTGAGCGACATCTGCGGCCTTGCCGACACGCCGGCCGCCGGCCAGATGTACGTGGGCCCCAAGACCATCAACTTCATGAAGGGCGCGCTGCTCTACGCCGACACGATCACCACGGTGAGCCCCACGTACGCCGAGGAGCTCCAGATGCCCTTCTACGGTGAGGGTCTCGAGAACATCTTCCAGGAGCGCTCCTGGAAGCTGCACGGCATCCTGAACGGCATCGACACGCAGGAGTACGACCCGCGCATGGATGCGGGCATCGCCCACACCTTCTCGGTGGACGACCTCTCGGGCAAGGCCGAGTGCAAGGCGGCGCTGCAGGAGGAGCTCGGCCTCAACGTCGACCCCACGCGCCCGCTTGCCGTCATGGTGAGCCGCCTCACGAAGCAGAAGGGCTGCGACCTGGTGCAGTACGCGCTGAAGAGGCTGCTCGACCGCTCCGTGCAGGTGGCCGTCCTGGGCACGGGAGACGCTCAGTACGAGGACTCGCTTCGCTACTTCGACTGGAAGTACAAGGGCCAGATGTGCGCCCGCATCGACTTCGACTCGGCGCTCTCGCACCGCATGTACGCCGGCGCCGACCTGTTCCTCATGCCGAGCCAGTTCGAGCCGTGCGGCCTGTCCCAGATGATCGCCATGCGCTACGGCACACTTCCCGTCGTGCGCGAGACGGGCGGCCTCAAGGACTCCGTGCAGCCGTACAACAAGTTCACGGGCGAGGGCACGGGCTTCTCGTTCGCCAACTTCAACGGTGACGAGTTCGCAGACACCGTGCTAGACGCCTGTGAGGTATTCTGGACAGACAAGGGCGCCTGGGAGGGCCTCGTTGGCAACGCCATGAGGGCCGACTTCGGCTGGCGCAGGGCTGCCAACCAGTACCTGGATGTCTACCACGACCTCCACCCCGAGGTGATCCCGTACAACAAGAAACGGAGCCGCTAGCGCCCACCGTCGCACGGTCGGCGCCTTTGGCCGTGCGAGCAGGGATGAGACAACATGTGGGCCTATCACGACAGCCGTGAAACCCTGTATAGGAACCCGTTCGGTGCCGCCCCCGTGGGCGGCACCGTCGTGCTTTGGCTCGACGTCGGGGGAGACGCCGGCGCCACCGCCACGCTGCGCACCTGGATCGACGGCGTGGGCGAGGGGTTCGTGCCCATGGAGCGCGAGCGGCTCGAGGACCGCGTGCGCTTCTCGTGCTCCTACGCCTGCGACGCGGCCGCGCTCGTGTGGTACTCGTTTCTTATCGAGCGCTCGGACGGCCGCGTGATCCACTACGGTGCCCGCGAGGGTCGCACGGGCGGCGAGGGCGCGCTCTGCGAGTGGCAGCCGGCGTCGTTCCAGCTCACGGTGTACGAGCCGCGCGAGGTGAAGCCCACGTGGTTCACCTCCGGCATCGTCTACCAGGTGTTCCCCGACCGCTACCGCCGCGGCACGGACTGGCGCGCGCTTGCGAGCGCCGGCGCGGGCCTTCACGGCAACGACTCGCCAGACGGCGTCGTCGGTGCGCGCCGCCGCGTCGTGGAGCGCTGGGACGCCGAGCCCACCTACGAGAAGGACGAGGCGGGCCGCGTCACCACGTGGGACTTCTACGGCGGCACGCTCTCTGGCATCCGCGACGACCTGGCGCGCATGGCCGACATGGGCATCACGACGCTCTACCTCAACCCCATCTTCGAGGCACGCAGCAGCCACCGCTACGACACGGCCGACTTCCTGTCCATCGACAGCATGCTCGGGGACGAGCAGGGCTTCCGCACGCTGTGCAGCGAGGCGGCCAAGCTCGGCATCTCCATCGTGCTCGACGGCGTGTTCAACCACGTGGGCGCAGACAGCCGCTACTTCAACCGCTACGGCACCTACGAGCAGCCCGGCGCCTGGCAGGCCCATGCGGATGGTGCCCCCTCGCCGTATGCGGACTGGTTTACCTGGCACGATGACGGCACCTACGAGTGTTGGTGGGGTGTGGACGACCTGCCGGCCGTGAACGAGGGCGCCCCAGGATATCAGGGGCTCATCGCGGGCGAGCAGGGCGTCGTGCGCCACTGGCTCGCCGCGGGTGCGCGCGGCTGGCGCCTCGACGTGGCAGACGAGCTGCCCGACGAGTTCATCGAGAAGATCCGCGCCGCCGCCGTGGCCGAGCGGGCCGACGCGCTCGTGCTTGGCGAGGTGTGGGAGGACGCCTCCAACAAGGTGAGCTACGGGAAGCTGCGTCGCTATCTCTTGGGCCGCGAGCTCGACAGCGCGATGAACTACCCGTTCCGCGACGCGGTCCTCGACTTCCTTCTCGGGCGCGTGAGCGCGGGCCAGGCCGCCGAGAGCCTTGCCTCCATTGCCGAGAACTATCCGCCCGAGGCCCAGGCCGCGGCGCTCAACCTGCTCTCGAGCCATGACCGACCCAGGCTCATGAGCGTGCTGGGCGGGGCGCTCGACCACCCCGACTGGCAGCCCTGGCCCGACGGCGTGCCAGGGCGCCTCACGGACGGCGAGCGCGGGCTTGCCAAGGGCCGCTTCTGGCTCGCCTCCCTCATGCAGATGACCTACCTGGGCGTTCCGAGCATCTACTACGGAGACGAGCTGGGCATGGAGGGACTGTCCGACCCCTACAACCGCGGCCCCTTCCCCTGGGCGAGCGGCGATGGCGGCGAGAGCGGCGAGGCCGTGGGCCACGTGCTCGCCGGCGACGCCGACTGCCAGACGATGTATCGCAACACCATCCAGCTGCGCCAGGCCCTGCCCGTACTCACAAGCGGGGACGTGGCCCCCATCGCGCCGTGCGACGACGTGCTGGGCTGGTGGCGCCTGCCCGCAGACGGGCGTGGCCCGAGTGTGTGCGTGCTCGTGAATCGCAGCCTTTCGGAGTGGCACGACGTCTCCATCGAGGCGCACGGCCCGCATGCGAGCGAGGTCATCGGCGGGGCCGAGCTTCGTTGCGAGGGCGACCTCGTGTCGCTTACGCTGGCGCCTCTCGGCAGCGCGGTCGTGCTGTTCGACGACGGCCAGGGCCTGGCTCGCACGCTCGAACGCGGCAGCGGCGTGGTGTGCCACATCACGAGCGTTCCCAATGGCGGCAAGCCGGGCACGCTTGGCGCACCGGCCCGAGCGTTTGTGGACTGGCTCGCGCGCACCGGCCAGCGCTACTGGCAGATCCTGCCCGTGAACCCCACGGACGGCTTTGGCTCCCCGTACGCGGGAACGTCCGTCTTCGCGGGCAACGAGCGCCTGCTCGAGCTCGGCGGCGAGGCACTGCGTGCGCGCATGGAGGGCTTCGAGCCCGATGCCGTCTACGACGAGTTCATGCAGGCCAACGCCGACTGGCTTGACCCCTACGCGTGCTTTGCCGCCATCTCCGAGCTCACGGGCACGGACGAGTGGCAGACGTGGCCTGCCGAGTGGCGCCGCTTCTCTCCTGCGCTGCTCAAGGACCCCCGCCTGGCCGACGGCATCCGCCTGCACCGCTTTGCCCAGTGGGAGTTCGAGTGGGAGTGGATGGACCTGCGCGCCTACGCCAACGCGCGCGGCATCCGCATCATCGGCGACATCCCCATGTACGTCTCGGCATCCTCGGCAGACGTCTGGGCCAACCCCGAGCAGTTCTGCGTGGACGAGAACGGCAGGCCCACGCTCCAGGCCGGCACGCCGCCCGACGCGTTTGCCAAGGACGGCCAGCTGTGGGGCAACCCGTGCTACCGCTGGGACGCCATGTGCGAAGACGGCTACGCGTGGTGGATGCGCCGCCTTGCGCGCACGTTTGCCCTGTACGACGTCACGCGTCTCGACCACTTCCTGGGCTTCCAGAACTACTACGGCATCCCTGCCGGCTGCACGGCGCTCGAGGGTTCCTGGCACGCCGGCCCTGGCATCTCGCTGTTCGAACGCGCCCACGAGCTGCTTGGCCAGCTGCCCATCATCGCCGAGGATCTGGGCTCGGTGACGCCCGCCACGCGCGCGCTGCTCGCGCAGGTGGGCTGCTGCGGCATGGACGTCATGCAGTTCGCCGACAACGATGTGCATGGCGGCTGGGCCCCTCGCGCCGACAAGGTGGCCTACACCTCCACGCACGACAACCAGACGCTCGTGGGCTGGTGCGCCCAGCACTTCGGCCTGGACGCCGCCCCTGCCCGCGAGCTCGCCGCCACGCTCATGCGCACGGCCTTCGCAAGCGGCGCCGACGTCGTCATGTGCACGCTGCAGGACGCGGCGCTTCTCGGCGACGAGGCCCGCATGAACGTCCCGGGCGTCGCGGAGGGCAACTGGGCCTGGCAGGCCACGCCGGAGGACCTCGCCGCGGGCGAGGCGTTCCTCGGCGAGCTCACCCGCTCTTCGAACCGTGAGGTGAACTAGCGTGCTCATCAACCGCGTTGCGCGCCAGCTGCTTGGCGCGCCCGAGCTGCTCCCTGCCCTCTCCGAGCTGCGTGCCGGAAACGACGCCACGGTCGCCGTGTCGCAGAGCGCCCGTGCGCTCGTGCTCGCGAGCGTCTGGGCGGCCGACCCCCGTCCGTGTCTGTTCGTCGTCTCGGGTGAGGAGGCTGCCGAGCGTGCGGCCCATGCGCTCGAGGCGTGGCTTGGCAAGGACGTGGTGCTGCGCTATCCCGAGCGCCGTGACCTGCCCTGGAAGAGCGACGCTCCCGACGACGCCGTTATCGGCGCGCGCACGGAGGCCATCGGCAGGCTGGCGACCGGCGAGCCATGCGTCGTCGTGGCGAGCGCCCGCTCGCTGCTGCGCCGCGTGCCTCCGGTGGGCTCGGGCTACTGGGCGAGCTCCACGTTTGCCGTGGGCGACGAGGTTCCCTTCGAGGACGTGGGGCCCCTGCTCGTGGGCCTTGGCTACGCGGACCTGGGCGAGCTCGACGGCCCGGGAACGTTCCACATCCACGGAGACGCCGTCGACATCTTCCCCGCGCAGGCGGCCACGCCCGTGCGTGTCGAGTTCTTCGGCGACGAGATAGACCGCGTGAGGCGCATGGTCGCCTCCACGGGCCAGACGATCGGCGACCTCGAGAGCGTCACCGTGCGCCCCTGCCGCGAGCTCGCCCTTACCGACGAGACGGTGGCCCATGCCCGCAAGGCCCTATGGACCGCCGCCCAGAACGACACGAAGCTCGCCGCAGACCTCGAGCTCATCGAGGCGCGCAGCCCCGAGCCCTCGCTCGAGCGCTACCTGCCCGCGCTCTACGGCAAGACGGCGAGCCCGCTCGAGCACGTGTGCGCAGACGCCCTCATGTGCTTCGCCGAGCCCCGCGCGCTGTTCGACGACTGCGTGCGCGGCTCCGACGAGGCCGAGCAGCTCGCCCGCAATGCCGGCGCCACCACGAAGGGCCTGTTCACGGCCCCGCGCGACATGGACTTTGGTAGCCAGCAGCGCCTGTCGTTCGCGAGCATGCTGCGCGTGGGCACACAGGTGACCGCCGAGCTTCCCGTGCGCCAGCCGGGCATCTCCGGCAGCGACACGAGGCTGCTCGGCCGCGTGCGCCAGCTCGTGGGCGACGGCTGCTCCGTGCTGTTCGCCGTGCCCGACCGCTCCGCGCGCGAGCACCTCGAGCTCAGCTTTGGCGATGAGCACATCATGTTCGGCGAGTCGCTCGCAAGCGCGGCCGAGAACCGCGTGCCGCTCAGCGACCCCAAGGCAAACGAGCCGGCCTGCGCCCCGTCGCTTCCGCGCGGTCAGGTGACGTTCATCGACGCCGCCGTGCCCGCCGGCATCGTGGTGCCAACGGCCAAGTTCGCCGTCCTGTCCGTGGCAGACCTGTCCGGGCACATGGCCAAGCACCGCTCGCGCCGCCGCGTCGACCCCACGTCCATCACGTTTCCGTTCAAGCCGGGCGACTACGTCGTCCACGCCACGCACGGCATCGCCCTGTTCGCCGACATCGTCCGCCAGGAGGTGGGCGGCCGCGAGCGCGACTACTTCCTTCTCGAGTACGCCGGCGGCGACAAGCTCTTCGTGCCGCTCGAGCAGGTGGACCGCATCACGCGCTACGTGGGCCCGGACGGCTCGAGCCCGCGCCTCACGCGCCTGAACACGGCCGACTGGTCTCGTGCCACGAACAAGGCCCGCAAGAACGCCAAGCGCCTGGCCTTTGACCTCGTGGACCTCTACACCCGCCGCGCGAGTGTCCAGGGCCACGCCTTCGAGCCCGACACGCCCGAGCAGCAGGAGATGGAGGCGGCGTTTCCCTACGAGCTCACGGCAGACCAGCGCTCGGCCGTGAACGACATCAAGGCCGACATGGAGACGGCCCGTCCCATGGACCGCCTGCTGTGCGGCGACGTGGGCTTCGGCAAGACCGAGGTGGCCCTGCGCGCCGCGTTCAAGTGCGTGGCCGAGGGCCGCCAGGTCATGGTGCTGTGCCCCACCACGATCCTCGCCCAGCAGCACTTCGAGACGTTCTTCAACCGCTTCGCCCCGTTCGACTTCGAGGTGGACGTGCTCAGCCGCTTCCGCACGACCAAGCAGCAGCGCCTGGCCCTCGAGGGATTCGCGAGCGGCAAGGTGTCCGTGCTCGTGGGCACGCATCGCCTGCTGTCCAACGACGTCAACCCACACGACCTGGGCCTCGTCATCGTCGACGAGGAGCAGCGCTTTGGCGTGCAGCACAAGGAACAGCTCAAGAACATGCGCGAGCAGGTCGACGTGCTCACGCTCTCGGCCACGCCGATTCCGCGCACGATGCAGATGGCCATGAGCGGCGTGCGCGACATGAGCCTCATCATGACGCCGCCGCCCGGGCGCCTGCCCGTGAAGGTCACGGTGGGGGAGTACGACCCAGACGTGGTCTCGGCCGCCATCAGGACCGAGCTCGCGCGCAAGGGCCAGGTCTACTACGTGAGCAACCGCGTCAAGACGATCGACGAGGCCAAGGCCCGCGTGCTCGAGGCCGCGCCTGAGGCCCGCGTGGGCGTGGCGCACGGCAAGATGAGCGCCAAGCAGGTCGAGGACATGATGATGAAGTTTCAGCGCGGCGACATCGACGTGCTCGTGGCCACGACCATCATCGAGAGCGGCATCGACAACCCGCATACGAACACGCTCATCATCGAGGACTCGCACCGCCTGGGCCTGGCGCAGCTCTACCAGCTCAAGGGACGCGTGGGCCGCGGCCGCACGCAGGCGTACGCCTACTTCATGTTCCCGGGCGAGCGACCGCTCACGCCCGAGGCCACGGAGCGCCTCACGGCCATCAACGAGTTCCAGGAGCTCGGCAGCGGCATGCGCGTCGCCATGCGCGACCTCGAGATCCGCGGCGCCGGCTCGCTCATGGGCGCCGAGCAGCACGGTAACCTCTCGAGCGTGGGCTTCGACCTGTTCACGCAGATGCTTGGCCAGGCCGTGGCCGAGGCGCGCGGCGACGCCGCGGACGACCTCGCCCAGAGCGAGGTCAACATCAACCTGCCCGCGGACTTCTACCTTGCCGAGGAGTACCTCCCCGAGGTGGACCGCCGCGTGCTCGTGTACCGCAAGCTCGCCTGCGCCGTCGAGCTTGCCGAGGTCGACGCCCTGCAGCACGAGTGCGAGGAGAGCTTCGGCGCGCTTCCCCAGGCCGCGTGCAACCTGTTCGACCGCACGCGTATCCGCATCCGCGCGCAGCGCCTGGGCGTCTCGAGCGTCTCGATCTCGAGTGGCCGGATCATCTTCCAGGGTCTCAAGTGCTCCCGCGAGCTTACGCTCAAGCTCAAGGAGCAGCGCGCGCTCGTCTACCCCAAGACCGAGAAGGTCGCCTACCCGCTCCGCCGCGACGACACGGGCGCCGTGCTCCAGGCCCTCTCCGTCCTCGAGCTCGCCGGCGGCGACGATGACCCGGAGGAATAACGCGGCGGCGCGCGTGAACAGGGGACGTACCCCTGTTCACGCCCTGCGCCTCGAGAGTCCACCGTATGCAGATTATGTACAGACATAATCGCTCGCGCTATGATTGCGGGGACAAGCGAGAATGCCAGCATTGCTGGCTGAGAGGAGCGCACATGGCAGACAATACCAACGCCGGTCCCATCGATGCCGCTGCGGCGGCCAAGGCGGCCTTCGCCTCGGTTGCGGACAAGCCCTTCCCCGACGACCTCTTCGAGGCCCCGCAGCTGCGCTGGGCCATCATCGGGTGCGGTGGCATCGCCAACGAGATGGCGCAGTCGCTTGCGCTCGCCGGCCGCAAGTTCGTCGCCGTGCAGAACCGCACCCACTCAAAGGCCATGGCGTTTGCTGAGCACTGGGGCATCGAGCGCGTCTACGAGACGCCCGAGCAGCTCTACGCAGACCCAGACGTCGACGCCATCTACATCTCCACGCCGCACAACACCCACATCGCCTTCATGCGCGGTGCCCTGGCCGCTGGCAAGCACGTCCTGTGCGAGAAGTCCATCACGCTCAACTCCGAGGAGCTCGACGAGGCCATCAGACTCGCCGACGAGCACCACGTCGAGCTCGTGGACGCCACGACGATCCTGCACATGCCGCTCTACCGCGGCCTCATCGCGCGCGCCATGGCGGGCGACTTCGGCAAGCTGAACCTCGCCACGCTCAACTTCGGCAGCTACAAGCCCTATGACCCCGATAACCACTTCTTCAGCCGCAACCGCGCCGGTGGCGCCATGCTCGAGATCGGCGTCTATCCCGTGACGCTCGCCCGCCTGTTCATGGTGAGCCAGCCCGTCGACGTCATCTCGATCTGCAACGCGTGCGAGACGGGCGTCGACGTCACGAGCGGCATCGTCATGCGCAACGCCGAGATGCAGATGGCCACCATCACGATGTCGCTGCACTCCAAGCAGCCCAAGCGCGCCATGCTGAGCTTCGAGGACTGCTACATCGAGATCATGAACTACCCGCGCGCAGACCACGCCACCATCACCTGGACGGCCGACAACCGCCGCGAGGAGATCCACCTGGGCGAGGAGGCCTACGCGCTGTGCTACGAGGTCGCGGACCTCGAGCGCGCCGTCGCCGGCGACGAGGTGGAGCACTCGATGCTCGCCTACACGGTCGACAACATGCAGATCATGACGCAGCTGCGTCGCCAGTGGGGCGTGACCTACCCCGAGGAGGAGGGCCTGGCGTAGGGCGCCACCCCACCAATCCAGGGCATTCGTTGCCGGGCCGGCGCAATCGGGCGCTGGCCCGGCTTGCGTAAGCGTTGTGTCAGGCGCCGCCGGGCCCGCTCGCGGCGGGGTACACTTTCCCCAGAAAACCAAGTGAGAGGAAGCAAGCATGACCGCAGCGAACATCGCGCCGTTCATTCGCGGCGCCCACCACCTCGTCTATCGCCCGGACGGCCTCGTGAGGCCCTCCCGCATGTCGAACAAGCAGATGGACGCCGCGCGCGAGGCGGGGCGCGAGCGTGCCGCCAGCTACACGGCCGGTATCACCATCAACCTCGTGACGACGGGAGACGAGGTCTCGTTCGACCTGTCCGTCGTGACCCCCATCCACTACGCGAGCTCCGCCGTGGCCGAGACGATCGAGCTCGCCCAGGCCCGCGGTGACGAGCGCGCCCCCGAGGCCGGCCTCGTCGACGGCATCGACCTGTACGTCGATGGCACCTACGTCATGACGGCACCCGCCGAGGACGGCCCCGTGACGCTTTCGTTCGAGAACCCCAGCCACGCCCCCGCAAACGTCACGGTCTACCTGCCCTGCCTCATGTCCGTGGCCGTGGGCAACCTGTCTACGAACGGCAGCCTCGAGCAGGCGCCCAAGCGCGGCTACCTGCTTGCCCTGGGAGACTCCATCACGCAGGGCTACGTCGTGGGCACGCCCGGCAGCTCGTGGCCGGCGCAGGTCTCGCGCGCCCTGGGCCTCGACCTCGTGAACCAGGCGATTGCGGGCCATCACTTCGACGCACACACACTGCGCGGCATGAAGCTCCTGCGCGAGAACCCGCCCGCCGCCATCGTCGTCGCCTACGGAACGAACGACTGGGCCCACACCGGCAGTGCCGAGGACCTCGTCGAGAACATGAGCCGCTACCTCTCCAAGCTCGCCGATCGCTTCTGCGACACGCCCGTCTACGTGCTGAGCCCCGTGTGGCGCGCCGACATCGACGAGCCCCGCGCGCATGGCCGCAGCCTCGCATGGGTGGGAAGCATCCTGTGCGACGAGTGCGCCCGCCTCGGCCTTCACTACGTCGATGGCACGGGGCTCGTTCCCGCGGATCGCGCGCTGTACGCGGACGGTCGCCTGCATCCGGACGCCGTGGGGGCCACGCACCTGGCCGCGGGCGTCATCGACCGCCTCGAGCAGGATGGCATCACCGACCTGCTCGGTGGTCGCCACGATGACGCGCGTGCCAGGGCAGATGCCCAGACGCTGCTGCGCGCCGACGCGCCCCGCCGCCAGCGCGAGCTTGAGCAGGCGGTTCGCACCATCTGGCGCCTGCGCCAGCCGGACGGCTGCCCCTGGGACAAGGTGCAGACGCACGAGAGCATCAAGAAGAACATGATTGAGGAGGCCTACGAGGCCGTCGACGCTATCGAGGCCGGTGACGCGGCTCACCTGCGCGAGGAGCTCGGCGACGTGCTCATGCAGGTGCTGCTCCACGCCCAGATCGCGGCCGACGCGGGCGAGTTCACGTTCGCCGACATCTGCCGTGACCTCGACGAGAAGCTCGTCCGCCGCCACCCGCACGTGTTCGGCGCGGGCGTCTCGGCCTCGGGTGCCGACGAGGTGCTCGACATCTGGAGCCGCGTGAAGCTCGAGGAGCGCCGCGACTCCACCGAGGCCGATGACGCGCCCGCCGGCCTTCTCGACTCCGTGCCCCGCGCGCTGCCCTCGCTCATGCAGGCGCAGAAGATCTCCAAGAAGGCGGCCGCCTGCGGCTTCGACTGGGACACCACACAAGACGTCTGGGACAAGGTGGACGAGGAGCGCCGCGAGTTCTCGGCGGAGGAGCGCGGCAGCGAGCAGGCGCTCGACGAGTTCGGAGACGTGCTGTTCTCGGCGGTGAACGTGGCCCGCAAGGAGGGCATCGACGCCGAGACCGCGCTGCGCCACAGCTGCGAGAAGTTCCGCGCCCGATGGTCTTCCATGGAGCACGCGACCCGGGCGCAGGGGCGCTCGCTCGAGGACCTCTCGCATGAGGAGCTTGAGGAGCTTTGGGCCCAGGCCAAGCACGAGGGCTAAACTATAGAGACACAAGACGCTTGCGCGCCCGCTCGGCCTTGCCGGACGGGCGCGCGGCATGAGTTCACACGCAGCAGAAACGAACCAGGAACCTCATGAGCGCATATTCCGAATCATCGCGGGGCACTCGTCCCCGAGCCACCTCCGCGCGCGAGTCGCGGACCGTCTCTCGCCCCGCTATCCGGGGCGGTGCCCCGGCCGCCCGTGAAAGATCCGGGCGAACGAGTGGGACGACTCACGCGCGCGCCACGGCAGCTCCCGCGCGCGGCGCCGCCGCAGGGCGTGGGCGCAACGCGCGCCCGCAAGGACGGGGGGCGAGCGAAGGCACGGGCTCACGGGCTGCGGCCAAGGCGTCCGGCATCCTGTCGTGGGCCGGCTCGCACCGCGTGGCCTGCATCGTCGTCGTGGTCATCGTTGCGCTCGTCGTGGCGCTGTATCCCCCCGCAAAGGCCCTCTATGGCGCGAGCCGCACGAACGCGGTGCTCGCCGAGCGCCTGGATGCGGCAACGTCGAGCGCCACCCAGCTCCAGGGAGAGGTCGACTCGCTCATGACGCGCGAGGGCATCGAGGACGAGGCACGCCGCCGCGGCTACGTGAGCGAGGGCGAGACGGCCGTCGACGTCGACGGGGTCGCCGACTCCGGCAGCGCCACCACCGACGAGAGCGTCACGGGCGGCTCCTCCCAAACGACCGATGCGCAGGAGCCATGGTACGTCTCGGCCCTGGACTTCTTCTTTGGCTATGACCCGTCTACGCAGGGGGTGGGGTAGATGACGCGCGTTGCCGTCATCGACATTGGCACCGTCACGGCGCGCCTGGGCGTAAGCGACGTCGCGGGCGGCCACGTCGAGTGCTGCTCCAAGACGTCGACCATCTGCAACCTGGGCGAGGGCGTGGCCGAGACCGGCCTTCTGTCCGATGCCGCCTGCGAGCGCGTGCTCTCGTGCGTGGCGGGCTACGTGGCCAGCGCGCGCGAGGCGGGCGCCGGCGTTGCGTGCTGCACGCTCACGAGCGCCGCACGTGACGCCGCGAACGCGAGCGTACTGCTCGAGGGCCTTGCGGCCCTGGGGCTGGACCCGCAGGTCATTCCTGGCGAGGTCGAGGGGTCGCTCACGTTTCTTGGCGTGGCGCAGGACTTTCTCGGCCAGCGCATCGTCGTGGCCGACAACGGCGGCGGCTCCACCGAGGTCGCGGTTGGCACGCTGGGGGAGGGCGGCGTCTCGCTGGAGGCCGTGCGCTCGCTCAACGTGGGGTGCCGCCGCGTGACGGACCTGTTCCTCTCG
Source organism: Parolsenella massiliensis (assembly GCF_900143685.1). NCBI lineage: Bacteria > Bacillati > Actinomycetota > Coriobacteriia > Coriobacteriales > Atopobiaceae > Parolsenella > Parolsenella massiliensis. The sequence continues at coordinate 1,732,189 of NZ_LT671675.1, read as the reverse complement.
CGGGAGGACCCGCCTAGCGCGCGCTCGGTCGAGCAAGCGCGGGCCTTTTGTCGCGAGCGCTTCTGCGACGAGCTGCCGGCGCCGGCCCGTGACGCCGTGGCCGGAGGACGCCTCGTCTGCGTTGGCGGGACAGTGACGACGCTCGTTGCCATCGGTGCGGCGCTCGATCCGTATGATCCGAGCTTCGTGCACCTGCACGACCTGAGCCTTGACGAGGTCGATGAGCTCACCGAGAGACTCGCGGCCCTGCCGCTCGAGGAGAGGCGCGAGGTCACGGGGCTGCAGCCCAAGCGTGCGGGTGTCATCGTCGCCGGCGCGCTGTGCGTGAGTGAGCTCATGCGCGCGTGCGGTGCCGATCGCCTCACCGTGAGCGAGAGCGACCTGCTCTATGGCCTCTCCATTGCTGTGGTTGCCGCCGCGGAGGGACAGGCCGGCCCGGTTGCGTGGGAGCCGCGGCTGTCCGCTTTGCGCTAAAGTACGGAGCACACACGGGGGCGTGGCGGAATTGGCAAACGCGGGGGTCTTAAAAACCCCTGCCGGAAGGCTTGTGGGTTCGAACCCCACCGCCCCTACCATTGACGTTGCAGGCGCGAGTCCTCCAGGGCTCGCGTCTTTTTCGTGTCTCGCAATGCGTTCGCTCTCGTTAATCGCGATGACGGGCGATTCTGGCCGCCGCATCGCAATTAACGAGAGCGAACGGCCCGAGCGTCTACGCGCAGCAGCACGCCGCCTTGCGCTCGCGGCTCGGCGCGTTCATGAGCGCAAGCAGCGTGCGCTTCGAGGCCGACGTGTCGCCGCCGGTGAGGAACGGTATTCCGTTGACGTAGGGAATGTCGAGCGTACCGGGGATGAGCGTCACGGCAACGAGGAAGTCGTGATCGTCTGCGAGCTCGGGGACATCGGCCATCTTGCACTGGGTGACGTCGTAGCGGCCGGCGTAGCCGTGCGCGTCAAGTAGCTGGCAGACGCGCTCGCGTACCGCCGACGACGTGCAGATGCCTGTCCCGCAGGCCATGAGGATGTGCTTCATTGCCGTCCTTCTCAAAAACGACAGGTGACCTGGAGGTGGCTGCGGGCTCCGCGTTCGATTGTGGTGTGTGTCCCAGGTGCTATTCGATTCAACAAGCGGGTAGTTTAGTCGCTTTTCAGCATGAATGCTAGTACCCGCGACCTGCGGTTTCGCTGTCCAACGACATGGCATTGCTCGTGTGGCGCCGTTCTCGGCCGTGTTTTACGTGGCGAGAACGACGCGAGCCACGTTTTACGTGTTACGAGCGCCTCAGGCGCGTAAATCGTGGCTTTCGACAAATGCGACGCGCAGAACATGGCGCTTAACGTCGTTTCGTGCCTTGCCCACAAAAAAAGGACCCCGTTGCCGGGGCCTTTGCTGATCAAATGGTACCCCCAGCGGGATGTCCGCGTTCCCGCTTCGCGGGCCCGCGTGCCCTTCGGGGCGTTCGCCCCTCGCGCGCCTCGTCGGGAAACGCTCGTGCGTTTCCTCGCCTCGGCCCCTGACGGGTTCGAATCCCGCCGCAGGTCCCCGCCCACAAAAAAGGCCCCGTTGCCGGGGCCCTTGCTGATCAAATGGTGCCCCCAGCGGGATTCGAACCCGCGGTATCCACCTTGAAAGGGTGGCGTCCTAGGCCGCTAGACGATGGGGACGTGCGCAAGTGAGTATATCAGAGCGTGGCACGTATCGAAATCCGGTGATTCTCCGGATGCCCAATAGCCCCGGTAGGCTTGACAGAGCCATCAGAATGAGGGGGACGTTATGAAGTCGGTCAGGGCTATTGATTTGTTTGCGGGAATTGGCGGCATCCGCCTGGGCTTTGAGAGGTCCGTCCCTGGGCTGAAGACGGTCTTTGCCTCTGAGTGGGATGCTTGGGCTCAGAAGACATATTCGGCGAACTTTAAGACCCCCCCCTGGAGGGTGACATCACAAAGATCGACGAGCGAGATATCCCGCCTTTCGATATCTGTCTTGCCGGTTTCCCATGCCAGGCGTTCTCAATCGCCGGAAAGCACCTGGGTTTTGCGGATGACTACTATGGTCAATCGCGCGGCACGCTCTTTGCCGAGGTTGTTCGCATCTGCCGCTTCCACAGGCCCAAGGTCATTTTCTGCGAGAACGTCAAGGGGCTCGCCCATCACGATAAGGGCAGGACCCTAAAGGTCATTCTTGGTGCATTTGGGGAAGCTGGGTATCGGGTCTTTCATAAGGTGCTCAACTCGGCAGACTTTGGGGTGCCGCAGAACCGCGAACGCATCTACATCGTCTGCTTTCGCAACGACGTCGCACCCGACGCGTTCGAGTTTCCCGTGGGCAACAGACGCGGGACGACGATTGAAGACATTCTCCAGAAGGCACCCATCCCGTCAAAGTACTACCTGTCCGACACGTATCTCGAGTCGCTTCGTAGGCACAGGGCCAGGCATGAGGCAAAGGGCCATGGTTTTGGCTACGAGATAAGGGACTTGAGCGGAAAGGCCGGTGCCTGCGTCTGCGGAGGCATGGGTCGCGAGCGGAACCTGATCGTCGACCATCGCGAGCACAGCCTTGTTCCAACCACAAGCATCAAGGGCGAGATAAACCGAGAAGACATCCGAAAGATGACGCCAAGGGAATGGGCGCGCCTCCAGGGCTTCCCGGACTCGTTCGAGCTTCCGTTGGCGGATACGCATCTATACAAGCAGCTTGGCAACAGCGTGACGGTTCCCGTCATCGAAGCAATTGCCTCTCGCATCGGGGAGGTGATTGCGGATGCCGATTAGGGCCCTCAGGGCAAACAAAGGGGAGTGGGCGGAGCTGTACGTCTTTCTCAAGCTAATCGGCGAAGGTCGTCTTTACGCGGCAACCAGCCAGATGGAGCGACGCGATGACAGTTATCTCGATGTTCTCTGCGTTTTGAGGGAGGAAGTCAGAGGGCATGTGAAAGAGTATTCACGCGAAGGTCGGCGAGGCTATGTCGAAATCATGGTCGACGGGGCTCTAGCGGTCAGTCTTCCTGCCGTGGACTTTGTCGTCAATGCTGATGCGTTCTTCCGTTATTTGAGCCAGGCGAAGGGGAGGTCTGTGTCCCCGTCAGACGATATTTCGAGCTTCGCTGAGCAGGCCCTCATCGACACGGTCAAATCCCCAAGCTCGCGTAGCCTTGCGGGGTTTGGGGGGAAGACGGACATTGTCATGCGCCTTCGTGATTCCGAGACAAGCTTGGTATCGACGATGGGCTTCTCGATCAAGTCGCAATTTGGTTCTCCTGCCACGCTGTTTAACGCTTCCGAGAAATCTAGCTTTCTCTTCAGGCTTCGTGGCGCAGACGAGTTGTTCGTGACGGAATTCAACAGCGCGTATGACCAGAAGGGCGGCAGGGACTGGAAACGATGCGTCTCCATGATCAAGGAGGGCGGCATAGCCGTCGAGTATGTGGGAATGCGGTCGGAGACGTTCGAGGACAATCTCTGTTGCATCAGGGATAGCATGCCCCAGATTATGGGCTGGATGTATCGAGAGGCAATGGTTGAGAACTACGAGGACCACTCTCTTGCGGGCGTTACGTCGGCACTCGAGAGAGCTAATCCGTGCGGCTTCAGGCGCGGCGGAATCTACGAGAAGGCAGTCAAGGACTTTCTCTTTGATTCCTTCTCGGGGATGACTGCAAGCAAGGAATGGGATGGCAAGGAGCAGGTTAACGGAGGCTACATCGTGGTAAAGCCCGATGGCGAGGTGCTTTGCTACCATGCCTCCGATCGCGAGCGCTTTCGTGATTATCTGCTGGCAAATACGCATATTGAGTATGTGAGTGGCAAGAAGTTCAAATGGGGAACCGCATACGAAAAGAACGGTGACTGGTATCTCCCAATCAACGCGTCAATCAGATTTGATTCGGTGAAGAAATCTCTCTAGCCTTCCAGCCCTCGCTACCACTCCAGGTCGTTCTCGCGCGCGAAGCGCTGGGCCTGCTCGGTGAAGCCGTCTTGCGCGCTTGCCCAGCCGAGAAAGTCGGGCGTGTCCATGATCGCCGGGTCGCACTCGTGGACGGCCATCATGGCCTCCTGGTAGCTGCTCGCCTCGACCTCGGGGCGGTCGGGGAGGTATGGCTCCACGAACGTGGGCCTCAGCAGCGCGTATGCCCCGCCACGGCACAGGCTCGCGTAGCCTCGCAGCGCGCGTCTTGCGGCCGGCATGCGATCGAGCTTGAACAGCAAAAGCGCCCTCGTGAGGTGCGTCCAGGCGTTGCCCTGCCTGCCAAAGCGCGCGTCGAGCTCGTCGAAGCCCCGCTCGTCCTCGAGACGCGCCAGCGCAATGGCCCACGTGAAGCGAATGCCGATGTTGTCGGCCGGGTTGAGCGCCGCCGCTCGCTCGCACGTCTCCAGCGCTCGGCGGTAGCGGGCCGTCTCGAGCTGCGTGCGCGCAATGGACGCAAGCAGGCGCAGCCTCGGGCGCGCGAACGCGTCCTCCCACAGGTCGGCACCGTCTGCGGGGGCAAGCTCATCCAGCCCCTGCTCGATCTGCTCGAGACGAACGAGCGCGTCGTCCGGCTCGCCCTCGCCCGTGAGGGCGAGAATCGCCTTTGCGTCGACGCAGCCGCCGTCGATGCGCAGCGCGTCCTCGCAACCATGCCGCAGCCTATCGATTCTGCGGTTGCGTGCCTCCAGGTAGGCGTCGTCGCTCTCGATGAACTCCTCGTCCTTCTGCGTGTCGGCGCTGGCCGCAAGCGCGCGCCCCAGACGGGCAAAGGCCTCGTCCTCCTTGGCGCCCAGGTAGTCCTCGGGCGTCTTCTTGACGGCGGCCCTCAGCTCCTCGTAGGCGAGGTCGGACATGCCGCCAAGCTCGGTGCGCCTGCGCTGGGCCAGGCGATCGGTCAACTCCTCTGCGTACCTCACTTCTGCCCCTCCCCAAGGCTCGGGTCTGCCGCAAGCTCGCGGGCCTGCGCCTGTGTGACCTCGGGAAGGTTGGCGACCCACCAGCCAAACGTTCCGCGCTCGTGAGAGTCACAGCCCTCCTGGAGCAGCACCGTCGCTTCCGAGGTTGCGAGGATGAGCTCGTCCTCGGTGCCCGGGCCAATCGCGAGACGAGCGAACACGCCGTCGGGCAGATCGTCCTGGCGGGCGAGCGTCGTGCCGGCGTTGGGGTAGAGCGCGAGCAGCCGTGCGATGTGGGCGCGGGCCTCGTCGCGGTCCTCGCGCTTGAACGCGAGCGCCGCGCGCGCGAGTGCGTACCATGCGGGGCCACGCCGCTCGTCCGCCCGCTCGCAGAGGGCGTGGAAGCCCTCCTCGTCCTCGAGCTTTGCATAGGTGAGCGCCAGCGTGAGGCTCACGTCCGCCGGGTCCTCAGGCTCCACGGCGAGCGCCTCCTCGCCCTCCTTCAAGGTGAGGCGATACCTGCCGCAGATGAGCGAGCTTGCGCACTCGGCCGCCAGCCACCGCAGGTAGGGCCTCATGGCGAGCGTGCGGGCAACGTCTGCGAGCTCGTCCGAGCCCGTGATGGCGTCGCGCCTGTGGCCGCAGCTCTCGAGCACCTCCTGGGCTCCCTCGACGAGGAAGCGATGGTACTCGTTTGGGGTGGGCGTCTGCGCCGCCGAAAGCATGCGGCGCGCGTCGTGGCACTCGGGGTCGAGCTCAAGTGCCTCGCCCAGGAGCTTCCGCGCCTCGGCGATCGTCTGGGGGGCCGAGGCGTCGGTTGCAAAGGGAAGCTGGTAGTCGATGAGCTCGGTGGCTCGCGCGACGAGGTGGAACGCCCTGTCCTCGTCCGTCTGGGGCAGCGTGTCGCGCTTTTGGCTGTAGCGGTGCCCAAAGTCTACGGCCGCACGCGCGGCGCCAAATGGGTCGCTCGCGCCAAGCGTTCCCGCAAACCTCAGGCTGAGCCGCTGGAAGTCCTCGTAGTTTGGATCGAGCGCCATGCGCCCTCCCTTCTCGTGCTCCCTATGGTAGCAAGGGGCGCGGACATGTCGGCCGCGGCAACAAACTCCAGCGAGGCGGACTGTGTGCGAGACGCGCAAGACCGACGCGACCCTCCGCCAGCGAATACGCGCCGCGGATTTCTGCATAGTGTTACGCGATTGTTTCTATCTGCGGCAACATTCGCCCTGCGTGTTGACACCGTTCGCCGACGTGCCATGATGCTTAACCATCCACTGGAGATGGCACGTGGGGATGCGTGCCCAAGTGAATCGAGAGAGTAACTCATGAACAAGCAGCTATCCATTATTGAGGTCGTCATTATCTAGAACGGGTGGCTGAGTCGCCGCCCGTTACTAACGGGCGGCCTGAGGAGGGGCCGTCGGGTGAGGAACCCAACGGCCCCTCTTTTTTTGCGCATGGTATCTCTCGCTATGGAAGGAGCATTTGTGAACGGAATCGTTTTGATGGTGGTGGCCGCTGTGGTGCTCTTTGGCGGCTACATGCTGTACGGGCGTTGGCTCGCCAATAAGTGGGGCGTCGATGCGGACGCCATCACGCCCGCCCGCCGCATGGAGGATGGCAACGCCTTCTCCCCGGCCTCTGCATTCACCGTGTTCTCGCACCAGTTCAGCTCGATCTGCGGTGCCGGCCCCGTCACGGGCACGATCGTGGCCATGGCCTTCGGCTGGCTCCCGGTTGTCCTGTGGGTCCTCGTCGGCGGCATCTTCTTTGGTGCCGTGCATGACTTCGGCGCCCTGTACGCCTCGATGAAGAACAACGGCAAGTCGCTTGCCCAGCTCATCGAGAAGTACATCGGCAAGACCGGCCGTCGCCTGTTCCTGCTGTTCTGCTGGCTGTTCTGCATCATCGTCATCGCTGCCTTCACCTCCATGGTGTGCGGCACGTTCAAGTACACCGCGGCCGCCGAGGGTGGCATCGACTTCACGAAGTCCTACGCCGCCGGCTGCGCTGGCACGATCTCGATCCTGTTCACGTTCGTCGCCATCGCCTTCGGCTGGGCCCAGCGCAAGTTCAACCTCAAGGGTGCCACCGAGTTCGTCGTCGCCTGCGTTGCCATCGTCGCCATGTTCGCCGTGGGCATGCAGTTCCCGCTCTACCTCGACCTCAACCAGTGGATCGCCGTTGTCATGGTCTACCTGGTCTTCGCCGGCGCCATGCCCATCCAGACGCTGAAGCAGCCGCGCGATTACCTCACCACCATCATGATGGTCACCATGATCATCTGCGCCGTCCTGGGCATCTGCGTCCTCGGCGCCAAGGGCCAGGCCACGATCACGGCCCCGATGTTCACCGGCTTCTCCACGAAGTCCGGCATGATGTTCCCCGTCCTGTTCGTCTCCGTTGCCTGCGGCGCCCTCTCCGGCTTCCACAGCCTCGTGTCCTCCGGCACCTCCTCTAAGCAGGTCTCCAACGAGAAGGACGCCGTCAAGGTTGGCTACGGCGCCATGATCGTCGAGTCCTTCGTGGGCATCCTCGCCATCATCATCGCCGGCATCATGTTCTCCGACATGAACACCGCCGGCACCGGCGCCCTGAACGTCGTCGACGCTGCTGGCAACCCCGTTGCCTCCACGCCATTCCAGATCTTCGCCGCCGGCATCTCCCGCGGCATGCAGGCCTTCGGTGTCGACGGCACCGTCGCCACAGTCTTCATGACCATGAACGTCTCGGCCCTGGCCCTCACCTCGCTTGACGCCGTGGCCCGCATCGCCCGCACGTCCTTCTCCGAGTTCTTCGCTCAGACCAACGACGCCCTCGCCATCGAGGACAAGTCCGGCGCCATGAAGGTCCTCGGCAACCCCTGGTTCGCCACGGTCGTCACGCTGCTCCCGGGCCTCGCCCTCACCTTCGGCGGCTACCTGGCCATCTGGCCGCTCTTCGGTGCCTCCAACCAGCTGCTCGGTGGCATGACGATGATCACGCTCGCCGTGTTCTGCAAGTGCACTGGCCGCAAGGGCGCCATGCTCTACGTGCCCGTCGCGTTCCTGCTCGTCTGCACCTTCACCTCGCTGGCCCAGAGCATCATGGGCTGCGTGACCGCGCTGTCCGCCGGCACCGCCGCCTCCGTGTTCAACTCCGTCCTGCAGCTCTTCTTCGCCGTCCTGCTCGTGGTCCTCGGCCTCATCGTTGCCGTGAACTGCCTCAAGGAGCTCTTCGGCAAGCAGGCCAGCTCCCTGCCCGACGAGGAGCCCGAGTGGACCGAGCTTGGCCGTCAGCATGTCGCCGAGGCCGCCGGCAAGGGTGCCGCTTCCGGCTCCGCCGCTGCCGACGAGGCCTAAGGCTCCCCACGTCTCATCGCCGGCTCTCAGCGACTCGTAGCCGACTGATGATGGGCCCGCATCCCCAGGGATGCGGGCCCTTTCTTATATGTGGGCGCCCGGGTGCGTCTCGGCGTGACGGCCGTCTGGCCTGCGCCCCCTCGCTCCGTGCCCGCCGTCATCGTGTCGGTTGTGTTCCCGATTCCGCGCGCCTGCCGGGCCCGGCGGGCACAGCGCGTATACTTTGATGAAAACAAGGGGCCGCCGCGCGGGGAGTCGCGGAAGGCCACATCCTGATCGCAAACAAACGGAGGGGGCGCCATGGAGCCCGAGCCCAACACGAGTGCCACCGGGGACGCCGCCGCCCCCGAGGCCGCCAACGCTGAGAAGGAGCCAACGATCGAGGAACGTCTCGAGGAGGCCATCGCCATCACGGCTCCCGGCACCGCCGTGCGCCGCGCCCTCGACATGATCATCGCCGGCCACCTCGGCGCCCTCATCTGCGTGGGCGACACCGACACCGTGCTCTCCGCCGGCAACGACGGCTTCCCGCTCAACATCTCGTTCACGGCGAACCGCCTGTTCGAGCTCTCCAAGATGGACGGCGCCATCGTCGTGGACCGCGACCTCACGCAGATCCTTCGCGCCAACTTCCACCTCAACCCAGACCCGAGCCTTCCCACGAGCGAGACGGGCATGCGCCACCGCACGGCCGCGCGCATGAGCCTGCTCACGAAGGCCCTCGTCATCTCTGTCTCCGAGCGCCGCCAGGTCGTGAACCTCTACGTGGGCGGCCGCTCGCACCAGCTTCGCGGCGTGGCCGAGCTCATGACGAGCGCCTCGCAGCTCATCACGACGCTGCAGACCACGCGCCAGGCACTCGACCACGCGCTGCTTCGTCTCACCACGCTCGAGCTCGACAACTACGTCACGCTCGCCGACGTCACGACGATCCTCAACTACTTCGAGACCCTCATGACCGCCGCCGACGAGATAGACCGCTGCGTCGTGCAGCTTGGCAGCGAGGGCCGCACCGTCGAGATGCAGCGCGAGCAGCTCGTGGGAGACATGGAGTCCGAGTACCTGCTCATGATCCGCGACTACGCCCGCGACTCCTCGGAGGGCAACGCCGAGGCCATCCGCGAGAAGCTCCATGCCGCAGACCCGTCGCAGTGGCGCTCGCCCAAGCGCGTCGCCAAGGTCCTGGGCTACGACGACCTGCGCGAGGACAGCGTCATGGTCCCGCTCGGTCTGCGCACGCTCAGCCGCGTCTCCGTCGTCCGCGAGGGCATGGCCGACAAGATCGTGGACGAGTACGGCAACCTTCGCGAGCTCATGGACGACATCGAGCAGAACCCCTCGCGCCTCGATGACCTCGGCGTCAAGAACCCCTCCATCCTCGCGGACAGCCTGTACCGCATGTGGGGCAAGAAGGAGTAGCCGGTGTCTGCAGCCACGCACATCAGCACGCCCGACACCTGCGCCGTCGTGGCCGCGGGAGGTCTTGGCCTTCGCTTTGGCGACGCGCGAGGAAAGCAGTACGTCGAGCTGTGCGGCCTGCCCGTGCTCGACTGGTCCGTGGCGGCGCTTGACGCGGCCCCCTCGGTGGGCCACATCGTCATCGTCTGCCCGCACGACCGCATCGGTGAGACGCGCGGCATCGTGGACATGATCTCGCCGTCCGTCCCCGTCACCTTCGTCGAGGGTGGCGCCACGAGGCAGGAGTCGTGCCTCGCGGGCATCCGCGCCGTGCCGGAGGGCTTCCCGCTCGTCGCCATCCATGACGGGGCGCGCCCGCTCATCAAGCCCGAGACCATCGAGGCCGTCGTTGCGCGCGTACGCAGCGACGCCTCGCTTGCCGGCGCCATCTGCGCCCATCCCTCCGCCGACACACTCAAGGTCGTCGAGGACGGAATCGTGCAGGCCACGCCGAAGCGCTCGCGCTACTGGGCCGTCCAGACCCCGCAGGTGTTCCACACGGCCACCGTGCTTGCGGCGCACCTCGCTGCGGCTCGCGAGGGCTTTGTGGGCACAGATGACGCCTCGCTTGTTGAGCGTGCGGGCGGTCGCGTGGCGGTCGTGGAGAGCCCGAGCGACAACATGAAGGTCACGGTTCCCGAGGACCGCCTGCCCGTCGAGGCCATTCTCGCGCGCAGGATCGAGCGCGGCGACGTCCCGGCCGCCGCGAGGGAGGCGGTGCGCCCATGCTGAGGATCGGCCACGGCTATGACGTCCACAAGCTCGTCGAGGGACGCGACCTCATCCTGTGCGGCATGAGGATTCCCCACAGGCTCGGCCTTCTCGGCCACTCGGACGCAGACGTCGCCACGCATGCCGTGGCGGACGCCATCCTGGGCGCTACGCGCCTGGGAGACCTCGGCAAGCTGTTCCCCGACACGGACCCGGCCTACGCCGGTGCTGACTCGCTCAAGCTGCTCGAGCAGGTCATGCGCCTTGCCCGCGAGCGCGGCTACGAGCTGCTCGACTGCGACTGTACCATCGCCGCCCAGGCCCCCAAGCTCGCCCCGCATCGCGAGCAGATGCGCGAGAACCTCGCGCACGCGCTTGGCGTGGACACGGCGAGCGTTGGGGTCAAGGCCACGACCACCGAGCGCCTCGGCTTCGTGGGGCGCGAGGAGGGCATGGAGGCCTGGGCGGTCTGCCTCATGGAATACGGCCGCTAGCTGCGACGCGTGCCTCGCGCTATTCTTAGGCGTCATACGCGAGGAGGGCCCAGGGCCTGCACAGCACATTCGTTAGGATCCGCATGTTCGATCACATACGCGAGGACATCGAGACGTTCCGGGCGCATGACCCAGCGGCAACCTCGACGATCTCCATCCTTCTCAACTCGCCCGGCATGCGTGCCATCTGGGCGTATCGCCGTCAGCACTGGTGGTGGACGCACGGCCACACGCTCATCGCCCGCACGCTCTCCACGTGGAGCCGCCACCGCTTCGGCGTCGAGATTCACCCCGGCGCCACGATCGGCCGCCGCTTCGTCATCGACCACGGCATGGGCATCGTCGTGGGCGAGACCACCATCATCGGCGACGACTGCCAGCTCTACCAGGGCGTCACGCTCGGCGGCACCGGCAAGCAGGGCGGCAAGCGCCACCCAACGCTTGGCAACGGCGTCGTCGTGGGCGTGGGCGCCTCGGTGCTCGGCAACATCACGCTCGGGGACAACGTCAAGGTGGGCGGCGGCGCCGTGGTCGTCCGCGACGTCCCGGCAGACTGCACGGTCGTGGGCATCCCGGGACACGTCACCACAAAGGGCGGCGTGCGCGTGCGCTCCGCCGCGGGCGAGCGTCTCACCTGCCTGTCCATGAGCGACGCGACTACAATCGACAAGGTTATCCACGAGCGCGAGGACGTCGAGCACCGCGAGTACCTGCCCGACCCCGTCGACCGCACCGTCGATGACCTCTCGGCCAAGGTCGAGCGTCTCGAGAAGCGAATCGCCGAGCTGGAGGCCCAGCTCGAGAACAAGGAGTAGCCATGCTCGTCTACAACACCCAGCTTCACAAGAAGGTCGAGCTCACGCCCATCGAGCCCGGCAAGATCCGCATGTACGTCTGCGGTCCCACCGTCTACGACCAGATCCACGTGGGCAACGGCCGCACGTTCCTAGCGTTCGACGTCATCCGCCGCTACCTGTCCTACAAGGGCTACCAGGTGACGTTCGCCCAGAACCTCACGGACGTGGACGACAAGATCATCAACCGCGCCAACGAGCAAGGCCGCACGCCCGAGGAGGTGGCCTCGGAGTTCTCCGGCGCCTTCATCGAGCAGATGCACCGCCTGGGCGTGCTCGACCCCGACATCCGCCCGCGCGCCACGCGAGAGATCCCCGCGATGATCGAGATGATCCAGGGCCTCATCGATCAAGGCCATGCCTATGCGCCCGGCAACGGTGACGTCTACTTCTCCGTCCGCAGCGATCCCAGCTACGGCACGGTCTCGGGCAGAAACGTCGACGACCTCAAGGTGGGCGCCCGCATCGAGGCCAACGACGAGAAGCGAGACCCGCTCGACTTCGCGCTGTGGAAGGCCGCCAAGCCCGGCGAGCCCATGTGGGACTCTCCGTGGGGCAAGGGCCGTCCCGGCTGGCACACGGAGTGCTCCGCCATGGTGCACCGCTACCTCGGCACGCCCATCGACATCCACGGTGGCGGCCAGGACCTGCAGTTCCCCCACCACGAGAACGAGTACGCCCAGGCCGTCTGCTGCTGGCACGAGCCGCTCGCCAACGTGTGGATGCACACGGGCATGCTGCTCATCGACGGCGAGAAGATGAGCAAGAGCCTCGGCAACTTCTACACGCTCAAGGAGGTCCTGGACAAGTACCCGGCAGACGCCGTGCGCCTGCTCATGCTCCAGACCCACTACCGCTCGCCGCTCGACTTCTCGTTCGACCGCCTCGACGGCGCCGTGGGTACGCTCGAGCGCGTGCGCGGAACCGTCGCCAACCTGCGTTGGGCTGCCGAGAGCTCCTGCGAGAGCTCCCACGAGCTCAATGACGCAGACCGTGCGTTCGGCGCCGCCGTCGACGAGGCCTCGTCCGAGTTCACCCGCCAGATGGACGACGACTTCAACACCGCCGGCGCGCTTGCCGCGCTGTTCGGCCTCGTGACGAAGGCCAACACCTACCTGGACGAGGCGGGCGCCAACGCGTCGGGTGCCGTGGCGCTGCGTGCGTCGGACGCGCTCGTCGAGCTTCTTGGCGTCCTAGGCATCGAGTCCGTGCGTCCGAGCGCCTCCGAGCTGCCCCATGAGCTCGTGGAGCTCGCCGCCGCGCAGGCGGGATACGCCGGCGATGACGCCAACGAGGCCGCAGACGCCCTCGTAGCCGCCCGCGCCGAGGCCCGCGCCGCCAAGAACTGGGCCGTGGCCGACGCCATCCGCGACGGCATCGCCGCCCTGGGCCTCGTCGTCGAGGACACGGCCGCCGGTACCCGCATCAAGCCCGCGAAGGAGGCCTAGCCATGGCGAGAAGGCAAGGCGCCCCCAAGCCGTCCCGCGGCGGCTCGGGGCGTGCGTCGTCCGGACGCGGGAGCAAGGGACCCCAGCGCTCCCAGGGCTATCAGGGCAAAAGGCAGCAGGACTCCCGTCTGCAGTGTAGGTCCGGCAGGCCCCAGCAGGGCGCCCCGCGTCCCGCCGGGCGCGGCGACGCTCGCCGCGGCGGCTCCAAGGGCGACCTCATCGAGGGTCGCCGTGCCGTTTCCGAGGCGCTTGACCTGGGACTTCCCGTCATGCGCGCGCTCATCCAGAAGGACTCCGGTAACGCCGATCCCGCGCTCACCGAGCTTGCCCGCCGCCTCGCGGTGGATGGCGTCGAGGTCGAGCGCGTGGCCAAGCCCATCCTTGACTCGCTCTCCTCGCACGGCGCCCACCAGGGTGTCATGCTGAGGGTCCGTCCCTATCGCTACGCGTCCCTGCGAGACGTCATCGACGCGGCGGGGGAGGGCAATGCCCTGGTCATCGTGCTCGACCACGTGACCGATGAGGGCAACTTCGGAGCCATCGTCCGCACGGCCGAGGTCGTGGGCGCGGCGGGCGTCGTCGTCGCCAAGTCGCGAGCCGCACGCGTTGGCGTCGGCGCCTACAAGACGAGCGCCGGTGCCGTCATGCACCTGCCCATCGCACAGGTGTCCAATCTGGCGACCGCCCTCGATGAGCTCAAGGAGCATGGGTTCTGGGCCGGTGGAGCCACCGAGCACGCCCATGACCTCGTGTGGGACGCCCCCGTCTCGGGGCGCCTCGCGCTCGTGATGGGCTCGGAGGGCTCCGGCATCTCCCGTCTCGTGCGCGAGCACTGCGACTTCGAGTTCAAGCTCCCGCAGCGTGGCGTCGTGGAGTCGCTCAACGTCGCCCAGGCTACGACGGCCATCGCCTACGAGTGGCTTCGTCGCGACATGACGGGCGACACGGCCGCCGCCGCAATCACGGACGACGCCTACGAGACGGGCTACGACCTGCCCGACACCTCTGAGTTCGACTTCTCGGAGACCGACCTTGACTAAGCGCTCGGACCACGAGCTGCTCGTCGTGGACGGATACAACGTCATATTCGGGACGCCGCGCTACAAGCGCCTCATGGACGAGCCCGACCCTCGCCAGCTCGACCATGACCCGTTCGACCGCGCCAGGGAGCTGCTCGTGGGAGACGTCGCGGCGTTTGCCCAGGGCCGCTACGAGCCGGTCATCGTCTTTGACGCCGCCGGAAACGTGAATCCCGAGCACCCCGAGCTTCGCCGTGCGGGCGTTCGCATGATCTTCTCGCCCACGGGTGTCACCGCGGACACCGTGATCGAGAAGCTCGTGGGGGAGTGCCGCAGGCAGTCCCGCGAGGTCACGGTCGTCACCTCCGACAACGCGATCAGGGCAACCGTGGGAGGCATCCCCGTGACGCGCATATCGAGCGCCATGCTCGCGCACGAGATCGACGTGCTCGACTCCGAGCGAGAGGTCGACATCAACGACCGCCGCCATGGCAAGCTCACGGTGGAGGACCGGCTCGACCCCAAGACCCTCACGAAGCTCAACGCCCTGCTCGGGCGCTAGCCCGTCCGTGGCGCCCGGCCGCCATATCGGCTACCATGCAAGGGCAGCCCAAGTGGGCAGCACATACGCCAACGTAGCTCAATGGTAGAGCCCCTGTCTTGTAAACAGGCCGTTGTAGGTTCGATTCCTATCGTTGGCTCCAAGCATTCAGGGCCCCATTCGGGGCCCTTTTTCATGCCGCTTGTGGCCATTCTCTGCACGCTCGCAAGCAACTTTTCAAAAAAATTTTCCGGCTGATTGCAGCCTCAATAGCAAACCCGCAGGTAAACACCAAAAAGAGTATAGAGACGCCCGGATGGGTGGAATACGTTGACAAGGTTTCCCAGGCCTTGTAATATGCTTTCCGCTGCGAGGGGGAACGTCCCCACGCGGTCGCTTGAAAACGGTATGGGGATGTGGCACAGCGGCAACTGCGGCGGACTGTAAATCCGCTCCTTCGGGTTCCTTGGTTCGAGTCCAAGCATCCCCACCATGCCCGTGTAGCTCAGTAGGTAGAGCACTTCGTTGGTAACGAAGAGGTCACCGGTTCAAATCCGGTCGCGGGCTCCATTCAAGCATGGCGGTGTAGCTCAGTTGGTTAGAGCACGCGGTTCATACCCGCGGCGTCACTGGTTCGAATCCAGTCACCGCTACCAGAGCCCTCGCGGCGTCGCGCAAGCGGCGCCGCTGGACATATTAATAGGCAAAAGGGCCGTCAAGGCCTAAAGCTAGCATCCATGAGGAGGATGGCAATGGCCAAGGAGAAGTTTGAGCGCACTAAGCCGCACGTGAACATCGGCACGATTGGTCA
This sequence comes from Parolsenella massiliensis, assembly GCF_900143685.1. Lineage (NCBI taxonomy): Bacteria > Bacillati > Actinomycetota > Coriobacteriia > Coriobacteriales > Atopobiaceae > Parolsenella > Parolsenella massiliensis. The sequence goes on along the minus strand of NZ_LT671675.1, from coordinate 1,716,652 downwards.
CGTTGACCACGGCAAGACCACGCTGACGGCTGCTATCACCAAGGTCCTTTCCGAGACCGAGGGCTGCAAGGCCGACTTCACCGCCTTTGAGAACATCGACAAGGCTCCCGAGGAGCGCGAGCGTGGCATCACCATCTCCGTCGCTCACGTCGAGTACGAGACGGCTTCCCGTCACTACGCCCACGTTGACTGCCCGGGCCACGCCGACTACGTCAAGAACATGATTTCCGGCGCTGCTCAGATGGACGGTGCCATCCTGGTCATCGCCGCCACCGACGGCCCCATGGCCCAGACCCGCGAGCACATCCTTCTCGCCCGTCAGGTCGGCGTGCCCTACATCGTCGTCTTCCTGAACAAGTGCGACATGGTCGACGATGACGAGCTCATCGACCTCGTCGAGATGGAGACCCGTGACCTCCTCTCCGAGTACGACTTCCCCGGCGACGACATCCCCGTCATCCGTGGTTCCGCTCTCGGCGCCCTCAACGGCGACGAGAAGTGGATGGATTCCGTCCGCGAGCTCATGAAGGCCGTCGACGAGTACATCCCGACGCCTGCTCGTGACAACGAGAAGCCGTTCCTGATGGCCATCGAGGACGTCATGACGATCTCCGGCCGTGGCACCGTTGCCACCGGTCGTGTCGAGCGCGGCGAGCTCAAGCTCAACGAGCCGGTCGAGATCGTGGGCATCAAGCCGACCCAGAACTCCGTCGTCACGGGCATCGAGATGTTCCGCAAGACCATGGACTTCTGCGAGTCCGGCGACAACGTGGGCCTGCTTCTCCGCGGCATCAAGCGCGAGGACATCGAGCGCGGCCAGGTCATCTGCAAGCCCGGCACCGTCACCCCGCACTCCAAGTTCACCGCTGAGGTCTACGTCCTCACCAAGGAGGAGGGCGGCCGTCACACGCCGTTCTTCACGAACTACCGTCCGCAGTTCTACTTCCGCACCACGGACGTCACCGGCTCCATCGTCCTCCCCGAGGGCGTCGAGATGGCCATGCCCGGCGACCACGTGACGATCGAGGCTGACCTCATCCACGGCATCGCCATGGAGGAGGGCGACCGCTTCGCCATCCGTGAGGGCGGCCACACTGTCGGCGACGGCCGTATCGCCACCATCATTGAGTAGATTTAGTCTCTCTCAGTGACTTTTAGGCCCGACTCCTTTTGGAGCCGGGCCTTTTTCGTGGGGCTTTTGTTGAGGCGCGTCGATCCGAAAGATTTCGGGCGCATTTGTGTTGACGGACGCTCAATACGCTGGTAATGTATTCGACCGCGCCATGGCTGAGACAGTCTTGGCCATGACTCATCAGGAGGAAAGCAATGCGTACGATGGTTACCCTCGCCTGCACCGAGTGCAAGCGCCGCAATTACACCACCAAGAAGAACAAGCAGAACAATCCTGAGCGCATGGAGCTCAAGAAGTACTGCCCGTGGTGCCGCAAGCACACGCTTCACAAGGAGACCCGCTAAGTCGGGAATCCCCCTTACAGGCCAGTAGCTCCAATGGTAGAGCGGCGGTCTCCAAAACCGTTTGTTGTGGGTTCGAGTCCTACCTGGCCTGCCAGACTTACTACCGGTCTTCCCTTGCGGAAGGCCGGTTTCCATGATTGTACGAGGCCTCGCCCGAAGGGATAAGAATGGCCAACAAGGATCGCCAGAAGAGGAGCGCCCGCAAGGCGCGTGCCGCCGAGCGCAAGGAGCTCGAGGAGAAGCACGCTGCCTCCCAGGTCAACGCGCCCAAGAAGGCCGCCCCTGCGCAGGCCACGGCCAGCGCCAAGAAGGCCGCTCCCAAGAAGAAGCACTTCGCTCGCATCCGCGGCTGGTTCGCAGACGTTAAGTCCGAGATGCACCGAGTGACCTGGCCCTCCAAGGGCGAGCTCAAGAACTACTCTGTTGCCGTCATCGTCATGCTCGTCGTCTTTGGCGTTGCCGTCTGGCTCGTCGACACGGGTGTCGTTGCGGCTCTCGTCGGCTACTCCGGACTGAGGGGCTAACATGGCGAAGCGTTGGTATGTGATCCACACCTACTCGGGCTACGAGAACAAGGTGAAGAACGACCTCGAGCACCGCATCGAGACCTATGGCCTTGAGAACGTGGTCGTCGACATCAAGATCCCCACCGAGGAGGTCACGGAGATCAAGGAAGGCGGCAAGCGCGAGACCAAGGAGTCCAAGGTCTTCCCTGGCTACGTTCTGGTCCGCATGGAGATGGACGACAACTCCTGGCAGGTCGTTCGCAACACGCCCGGCGTCACCGGCTTCGTGGGCATCGACGGCAAGCCCGCCCCGCTCTCCCGCGAGGAGTTCAACAAGATCATGCGTCGATCCAACCCCAGGGCTGGCGTCGCTCCCACCGCTCACCGCACCTCGACCAACCTCGAGGCTGGCATGTCGGTCCGCGTCCTCAACGGCCCGCTCGCAGACTTCGACGGTCTCATCTCCGAGGTCAACGCCGAGTCCGGCAAGGTCAAGGTCATGCTCACGATCTTTGGCCGCGAGACGCCCGTCGAGCTCAACCTCGACCAGGTCTCCGTCATCGCCTAGGTTTGGCAACACTCGCCCGCCCCTCTTTCGGTGAGGAATGCTTCTGTGGGGCAGGCACGACATAGCACGTAGTACACACGCTTTGTAACTTCGCATTGAAAGGGAATGACAATGGCTGAGAAGAAGGTTGTCAACTTCATCAAGCTCCAGATTCCGGCTGGCGCCGCTAACCCCGCGCCCCCGATCGGCCCGGCCCTTGGTGCCGCCCAGGTCAACATCATGCAGTTCTGCCAGGCGTTCAACGCCGCCACGCAGGACAAGAAGGGCGACATCATCCCCGTCGAGATCTCCGTCTACGAGGACCGCTCCTTCACGTTCATCTGCAAGACGTCGCCCGCCGCTGAGCTCATCAAGAAGGAGCTCGGCCTCAAGGGTGGCTCCGGCGTTCCCCAGCGCGACAAGGTCGGCCAGCTCACGCAGGAGCAGCTCACCAAGATCGCCGAGATCAAGATGCCGGACCTCAACGCCAACGACATCGAGGGCGCCAAGAAGATTATCGCCGGCACCGCTCGCTCCATGGGCGTCACCATCGCCGAGTAGCTCTCAGAGCCTTCGCATCCAGGTACCCCGCCAGCGCATGCTGGCTAAGCTCGGCGCCAAGGCGCCGCTAGATGTGGGAGGGCGCAAGCCCTGTGACCACAGGAGGAAACAACATGCCTAAGCACGGTAAGAAGTACAACGCCGCCGCCGCCAAGATTGAGGCCGGCAAGCTCTACACGCCGAAGGAGGCCGCTGCCCTCGTCAAGGAGGTCGCGTTCGCCGGCTTCGACGAGACGATCGAGGCCACGTTCCGCCTCGGCGTCGACACCCGCAAGGCCGACCAGAACATCCGTGGCTCCATCGCGCTGCCTCACGGCACCGGCAAGACCGTCCGCGTCGCCGTCTTCGCCGAGGGCGAGCAGGCTCGTGCCGCCGAGGAGGCCGGCGCCGACCTCGTGGGCTCCGATGACCTCGTCGCCCAGGTCCAGGCTGGCAACATCGACTTCGATGCCGCCATCGCCACGCCCCCGATGATGGCCAAGGTCGGCCGTCTCGGCAAGATCCTCGGCCCCCGTGGCCTCATGCCGAACCCCAAGCTCGGCACGGTGACCATGGACGTCGCCAAGATGGTCAACGAGCTCAAGGCTGGCCGCGTCGAGTACCGCGCCGACCGTTACGGCATCTGCCACGTCGCCGTGGGCCGCGTGTCCTTCCCGCTCGAGCAGATCGTCGAGAACTACGGCGTTCTGCTGAACGAGATTCTTCGCGTCAAGCCGTCCTCTGCCAAGGGCAAGTACATCAAGTCCGTCTCCCTTGCCTCCACGATGGGCCCCGGCGTCAAGGTCGACAGCACCATCACCCGCAACCTCCTCGAGGACTAGTTCCCAAGAGTTTGCACAAAGCGTGAACTATTCCGCCCGTCTCGGATTGTCCTTGACTTCCGAGGCGGGCGGAATATCATTTCTACTGTTATGCACATAGCACGTCCGCTGCCAGAGACAGCCGGTGCCCGCAAGGGCCTAAGGGGTTAGCCCGCCTGCCGAGGTGGTCCAACGAGTGAAATTGTTGAGACCCCGTCTGGCCGAGCGCCGGGCGGGGTCTTTGTTCTTCCTCGAGCGAAGTCCCGCCTAGTGGCGAGACGTGCCCTAGCACGCTCGAGGGGAGGTGTACGTATGCCAGCTCAGTCCAAGATCGACATGCTCGAGAAGGTCTCCGCTTCCCTGGAGGCTTCCGCGGGTCTGTTCGTGATCGATTACCGTGGTCTCACCGTCAAGGAGACGCAGGAGCTTCGTCGCGGTCTGCGTGAGGCCGGCGCGCACATGAAGGTCTACAAGAACAACATCGTGCGCATCGCGCTCGAGAAGGCCGAGATGCCCGCCATCGACGATTGCCTCGAGGGCACCGTCGCCTGCGTGTTCTATGAGAGCGATCCCGCCGCTGCCGCCAAGGTCATCAAGGAGGCCTCCAAGAAGCTCAACAAGATTGAGTTCCGTGGTGGCATCACCGATGGCCAGGTCGTCTCCGCCGAGGAGGTCATCGCCATCGCTGACCTGCCCTCCAAGGAGCAGCTCCTCGGCCAGATCGCCGGTCTCATCAATGGCTTCGCCCGCGACATCGCCGTGTGCGTCAATGGTGTTTCCTCCGGTCTTGCCCGCTCGATCCAGCAGGTTTCCGAGCAGAAGGCTGCCTAGCGGCAACCTTGCGGCTTGTCCGCGAACCAGGCGCGCATCCGCGCGTCGACCTACGAAGAACTTCATGCCTAAACGCATGAGCTATGAAAGGACTTAGAAATGGCTAAGCTCACCACCGATGAGATCATCGATGCCCTTAAGGAAATGACCCTTCTCGAGGCCTCCGAGCTCGTCAAGGCCATCGAGGACACCTTTGGTGTCTCCGCCGCCGCTCCTGCCGCCGTCGTCGCCGCTCCCGCTGCCGGCGAGGCCGCCGCTGAGGAGAAGACGAACTTCGACGTCGTCCTCGAGGGCTTCGGCGACAACAAGATCGCCGTCATCAAGGTCGTCCGCGAGCTCACCAGCCTTGGCCTGAAGGAGGCCAAGGAGGTCGTCGAGAGCGCCCCGAAGGCCGTCCTCGAGGGTGCCAAGAAGGAGGACGCCGAGGCCGCCAAGGAGAAGCTCGAGGCTGCCGGCGCTGCCGTCTCCCTCAAGTAACTTCTCGGCACCATCCGGTGCTTCCTGCCGCAAGGCAGCTTGAGTTACGCAGGGCCCCGTACCGATTAACCGGTACGGGGCCTTTTTTCGTGCCGCTGGCCGGTGGGGGAGTGCCGCTCGCAAATGTCGCTGAGGGGCGCTTGCGAGACAAACCCCCAGCTTGCACATACCGTCTCCACATAAGAATGCCGCGTGCCAGGAACAAAACCCCAGCACGCGGCATAAGTGCGAAAAGATAAATGAATAAAAATAGAATGTCAAGACTGTTCATTGACGAGACAGGCAACCTTCGGTAGATTACTAGTTTGCGACAACTGCCGCCATATGCCATGTTGAAGGAGGAAATGCCTGGTGCGTACCGCTAAGTCTACTACCACCTCCGCAGTCAAGCACGATCGCGTGAGCTTCTCCAAGATCGCCCCCGCGATGGAGCTCCCCAACCTCATCACCATCCAGAAGGAGTCTTTCGAGCACTTCATGACCGATGGTCTTGCCGAGGCGTTCGCCGAGGCCTCGCCCATCGAGAACAGTGCCGGCACGATGGAGATCACCTTCGGCGAGCACCAGTTTGGTGACCCCGCCCACTCCATCGCCGAGTGCCGTGCCAAGGACATCTCCTACCAGGCGCCGCTGCTCGTCGACGTGCGCTTCGTGAACAAGGAGACGGGCGAGATCAAGGAGCAGCTCGTCTTCATGGGCGACTTCCCGCTCATGACCGACCGCGGCACGTTCATCATCAACGGCACCGAGCGTGTCGTCGTCTCCCAGCTCGTCCGCTCGCCCGGCGTGTACTTTGCCGCCGAGATGGACAACGGCGTCCAGATCCACCGCGCGCAGTTCATCCCTGCCCGCGGTGCCTGGCTCGAGTTCGAGGTCGACAAGCGCGGCCAGCTCGTCGTCTCCATCGACCGCAAGCGTCGTCAGAGCGCCACGATGTTCCTGCGCGCCCTTGGCATCGCCGAGTCCGATGACGAGATCCTGACGCTCCTCGGCGACTCCGACATCGTCCGCTCCACGCTCGAGCGCGACGTCGCCCAGACGCGCGAGGACGCCCTCATCGAGATCTACAAGCGTCAGCGCCCCGGCGAGCCGCCCACGGTCGACTCCGCCCGCAGCCTGCTCGACGGCCTGTACTTCAACGCCCAGCGCTATGACCTTGCCAAGGTGGGCCGCTACAAGATCAACAAGAAGCTCGGCATCGACGTCGACGCCTCCGAGTCCGTTCTCACCTCCGAGGACATCGTGTGCGCGCTTCGCTACCTGCTTGCCCTGCACGCTGGCGACCAGACCAAGAAGACCGACGACATCGACCACTTCGGCAACCGCCGCGTCCGCACGGTCGGCGAGCTCGTCGCCAATCAGTTCCGCATCGGCATGAGCCGCATGGAGCGCGTCGTGCGCGAGCGCATGGCCGCCCAGGACGTCGATGACATCACGCCGCAGAGCCTCATCAACATCCGCCCGATCGTG